>JBBQXP010000036.1:0-23223 GCA_038209555.1 Gaiellales bacterium
ACGGTCGAGCTCGTCACGCAGCTCTTTCACCTCCTCGTCGAGATCGGTCAAGGCGCCCGCAAGATCCGGATACTCGAAGCCCACGCTCACCGCACGACGCTGCACCTTGCGAGCGTAAACGAGCGCGGGAAGATTCTCGGGAAGGTCGTGAAAGATGCCCTGCCGATCCTCCTGGTCGGCCTTCAGCTCCTCCCAGCGAGCCTTGACGGCACCCGGTGAATCGAGGGAGTCCGCGGCGAAGACGTGCGGGTGCCGGCGGACGAGCTTCGCATGCAGGCCGCGCGTGACCGCCGCCAGATCACCGACGCCACGCTCCTCGAGAAGCAGGGACAGGAAGACGACCTGGAAGAGCAGGTCGCCGAGCTCCCCGGCGAGCTTCTCGTCATCTCCGGCTTGGGCTGCGTCGGCGACCTCGTAGGCCTCCTCGATAGTGTGCGGGACGATCGTCCCCACGGTCTGCACGCGATCCCACGGGCAGTCCTGACGTAGCCGTTCGGCGAGCTCCTGGAGCTCGGAGATCGCTTCCCCGAGTCCCTCGCCGCCGGTCAGGGCTCTAGCCGGTTGTCTGGGGTTGGGTCTGGGTCGTGCTGGCAGGCGGCTTGTAGCCGGCCGCGTACACGACGTCCTTTGCGTACTTCGCCTGGGTCTGCTTGAGCCAGGTCTGCATAGCGGCGTTCTGCTTCTGCTGCTTGAGCTGCTGCTCGATCGTGGTCTTCGCCTCGGCGAGCTTCGTCACCTCGATCGGTGCGAGCGCTTCGATGATGTGCCATCCGAACTGAGTCTTGACCGGCTTGGAGATCTCGCCCTCGTCGATCGAGAACGCGATCTTGTCGAAGGGCGCCACCGTCTGGCCCTTGCTGACGGTGAGCTTGCCGCCCTGCTTTGCGGAGGCCGTGTCCTGCGAGAACTTCTTCGCGAGCGCTGCAAAGCTCGCGCCTCCCTTGAGCTCCTTGTAGAGCTCGTCGGCCTTCTGCTTCGACTTGACGAGGATATGTCGGACTTCCCGAGGCTTCGTGAACTGCTCCTCGTTGTTTTTGTAGTACGCCTCGATCTCCGTCTCCGGCACTTTGATGCTGCCGGTCACCTTCGTGAAGATCTTCTCCTGGAGAAGCTTGTCCTGGATCTCCTCGCGGGCCTGCTCTTCCGTCAGGCCGAGCTTCTTGAGCTCGGCCTGAAGCTTCTCGTCGCTGCCGCCGAAGTTCGTCTTTTTCAGCTGGTCGAGCCGCTTGGTGACTTCGGCATCAGTCACCTTCACGCCGAGGGTTTCTGCTTCGCTCCTGAACTCGTAGCGCTGAACGAGAAACTGCACGGCCCGACCCTTGAGGTCGTTGTACTCGGGAGAGCCGACCTTCGGGAACGGCCGCTTCTGTGCCTTGTAACTCTGCTTCGCGCGATCGAGGAGCGCGTCGTACTCCGCCTTCGGGACCTCCTGGTCTCCAACGAGCGCGATCGCGTCCACCGGGACGTCCTCGGCGCTCTTCTTGTCGGAGCCCCCACCGCAGGCGGCCAGGCCCACGGCAAGCGCACAGGCGAAGAGGAGGGTAACTGTCGTACGGAGAGGAAACCTCATGAAAAAAGCGGCTGTCGCTAGGCGGCGAGCCGGAGTTCAAGCATAGCATCGACGAGCTGGAGCGCTTCCGCGAAGGAGACAGTACGACGGTTCACCTCACGGCGTGCGCTCGAGTAAACGGCCGTGTCCGCGAGCCGACGAAGCTCGCGCAGCTCGCCCGAACCGAGGACGAGCGGACCGACCGAGGCGCGGCCCCCGCGGAACACGAGGAAATCGGCGCCGAGCCGCGCCACCTTCAGCTTCGCCTCCTGGATCCGGAACAAGTTCTCGACCGGCTCCGGGACTTCGCCGTACCTGTCCTCAACGGCCGCATGGATCTCCCGCAGCTCGTCCTCCGTCTCGGCGAGCGCGAGACGGCGGTGCAGGTCGATCTTCTGCGCCTCGGCGTCGATGTACGACGCGGGCACGTAGGCGTCGATCTGGGCGTCGACCCGAACCGGGCGCCCGACGGCGCGCCGGGCGCCCGAGAGCTCGGCCACGGCCTCGCCGAGCAGCTCGAGATAGAGCTCGAAGCCGATCGCGGCCACGTGACCGGACTGCTCCGCTCCGAGGAGATCGCCGGCACCCCGAATCTCGAGGTCCCGCATCGCGATGTTGAACCCCGCACCGAGCTCGGTATGGTCCGCGAGCGCCGCGAGACGCGCTCTCGCCTCGGCCGTCAGCTCCTGGCTGTCGGGGTAGAAGAGATAGGCGTGGGCGGGAACGTCGCTGCGGCCCACGCGGCCCCTGATCTGGTAGAGCTGGGAGAGTCCGAGCGCATCCGCGCGTTCCACCACGAGAGTGTTCGCCTCCGGGATGTCGAGCCCCGACTCGATGATCGTGGTCGAGACCAGGACATCCGCGTCTCCTGCGAGAAAGGTCAGCATCTGCTTCTCGAGCTCCCGCTCCGGCAGCTGGCCGTGCGCGACGATGAACCGAAGCTCGGGGCAGATCTGGCGGAGGTGCTCGGCTGCATCCTCGATCGACTCGACGCGGTTGTGGAGATAGAAGGACTGCCCCTCCCGCTCGTGCTCCCGGCGGAGTGCTAGCTGGACGACCTCCTCGTCGAACTCGCCGACGTGCGTTCGGATCGGGCGCCTGCCTTCGGGCGGAGTCTCGATCACGGAGATGTCGCGAAGCCCCGAGAGCGACATGTGGAGCGTGCGCGGGATCGGCGTCGCGGTCAGGGCGAGCACGTCGACCTCGAGCCGAAGCTGGCGGAGGAGCTCCTTCTGGGCCACCCCGAAGCGCTGCTCCTCATCGAGGATCACGAGACCGAGGTCCTTGGCGGCGACGTCGCGCGACAGCACGCGGTGGGTCCCGATCAGGATGTCCACGCGCCCGGCCGCGAAATCGGCCAGGATTCGCTTCACGTCCGCCGGCCTCCGGAACCGCGAGATCATCTCGACGTTGACCGGAAAGTCGCGGTAGCGCTCGCGGAACGTGTTCCAGTGCTGCTGAGCGAGAATAGTCGTGGGGGCGAGAAAGAGCGTCTGCTTTCCGGCCACCGCGACGGCGAACGCGGCTCGAACGGCCACCTCGGTCTTTCCAAAGCCGACGTCCCCGCACACGAGACGGTCCATAGGCCGGGGGGTCTCGAGGTCCTCCTTGACGGCCTCGATCGCCCGCTGCTGGTCGGGCGTCTCGACGTACGGGAAGCTGGCTTCGAGCTGCTCGAGGAGGTCGCCCTCGACCTCGTAGGCAACCCCTTCTGCACGCTGTCGCTGCGCATAGAGCGCGAGGAGCTCGCCCGCGAGCTCCCGGGCACCGGCCCTGGCTCGCGTCTTGACGAGCTGCCAGGCCTTGCCACCGAGCTTCGAGAGTGCCGGCTCGGCGGCGCCCGCGCCGACGTAGCGCGAGACCTTGCCGATCTGTTCGTGTGGGACATAGAGGCGATCGTCCCCCTTGAAAGCGAGGAACAGGTAGTCCCGGGTAACAGCTGCAACTGTTTTCGTCTCGAAGCCGAGCAGCTTCCCGATCCCATGGTCCTCGTGGACGACGTAGTCGCCGGTCCGCAGGTCCGCGAAGCTCTGAAGCGCGCGGCCGAGCCTGGCGTCGGCGCGCGGCGGACGCTTGCGGAACACCTGCGTGTCGGGCAGAAGCACCAACCCGAGGTCGCGCGAGACGAACCCGCGCCGCGCGCGAGAGACCGCGAAGACGAGGCCTGGCTCGGCGGGCAACGGGTCGCCCTCGTCGAGTAGCACCGGCTCGATCCGGCGCAGCAGGGCCTTCGTCCTCAGGGCCTCTCCGCGGTGGGCGAACGTGACGATGACCCGGTTCCCGCCGCGTACGAACCCGCCCAGGTCGCGCTCGGCCTCGGAGAGCCCCCGCGCGGCGACCGCCGGCCGCTGCGCCTCGAAGGCATACGGCTGTCCCGACGGAAGCTCGCTCAGGTCGACCACGCCCTTCAGCGAAACGCCGTCGAGGAGCTCCTCCTCCCACACCTTGCGAACCTCTTCTGACTCCCAGACGAGATCGGGTGGTCCAAGCGGCGCGACGAGGTCGTTCGGGATCTCGGGCCCATCCTGAGCACCGAGCTCGGAGCCGGAAAGATCCAGCCGCCGTTCGGCGGCCGGGTGAATCGCCGCCTCTTCGAGCACGCGCAGGGCGCGTTGTGTAAAGGCGGAGAAGGCGCGAATCGACTCCACCTCGTCTCCGAAGAGCTCGATGCGAATCGGCTCGCGCCCCGTGGACGGGAACACGTCGACGATCCCACCGCGGACAGCGAACTGGCCGCGTTCCTCGACGCGCTCGACGCGCTCGTACCCGGCGAGGGCGAGCTCCGCGACCAGCTTCTCGGAGCCCGGCTCGGAGCCGACCCGGACATGCATGGTCTCGGGGCGCGACCGGGGCGGCGGCAGCAGGTCGGCCACCCCGAGTGCCGAGGCGCAGACGAGACCTCCACCTGCGAGGATCTCGAGCGCACGCGCTCGCTCGCCCACGAGGTGCGGAGGTGGCCGGAGACCCGTCTCCCATCGGACGCCACGCGAGGCAAGGAGACCGACCCTCTCCTCCCCGAGAAACCACCCGGCCGCCTCGGCGGTATCTCGAGCATCGGCGTCGTCGGGAAGCAGGCAGACGAGCGCTCCGTCCCGGGCAGTCCAGAGGGCTGCCAGGAAGAGCGGCAGGAGCGCTTCGGAGACGCGCGCGCGGTCAGGACCGGCCGCGAACGCCTGCAGGCGATCCGTCTCCGCGAGAGCGCGCGCGAGCGGATTCAGAACGGGAGTTTCGGTGAGGGTCTTCAGGTCCATGACGAGCGACGGAACCGCGATTCCGCGGACGCAATCGTAGCCCCCAGCTAGATGGTTGATCGACAATTACCGCACCCTCGGATGGCGGCTCAGACGCGGCGCCAGGGCACACCCTCGCCCTTTTCAAGGCTTCTAGCCTTGCCTGCAGGCGATGGCGCACCCTTGCTTGGTCTCGCCCGTCCCCGCGAGCACGACAATTGCCGACCAACCATCTACGCTCCCGCCGTGGCAGGAGAGCTCGTAGACATCGGGAAGCGGCCGCTGCTCGTCGCGTCCTTCGAACCTCCAGGCGCGGCTGGTCGCTTCAACGCGTGGCGAGAGGAGCACGCCGACGCACTCGCCGCCGTGCCGGAGGCGGCGCTTCGGGTCGAGTACGGCCGCGCCGGCCAAGGCCTTTTCGTACGGGTGCGGATCGACGAGGCGCACGTGCCCGACGACCTCCTCCCCCCACCGGCCGCCGCCTGAGCTAGACGGGCTCGAGCGGCCCGTGAGGTCCCGGAGGCAGCTCGACTCGAATCGGGTCTCCGGGCCTGACGTCCCCGTCGGCCAGGACGATGCTCATGATTCCGGATTTCCGGACGAGGCCGCCCTGTTCGTCGCGCCCGAGGGCCGCGGCCATGAGCCCGGGCTGGAGCCTGTCCAGCTGGACGCACGGATTGCGAAGACCGGTCACCTCCACCACGGCTTCTCTGCCGAGGTGCAGGCGCGTGCGTGCCGGGAGCCGCAGCAGGTCGACGCCTCGCGTTGTCACATTCTCGCCCATCTGGCCCGGTACGACCGTGAAACCAGCCCTGCGGAGCTCTTCGTAGAGCTCCTCGTGGATCAGGTGCAACTGGCGCAGATTGGGCTGGCTCGGGTCGCGCCGGACGCGCGAGCGGTGCTTGACGGTCTCGCCGAAATGGGCGTCGCCCTCGACCCCTAGGCCGCACCGGAGGTGAATGCTCTCCTGATTCGGCTTGACCATCGTGTGCGAGGCGCTTCGGCTCACCGCGGTCACGATCCCCTCGAGCATCTAGTCGTTGTAGAGCCGCTGCGCGGCCTCGAGGCCGTCTCGGGCGATCGTCTCGACAGCGTCGGCGGCCCGATTCACGAGCGCCGCCAGGTCGAACTGCTCGTCGAAGGGAGAAAGCACGTAGTCCGCGACCGGCCGACGGTCTCCGCGCTCGGGCCGTCCGACACCGATCCGGAGGCGAAGGAACTCGTGGGTCTTCAGGTGCTGAGCGATCGAGCGCAGGCCGTTGTGCCCGGCGAGACCGCCGCCGGCACGCGCCTGGAGACGGCCCGGCTCCAGGTCGACCTCGTCGTGGACGACGAGCAGCGACTGGGCCGGAACCTTGAAGAAGCGGACCGCTGCGGCCACCGCTCGCCCCGACTCGTTCATGAAGGTTTGCGGCTTCAGGAGCGCAAGACGGCGCTCATCGATCCGGAGCTCGGCGACATCGGCAGAGAACTTCGACCGCCAGGAAGCGTCGTGACGCCGGGCCAGCTCGTCGCACACCATGAAGCCGACGCTGTGCCTCGTGCGTGCGTAGTCACGCCCGGGGTTCCCGAGACCGGCGACCAGCAGGTCGAGCGCCGAGGCAGACTCGCCTCGACGAAACAGCCGCACGAGGACTTACCCCTCGGGGTCTGTGGTCTCGCGCTCGCCCGCCCCGTCGGCATCCGGCTCGGCGGCATCGTCGGCGGCACCTTCCGCCTCTCCCTCGGCCGGGACCTCGCCCTCGGCCAGCTCCTCCTCGGAGACCTCCTCCTCGGGCTCCTCGGGCTCGAGCGTCGGTGGGATGACGCTCGCGATTGTGGTCTCCGGGTCGTCGAGGTACGTCACGTTCTCGATCGGGGGTAGATCGCTGACACGCACGTTGTCGCCGATGTTGAGCGCCGACACGTCGAGCTCGATCCGGTCGGGAACGTCCATCGGGAGTGCCTCGACGTTGACCTCCCGCAGAGACTGCTGCAGCACGCCGCCCTCGGTGACGCCCTGCGCCTCGCCGGTGAGCTCGACGACCACCTGCGCGTGGATCGCCTGATCAAGCCGAACCTCCTGAAGGTCGACGTGGAGGAGGCGGTTCTTCACGGGGTGAAGCTGGTACTCCTTGAGCACGGCGTGGTGAGGCTTCTGGGTGCCCTCGACGACGACGTCGATGATGGCGTGGAGGCCGTGGGAGCCGGTCAGGACGCGGCGGAGATTGCGCTCGCCGACGCTGAATGGCTGCGCAGGCTTGCCGCTCCCGTAGAGAACGCCTGGAATCGCCCCGGCGGCGCGCAAACGGCGCGCAGCCGGGCTGCCTCCGTTCTCACGAGGCTTCACTTCCAGCTTGACGCGTTCAGCAGCCATACCGGCTCGCCAGTCTAGCTAAGAGCCTCTGACGTGATGGGGCCTCGGCTTGCGTCAGGGACTCTGGGGCCCGAGTTGGTTTCCGCCAACGCCCCTCCGGCGGGGGATAGGCGTTGTGCTGCCCCCAGGCAATGCTGAGAGGGTAGTTCACTGCGCATGCATGAGGACCCGCTCATCGAAGCCGTCTCTGACGGCGAGGCGACCCCCTCCCCAGCGAGGCAAAAGCCCATTCGCAAGAAAAAAGCCGGCTCGTCCGCTCCGGTCGTTCGCGTCGAGATCTACACCGACGTAGCGACACGCCGCCCGGGCAGCGCGGAGCCGCAGGTCGAAGCGCATGCGTTCGCAGCCAATGAGGACGAATCCCTCGAAGCCGCCGAGCTCGCTGAGCTCGCATCGCGGCTGGCTGTGGCTCAGATCGAACTCGACGAGCGTGAGCGGCATCTCACAGCTGTCCAGGCAGAGCTCGACGACCACGACCGGCGCCTCGCGGCTACCCGCACCGAGCACGACGAGCAGGAGCGCCGGCTTGCAGCCGAAAGCCGGCGGGTGGGCGAGGAGCTGGAGCGCCTGGCCGCCAAAGAACAAGAGATCGCCGAGCGTGATTCCGAGTTCATCGCGGTCGAGATGATCGAGTCCGAGCGGCTCCGCATCGAGCGACGCTCCCGCTACCTCGACGACCTCGAGGAGAAGATGAGAGAGCGTCTCCAGGAGCTCGCAGGTGCTGAGGCGGATTTCGAGCTTCGGCTCGATTCGCTCGAGCGGCGCGAAGACGCCGTCGAAGAGCTCGAGCGCCGGATCGAGCAGAAAGAGACGGACCTCTCCGCGTACGTCGCCCAGCTCCAGGGCCAGTTCGGCCGCAGCGGAATCTCGGCCGTCTCCTAGCTTGCGCTAAAACGACCAGAGATGGTCGTCCGCAGGGTTCTCCCGCTCTTCCTGCCAGAGCCGGGCGAAGACACCGGCCGCGATCAGCGGCGCCCCCGGAAAGAGCTCGAGTAGGACGACCACGATCCAAAGCGCGGACCCGAGGCCTCCGACGACGACGGCAGCGACAACAGGGAGCGCCGCAAGCCCGAGCGTCCACCACTGGGCGACGACCCAACCGAGCCATGCGTGAAGGGCCAGCGGCACGAGGAAGAGCGCCGCGACCACGATGCCGGGTGGCTCCATCTGGGAGTTTGCCACGACCCCGATCCAGAGCGACATGAGCGCGCCGTAGACGAGAGGGGCAGTACGGGGGTTCCTGGCCTGTGCAGACACCGAAACATCCTTCGGATCGGGGCGGGCCGCACCACCTTGTGTACGTATCTGCACCGATCCTGGCCGAGCGGCGCCTCTCGCGCATCCCCCAAAAATGCGAGAAGGGGCGCGCCTACGCCCCTTCTCGAGCCAATGACTGCCCCCCACACCAGATCGGTGGAGTTCCTGAACTCAGTATCGCCACTGCCGCCCGCGTTGCATAGGGCTGGACCGTTGAACTTCCTCAACGCTCGTCGAGGAGGCGGACAGCCGCATTGCGGTCCGGAACCCGGAGCTTCTTGAGGATCGCAGAAACGTGGGAGCGTACGGTGACGTCCGCGATGAAAAGGCGCTTTGCGATCTCGGCCGTCGAAAGGCCCTCACGCAGGAGCTCCAGCACCTCCCATTCCCGCTGGCGCAGCTCCACCGCGGGCTGGTGAGCGAGAACGACCCGCTTTCGGCGCCCGCGCTCGCGGAACTCGTCGATCAGCCGAGTGACGAGGTTAGCGGGCAAAGGAGCTTCACCTGCGAGCGCACCTCTGAGAGCGGCCGGAAGCTCGGAGCGCTCGACGTCCTTCAGGAGGTACCCGCATGCCCCGGCACGAAGTGCGTCGAAGAGGTCCGCGTCGTCGCGGGATGCCGTCAGCATCACAATTGCGGTTCCCGGCAGCGCGCTCGAGATCTCGGCTGCCGCGGCGATGCCACTCCCCGGCATCCGGATGTCGAGGAGGCAGACGTCAGGCTGTTCGGCCAGGGCGGCTTCCACGGCCGCTTTCCCGTTGCCGACTTCCGCGCAGACTACGAAGCCGTCGCTCTCGAGCACGTCGCGGACGCCCGCGCGGGTCTGCGGATGATCGTCGGCGATCAGGATCCGGACGGGATCGCTCATAGGCCGATGTCCCACCTCTGAGCGTGAGGAGGGGGTGTGGGGGAACCGGAAGGTTCCTGCACCGGGTCGAAGAAAGCGAATCGAGGAACGCTCATGGCAGGACAACCTCGATCGCGGTTCCGGCCCCGGGCTCCGACGAGAGTGTGAAGACGCCGCCGAGGGCCTCTGCCCGCTCGCGCATGCCGATGATCCCGAAGCCGCCGCCACGGGGCGCCTCGGAGTCGAAGCCATGGCCGTCGTCTGCGACAACCAGCCGCAGCCCGTTGCCGTTCTCGAGCTCGACCCGAACCTCGCTCGCACCGCCGTGCCGGGCCGCGTTCGTCACAGCCTCGCGAACGATCCGTATGAGAGCCTCACGCGTGTCCGCCGTCGCCTCCAGATCGGACGCGACCGCGAAACGGAGCTGCGTGCCAACGCGGTGCGCGACCTCCTCGGCTGCCTGGACCAGGGCAACGTCGAGTGGCTCGTCAACCGGCCGCGTGAGGGCGGCGATCGCACGTCGCGACTCGTCGAGCGCGCGCTCCCCCGCTGCGCGGGCGGGCCCGGAGGTCTCGGCGACCACGAAAGCAAGCTCCTGGGCGAGCCCGTCGTGGAGCTCCCGCGCAATCCGCCGGCGCTCCTCGAGCACTGCCACCTGTGCGAGCCGGTGCCAGTAGGTCTGGATCTCGCGGCCAGTTCCGACGAGGACGAGCAGGTAGAAGCCGAGACGGAGGAAGTCGCCGGTGTAGACCCAGTCGGAGTAGAGGGAAGGGAAAAAGAGGTAGTTCAGATGCGCGAAGGCCGCGAGGGTCGCGCCCGTCCCGAACCACTGCATGAGCTCGTCGCCGGTCCGCTCCGCGCGCCGGAGGAAGCCCACGGCTGCGACCGCGAGGAGGAGCGTGGCGAGGAGCTGCACGGTCAGGACGATCGGGTGTCCGACGAAGAGCGGCCGGTCAGACGCCTCCGGGGAAAGCCAGGAGGGGAAGCCGAGAGAGAATCCGAGCCCGAAGAGGGCCACGGCTGCGGCCGTGCCGACCAGGGCCCAGACACATGCCGTCAGTCCGAGCGAGAGGCTGCGGACCGGCATGCGCAACCGGCGGCGGCTTGCGAAGGCGGCGGCTGCAAACGTCCCGGTGCCGAGCAGCGTTCCCACCAGCGAGGTCCAAATCGGAAATGCGGTCAAGTAGACATCTGGGAGGGCAGCCGGAAGCGCGAGGAAGAAGAGGTCCGTGAAGGCGAAGAGGGCCAGAGCACAAACGAGCACGAGATCCGAGACGAGCGAGCTCTCCCGAAAGCGCCCGAGCACGAGGTAGGCGGCGAGGAGCGCGATGAGCGCATTCGTCGTCTCGATCGCGACATGCAGCGACGGGCTCCGATAGGCCCACGCGGCCGCAGGGAAGAGAAATGCGAGCAGGCTGATGAGACCGGCTCCGCCGGCCGCTGCGACCAGGGAGAAACGGGGGCGCCAGCGCACGACATAGAAGTCGGCAACCGGCGGCATCCTCCTTAGCGCCGCGGGCCGAAAACCGAGGCGCGGTGAGCTTCCGGTTCGCGCCGCCGGAACTTGCGCACGCTTGATCCAGCCGTCGTTTGACCCCAGCTGAACCCTGTGGGCTAGCCCCGATTGTGGTTTACGACCTCGATGTTGTTTCCGTCAGGATCGAGAACGAAGGCACCGTAGTAGCCCTGGTGGTAAACGGGCCTCTCGCCGGGAGCCCCATTGTCCTCATAGCCCGCTTGAGTGGCTACCCGGTGGAACTCGTCGACGGTCGCATTCTCCCTGGCCGGAAACGCCAGGTGGAGGTGCTCGGTCGGCGTGCCGAGGACGACGGAGAACGAGCCGCTCACGCTGACGAACTGCGTGCGCTCGGGGGAGTCCAGCTTCACGCGGAAGCCCGTCTGCTCCGCGACCGTTTCGTAGAACCGCTTTGACGCCGCTACGTCCGTGACGCGGATCCAGAGGTGGTCGACGCGGCTCCCACGGTGTACCGCTCCGTGGTGCACGGCCTCAGCGCTGTTCCCGTCCGGGTCGAGCAGGAAAGAGCCGTAGTAGTCGTCGCGGTACTGTGGCCGCGGCCCTGGCGGACCGTCGTCGCGATAACCGGCCTCAGTCCCCACGCGCCAGAACTCGTCTACGTGAGCACGCGAAGGGGCCACGAAGCCTACGTGGAGGCCGCGGGTAGGAGGCTTCTCGTCGCTCGCCGGCGAGAGCGAGAACTCATCCCACTCGACCAGCCCATTGTCCGAATACGTCTTCTCGATCCCGAGCGTGCGCAGGACAGTGTCGTAGAAGCGCTGCGACGACTCGCGGTCTGCCGCCCTCATCGTCACGTGGTCGAACACGTGGCCTTCATCCCCGCTGAGGGCCAATCCAACGCTTCTATTGCCGGCGATGCGAGTGAGAGCCGGCCGCCTGCTCGATCGACTTCTGGAGCAGGCATGCGCCTTTGCTGAGGTTGCGATCCCGAATCCGACAGCGGGCACGAATCGCTGCTACGTTGGACACAGCGCGTCGGGCTCTAGCGTTGGAAGCCGCCGAGGCTCCGTCTATCACACCTGGCCCTGAGCGCAGCAGGAGTTCGTTCGGACTTTCCTGCCCTGTAAGATCCAACAGAAGGAGCATCACATGCATGCGACCATTCGCCGTTATGACGGTGTGGACCAGAATCGTACGGTCGAGCTGACCGACAAGGTCAACGAGACCCTCGTCCCGAAGCTGAGCAAGCTGCAGGGCTTCAAGGGCTACTACCTGATCGAGGCCGACAACGGTGTCATCAGCTCACTCGGACTCTTCGAGACTCCCGAGCAGGCCGACGAGTCGACAAAGCTCGCCGCCAGCTGGATTCGCGACGAGAGGCTCGAGACCGCGTTTCCGAACCCGCCTAAGATCACGAGCGGCAAGGTCATGACGCACAAGAACGGCGTCACCTCCTAGTTCTACCTGCCGTAACTCACTCGTCGGGAGGGCCGCATTTCGGGCCCTCCCTTCGTGTGACCCACGCCAGGCGCGTGCTGGCCTCAACCGGCCGAGCGTCGCTTCGATTACACCGCCGGGCGCCCGCTCACGGCGCGGCGGGCCATTTGGATGCGGGGATCTAGTCGCCGCCCTGCGCGGCGCGCTGCCTCGCTTGCCTTAGGAAGCGGCGAGCTCAGCTTTCACGGCGCGTCTCATAGTCTCGAACTGGGTCACGGGGGGATACGGCATCAGAACCCCTTCTTTTCCTAGTTCCATGAAAACGTCAAGTCCCCCGGGCGCCCATACGGGTTTCTGCCGTCTGGTAGTGCGGCTAGCAGGTTTCTTGTCGCGGACCAGCACCGCGATCGCTCGGGCGGGGCTCGGCGTGCGGCTGCTGCGGCCTTGACGGCCGACCGTTTCTGACGACAGTGAGAGATACGCGCTTCGTCTGCGGCAACTCGCGGGGCGTGACAGCGGCAGTGACAGTCGAAGTAAGCGATCCAACCCTGATTACGACTTGATGGCCTCCCCGCGGCCATCACCATGCATCGCGTTCGCATCAGGGCGAAGGCCCCGCTGGTTCGCGTCGGATGGCCCCTGCGTGACGCCGACGCCGAGCGGAAGGTCGATGTGTGTTTGCGCGTCTGGGGTGGCAGACACCGCGGGGCCTGGGCGATTCGCGCGGGCTGAGGGGCGGGGAGGCGGCGGAACGACCGGGCTCAGCGGCGGGCCTGGACGGGACGATCGCCTCCCTGCTCGTCTGCATTAAAACCCGGCTGGCCGGGTGCCGCCGTGCAGCCATCGTCGCCTCTGGCGTCCGAGGACTGCGAGCACCAACGTCGAAGGGCGTCGTCCGGGGAAGGTTTCCGGGGCCGCATCGTGCCTTGCCGCAGAGCGTCGGTGCGGCCCCGGTTTATTTCGCCGGGGCACTGGGTTTGAACGCAAACGGCGCAGGCTTCGCGGAGTGTTCGACCTCGAGGCCGAGCCCCGGCTCACCGCCGACCAAGCAGCTCGGATGGAACCTCGTCGAACCTCTCCAGGTTTTGTAAGGGTTTTGTGAGAACCGTCAGGTTGTTCCCCCACACCAGCGAACCTTGGACGGCGGGGAGCCGGCTTCCCGAGCCGCAGAGGGGAGGCGCGTGTGTCCCGTACGCGCAATCCCGGCTTCCCGCATCCTCCCGCCGGAACGCAAGTTGAACGGGGGCCGACGGGGAGCTCTTGCGGTGGCGATCCTCCTCGCGGACCTCATGCCAGTGTTCTCTAGCGACGTCTTATACCCGGATGCGACGCTTCCTTTCGTGGCTGACGAGCCCGGAATGGCAGCGCAATTTACCATCGCCCGCAGGCCGTTTACGTGAGCGTCAACCTGGGCGGGGACGCAAGCGGGGGTCGAGCTCAGTCGCGGCGAGACCTCCCTCACCGAACTTCTCTACCACCCAGTACCCGTGAAACGTCTCGAAGATCCGCTCGACGTCCTGGAAAACGTGGCTCATCCGGGGAGCAACACCAAAGTGCGTAGGAACCCGCCGTATCCCCTCGTAGGCGTCCAGGCTCATCATCAGGCGCTCCTTGCAGTCCTGCCGCGCGCATTCGCACGTGAAGCACTCATCGAGATCGTCAATGTCCATGTGCTCGACCGAGTTGCTCAGGTCCCGCACCCGCTCGTTCACCTCGCGGAACACAGACTGAGTCGCCGCCGCCTTCATCGCGTCCATGAGAGCTCCCTCCAACCGTTGACGTGGCGGTCGGGGAAAGCCCTGTCCCAGAGAATCGCCTCGGCCTACAATCACCGTAGCGGCTGCTGCTACTGGCCGCGGCACGAGAACGGGTGAGAAGGTCGAGCCGGATAACCGCGAGGTGGAACTCGGCGCGTTAGCAGCGTGGTAGCACCCGGCGCCGCAACCCGCATCGCTGCAGGGGATTCCTAGAAGAGCTGGTTCTCGCCGGCGAAGATCGCCGACACCGACTCGTCTGAAAAGACGTTCTGGATCGTCTCGGCCAGAAGCCTCGAGACCGGAACGACCCTGACATTGTCCGGCTGCTTCAGCGGGTCGATTGGAACCGTGTTGGTCACTGTGACCTCACGGAGCTCGCTGGCCTGGATCTTCTCGAACGAGTTGCCGGGAAAGAGGCCGTGGGTGGCGCAGGCGTAGACCTCGGTGGCGCCGGCTTCCTTGAGGGCCTTCGCTCCGGCGATCAGCGTGCCGCCGGTGACGATGATGTCGTCGGTCATGACCGCGATCTTGCCGTCGACGTCGCCGATTACCTGGGTCACGGCGGCCTCGTCATGCGCCGGCCGGACCTTGTTCATGATCGCGAAGGGAGATTCCGCATCGAGCATCTGATTGAACTTCCCCGCCATCTTGGCGCGGCCCGGGTCCGGCGAGACAGCCACGACGGCGCGGCCGTGGAGCCCCTTGTCCCGGTAATACTGGGAGAAGAGCGGGAGCGCGGTCATGTGGTCGACGGGGATCGTGAAGAACCCCTGAATCTGGCCCGCGTGGAGGTCCATCGTGAGAACCCGGTCGACCCCCGCGGCCTGCAGGAGCTCCGCGACCAGCTTGGCCGTGATCGGTTCGCGCGGCGAGGACTTCTTGTCCTGGCGCGAGTAGGGATACCAGGGCATGACGGCCGTGATTCGGTTCGCGGAGGCGAGCTTGGCCGCGTCGATCATGATCAGAAGCTCCATCAGATGGTCGTTCGTGAGCCCTCTCGAGGGCGACTGGACGATGAAGACGTCGGCGCCACGCACCGACTCCCCGTACCGGCAGTAGGTCTCGCCGTTCGCGAACGTCTTCAGATCAACCTCGCCGAGCTGGATGTTCAGCATGGCGGCGATTTCACGGGCGAGGTCCGGGTTCGAGCGCCCGGAGAAGAGCATCAGCTTCCCCGAGGGGCCCCGCTCGATCCAGCGCCCTGGCTGTCCCTCCGGTTGGAGCGGCGCCTCGACCGATTCGAGGCCCGGGATCGGACGGGTCAGCTCAGTCGTTCCGCTGTCGAGCATCGTCGTATCCCTCTTTGTTGACCTGACGGGCTCGCGCGATTGCGAGCGCTCCATTGGGGACGTCTTCCGTGATAGCCGAACCCGCTCCAGTCCAAGCATTGTCACCGATCTCTACAGGCGGTACGAAGACATTTTGGCTACCGGTGTGGACGTTGCTGCCGATCACCGTGCGCTGCTTCTTCTCGAAGCGCTCCTCACGGTAGTTCGCGGTGATGGCGCCCGCTCCGATATTGGTGTCCTCGCCGATTTGCGCGTCTCCGATGTAGGAGAGGTGGGGCACCTTGGACCGTTCCCCGATCTGGGCGTTCTTGATCTCGACGAACGTGCCTGCCTTGGCGCCCGCCGCGAGCACCGAGCCCGGGCGGAGGTAGCAGAACGGGCCCACCGTCGCACCTTGCCCGATCTCGGCGTCGATCGCAACGACGTGAGGCCCGATCTCCGCCTCGCCGCGGACGACCGTCCGGCCGCGGAGGACGGTGAAAGGCTGAATGACCGCATCGGGATCGATCTCGACGTCCGCTTCGATCCACGTGGTTCCTGGATCGACGACCGTGACGCCTGCGAGCATGTGGGCGGTCAGGATCCGCTTGCGGAGGAGGGACGCCACGAGCGCGAGGTCGGCGCGGGTGTTCACGCCCTCCGCCACGTCCGGGTCTTGGGAGCGATAGACGACAGCGCGCTTGCCCTCCCGAACGAACCGCGCGATCGTGTCCGTCAGGTAGACCTCTCCCTGGGCGTTGCCCGTCCCGAGTTCGCCAAGTGCCCACCAGAGGTCGGGCGCCGAGAACACATACACCGAGGCGTTCAGCTCCCGGATCTCTCGCTCCTCGGGCGTGGCGTCCCGTTCCTCGACGATCGCAGCGAGCTCGCCCTTCTCGTCGCGCACGATACGTCCGTAGGGGCGCCGGCCCTCCGGCTCGATCGAGAGGAGGGTCACGGCGGCTCCCTCGCGGCGGTGCTCGTCGACGAGCTCTTCGATCGCCTCGGGGGTAAGGAGCGGGGTGTCTCCGGCCAGGACGAGAATGTCGCCGTCGAACCCCTCGAGGATCTGGCGCGCAGCTGCCACCGCATCGCCCGTGCCGCGCGGCTTTTCCTGCACGACCACCTCGACGCCCGGGAAGGAAGCGGCGAGCTCAGCCGCGCTCGCCGGTGACGAGATGAGGACAAGCGGCGACGGCCCGACTGCGCGCAGCGCATCGAGGACCCAGGCCACGAGCGGACGCCCGAGGAGCGGATGGAGGTGCTTCGGCGTCGCGGACTTCATCCGCGTGCCGAGGCCGGCAGCCATGACGACGGCTGCGAGGGGTTGCGTCAAAGGGCGTGGGTCATGCGCCGGGGCCGAGCGCCGATTATGGCTGATCCCCCGCGAACTCGGCGACAAGGCGGGCACCAACGCGTTCGCGCCGGAGCACGGAGGCTCTCATCTGCCTGTCATTTAGGCCGCCTACGCTGCCCCGCGTGCGTTTCTCAGTCGTCGCCCTCGGTCTCGCAGTTGCGCTCGCGCTCAGCGCTTGCAACGGCACCAACGAGTCACCGGCTGCGCTCTCGAAGCTCCCGTCAACTGCGTGTGGCACCTACACCGGCCGCGGCTGCGCACCGGCGAGCGAGCGAGTCGATCTCACCAAGCCCTCCTTCTCCGACTCCACCAAGATCACCAACCCTCTCTTCCCGATCAGCCGTCTCCATTCCGCTCTCCTACTCGGCCACGTTGACGACAAGCCGTTTCGGACGGAGACGACGCTCCTACCCGGCACGAGAACGGTGACATCGAACGGCGAGCAAATCCCCGTGCTCGTGTCGCAGTACATGGCCTACCTTGACGGTCGCCTCGAGGAGGTCGCGCTCGACCGGTACGCGCAGGCCGACGATGGATCGGTCTGGTACTTCGGCGAGGACGTCTTCGATTACCGCAACGGCGCCATCGCCCTCACCGAAGGGACGTGGCTCGCCGGCCGCGAGGGCCCGGCCGCGATGATCATGCCCGGGGATCCCAAAGTTGGCGACGTGTACAGGACCGAGAACGCGCCGGGAATCGTGTTCGAAGAGGTCACGGTCAAGTCCGTCGGAAAGACCGTGGCGGGCCCGCGAGGCCCGGTCGAAGGCGGAATGATTGCCGCGGAGCTGCACTCCGACGGCACCAGCGAGGACAAGATCTTCGCCCCGGGCTACGGCGAGTTCCGGACCGCCGGCGGCGGCGACCTCGAGGCACTGGCTCTCGCCGTCCCCACGGACGCGCTACCGGGGCCCATGCCGGCCGAGCTTGCGTCCCTGGCGGAGAGCGCCGAGGGGATCCTGGAGCTGGCCCGCATCGAAGATTGGGAGGGCGCCTCGGCCGCGCTCACGCACATGAATGCAGCCTGGAAGACGCTGAGTGCCGCCAATCCGCCCCCGATGGTCGCCGCCGGGCTGAGTGAGGGCTTGGCCGCCCTGACGCGCTCGGTCAAGGCCCACAAGCCCGCACGGACCGCCCAGAAGGCCATCGACGTCACACAATCGGTCCTCGATCTCGAGCTGCGCTACCGGCCTCCCGCAGAGATCGATGGAGCGCGGTTTTACCTCTGGACGCAGCAGCTTCGCGTCCACGCCGCCGCGAAGGACCTGGCCGGCGTGACCGGCGACGTGGCCGTGCTCGAGTGGATCCGCGACCGGATTGCTCACACCCTCGACGCCGCCGGTCGCAGCGAGCTCGACTCCCGCCTTCGCGCGCTCAGGACGGCAACCGATGCCAGGAACCTTCCGGCCGCGGCCGACCATGCAGCGCGAATGGGCGCCCGGTTGAGAGGCCTTACCGACGGCTGAGCTGGGGCGGGAGGATTCGAACCTCCGATCACGGGACCAAAACCCGCTGCCTTACCACTTGGCTACGCCCCAATGCCACGCGAAGTCTAGAACGACGTTCGCCGAACTCAGCGCCGGTCGAGGAAGAGCAAGACCACGATCACGAGAGCGAAGACGGCGATCGTGACGATCGCGATGGTCGTGGCCAGGACGAGCAGGAGCGGTATCAGCACCGGCACCGTCTGGGAAAGAGCAGCCGTCCAGGCCACCTGGCGAATGACGGGGTTCTTGACCTTCCGCCGCACGACGAGGTAGAGCGCGAACACCAGCGTCGCGATGCCGATCGCCAGGAACCACGAGAGGACGTTCGCGACGATGAGGATGGTCTCGACCACCGCGATCCCGAGCGCGATCCGGAAGCGGTTGGCCGGGAACCACCTGGGTTTTCGCGTCGTCCCGTGCTCCAGGACGGGATAGCCCGTCATGGAGCCGAAGCTACCAGACCGGCACCGTCAGCCAGGAGCGCGCCCGCCGCGCTATTCCCCGTGCCGCCGCGCGCGCCTGCGCCCGATGGCTGAAGACGCCGTACACGGCGGGGCCCGCACCGCTCACGTCCGCCCGGAAGGCGCCCGCTGCGCGGAGCTCCTCTGCGATGTCGCCACCTCCGGCCGCCGGGGCCAGGTCGTTGGGCGGGAACGCCGCAAAGTCGCGCGGACGGCGGCAGCTCTCGAGCGCGTCGAGGAGGGCGAGGCGACGAGCCTCGAAGCCGGGCCCGCCCCCGAGGTCGTCGAAGCGCTGGTAGACCGCCGCGGTCGATTGCTTCGGAGCGCGAAGGGGCATGGCGACGACAAGCCAGTAGTCCTGCGGTAGATCGAGACGCTGGAGCCGCTCGCCCGCCCCCTCGGCGAGCTTCGGTCCAGGCTGGAGAAAGAAAGGGACATCGGAGCCGACGCCCGCAGCGAGGTCGGCGAGGGCGCCCGCGACCAGCGGCTCGGTAAGGGTCTGATTCGCGAGGACGAGAGCAGCGGCAGCGTCGGCGCTCCCGCCCCCGAGACCCGCTGCCACCGGAATGCGCTTCTCGATCCGGATCCGCCAGCATGGCTCGACGCCGGCCGCCAACGCCAGCCGCTCGAGCGCCCTCGAGACCAGGGTGTCGTCGGAGAACCCCCGTACCGATAGCGCTTCGCCGGGCTCGAGGCTCAGGCGGTCATGGAGGTCGATCCGTTGCATGACCGTCGCTACGTCGTGAAAGCCGTCCGGGCGAGCTTCGCCGACGACGAGGGCAAGGTTGATCTTCGCGGGGACGACGATGCGCGTCACGGCGCGGCGAGCTGCTCGGCGAACGAAACGAACTCCTCCGGGTCGAGCGCCTCGGCACGGATGCTCACGGGGCGGCCGATCGCCTCGAGCGCTGCCGCACTCGTGGCCCGCGGGGCCAGGCCGGCGAGCTCGAGCGAGTTCACGAGTGTCTTCCGCCGATGGGCGAAGGAGCCCTGGACGAGCCGCTTGAGAGGGTCGTACTCGGCGCCCCACCTGCGCGTCCGCTCGAACGCAACCAGGGTGGAGTCCACGTTCGGCGGCGGACGGAAGACCGTCCGCGCGACCGGGTGGGTGCCGGTCCGCGCTGCGGTCAGTCTGATGAGCACCGAGACGGCGCCATAGCTCCGCGTCCCCGGCTCGGCGAAGAACCGGTCGGCGACCTCTCGCTGCACCATCACGCACCAGCGCTCGACCAGCGGCAGGCCGTCCAGGGACTCGACCACGACGGGGGTCGCGACCTGGTACGGAAGGTTCGCAACGAGCTTGGTGGCCGGCGGCTCGAGCGCCGCGAGCGGGAGCGCCAACGCGTCCCCGAAGACGATGTCCACATGCTCGCGCCCGGCAACGGCGTCCCGGAGATGCGGTTCGAGGCTCCGGTCGAGCTCGATCGCGTGGACGTGAGCGACATGGTCCGCCAGGTAGCGCGTCAGAACGCCGAGCCCGGCGCCGATCTCGAGGACGACGTCCTCCGGGGAAAGCGCCGCGAGGCGGCCGGCAACTCCGAGGATGTTGTCGTCGACGAGGAAGTGCTGGCCGAGCTCGCGGTTCGGCGTCACCGCATGGCGGCTCATGGGAGCTCGAAGGCGTCCGCCGCGTTCGACTCGATCTGCCGGCCGAGCTCCTCGACGTCCTCTCCTCGCGCCTCCGCGAGCATCGTGTACGTGTGGACCACGTTGGCCGGCTCGTTCGGGCGTCCCCGCATCGGCTGGGGAGCCAGGTAGGGGCTGTCGGTCTCCGCGAGCAGGCGGTCAGCCGGGACACGCTCCGCGGCCCACCGGAGCTCTGGCGCCTTGGGATAGGTGACATTGCCGGCGAAGGAGACATACCACCCGGACTCGAGCGCCGGCTCGAGCAGGGCCGTGGACGAAAAGCAGTGAAGGACGACGCGCGTGTCCGGCGCGAGGCCGCGCAGGATGTCGAGGGTTTCCTCGTCGGCCGCTCTCGTGTGAACAACGAGAGGCTTCTCGAGCGCTTCCGCGAGCCCGACCTGCGCCCGGAAAAGCTCGGCCTGGCGGTCGTGGGGGGCGTAGTCCCGGTAGTGGTCGAGACCGGTCTCACCGACCGCCACGGCCCGCGGGTGTCCCAGGAGCTCCCGCAGCTCGCCGACCTCCTCCTCCCAGGACTCGCCGGCCTCGTGCGGATGAAGCCCGAGCGCCGCGAAGACACCTTCGTGTCTCTCGGCGAGCTCGAGCGCGCGACGGCAGGACGGGATCGTCGTCCCGACCGTGACGACCCGGGTCACGCCGGCTTCCCGTGCCCGAACGAGCGCTCCGTCCGCGTCGTCAAGCGCGTCCAGGTGCGCGTGCGTGTCGATCACGCCGCCGCGGCCCTTTCCATCCGCTCGAGCTCGTCTGCGACGACCTCGTCGACGTCGAGCTTGCGGAAGAGCGGCACCGGCTCCGCCAGCTTCTGCCCCGGCTCGAGCTCACTGGGCGCCCACCTCCCGACCCAGCTCTCGTAGTCCCCGGTGAGCACCTCGTGCGTGCCCTCGGCCTCGACCTCGGTCCGGAACTCGAGCGGCCCCGCGATCCAGCCCTCATACCCCAGCAACTCGTGGAGGCGCTGGCAGGAGAAGGGAAGGAAGGGCGTCAGGAGCGTCTTCAGGTTGTCGACGCAGCGAAGGGCGACGTAGAGCACCGTCGCCGCGCGCTCCGGGTCGGTCTTGATCGTCGTCCAGGGCGCCTGCTCGCTGGTGTACTGGTTGGCGCGAGCCGCAAGTCGCATCGCCTCGCCGAGCGCGGCCTTGAAGCGTGCCCCGTCGATGTGATCGCCCACGTCGGCGAACCCCTGCTCGACCGCACCCAGGACTTCGCGGTCGGCCCGGGTCAGCTCCCCGGGCTCCGGCACCGCACCGAAGTTCCGGTGCGCGTTCATGAGCGTTCGGTTCACGAGATTTCCCCACGTCGCAACGAGCTCGTCGTTGTTTCGGCGCACGAACTCCGCCCACGTGAAATCCGTGTCCTGCGACTCGGGTCCGGCGGCGGTCAGGAAGTAGCGGAGCGAGTCCGGGTCGTAGCGCGACAGGAAGTCCTGCACGTAGATGACGACGTCCCGGCTCGAGCTGAACTTCTTGCCCTCCATGGTGAGGAACTCGCTCGCGACGACGTTCCAGGGGAGTTGGAGATCACCGCGGCCCGCCCCGACCTCACCGCCGGAGCCGTAGCCCATGAGCATGCTCGGCCAGATGATCGTGTGGAAGACGATGTTGTCCTTGCCCATGAAGTAGAAGTGCCGCGCGTCCGTGTTCTGCCACCAGGCGCGCCACGCATCGGGCTCGCCCCGGTTCGCGGCCCACTCCACGCTCGCGGAGAGGTAGCCGATCACGGCATCGAACCAGACGTAGATCCGCTTGTCTTTGCGCTCCGCGTAGCCGGGAACCGGTATCGGGACGCCCCAGTCGAGGTCGCGCGTGATCGGCCGGGGCTTCAGCTGCCCGAGGAGATTCAGCGAGAACCGGCGCACGTTAGGGCGCCAGTGCTCCTGCTTCCCGATCCACTCGGCAAGGCGCTCCGCGAACGCGGGCAGGTCGAGGAAGAGGTGCTCCGTCTCGCGAAACAGCGGCGGCTGCCCGTCCGTCCGGGAGCGCGGGTCGATCAGATCCGTCGGGTCGAGCTGGTTTCCGCAGTTGTCGCATTGGTCGCCGCGCGCCTCCTTGTAGCCGCAGATCGGGCACGTGCCCTCGATATAGCGGTCGGGCAGGGTGTGCCCCGTCGTCGCGGAGAACGCGCCCATCGCCGTCTGCTCGATCACGTAGCCCTTCTCGTAGAGCGTCTTGAACATGTCCTGGACGACGTGGTAGTGGTTTTCCGTCGTCGTCCGCGTGAAGAGGTCGTACGAAAGGCCAAGGTTCCGGAGGTCGTTGCGGATCACCTCGTTGAACCGGTCGGCGAGCTCCCGAGGCGAGACGCCCTCCTTGTCGGCCTCGACCATGACCGGCGTGCCGTGCTCATCCGTCCCGCTCACCATGAGGACGTCGTTTCCCTTGAGACGGTGGTAACGGGCGAAGGTGTCGGCCGGCACGCCGAAACCGGCCACGTGGCCGATGTGCCGTGGCCCGCTTGCGTACGGCCAGGCGACCGCGACGAGGATGCGTTCGGGAGCGTCCGGCATCGATGAATCTTACGGGCGGCTCTGCCGGCTCCAGTCCGTTTCCGAACGGATGGTGCGGGGCAGGTGGACTTTGTGGGGAGCCTCGCGGAGCCGGGAGTAACGAGAACCACAGGCATCGTCAGGCACATCGATGAGCTGGGTCGCATCGTGATTCCGATCGAGATCCGGAAGCGACTCGGCATCGGTGAGAAGGATCCGGTGGAGATCTCGGTGCACGGCGAGACGATCCTGCTCGAGAAGCCACACTCGGCCTGCGTCTTCTGCGGAAGCGAACAGACGCTCGGAGAGCATCGCGGCCGGTCCGTTTGCCGCTCCTGCATCCGCGAGCTCACCCAGGCTTAGCCGGATAGGAGGGATTGGCGGAACGCCGCTCGTCGTCGGGGTGCGATGGTCGTTCCGAGGCAAGAACGCAGGGAGTGCCGATAGCAGCGCTCATGCTTATCCGGTTTGCTCCTCAGCGGGTTTCGCTGGTCGCTGGGTGATCTCGTGGTAGCTGCTGGGTTCGTGCGCGGCTCCGAGACCGAGCAGGCTCTGAAAGCCGGCCAGCGGGGTGCGATGCCGATTGTGACGGAAGACGAACTCGTCGAGATAGACCT
>JBBQXP010000037.1:0-23129 GCA_038209555.1 Gaiellales bacterium
ATGGAAGGTAGGGCTGCTTCCTTCGCGACGAGCAGCAGGATCACGGCGATGATCGAGCCCGCAAGGCCGCAGATCAGGCCCTCGAGGATGAACGGGCCGCGAACGAACCAGTTGCTTGCGCCCACCAGCTTCATCACCTCGATCTCGCGGCGCCTGGAGAAGATGGAGAGCCGGATCGTGTTCGAGATCAGGATCACGGACGCAGTCAGCAAGACGACGCTTCCGATCAGGAAGACACCGCCGATGATCTTGGCGACCTGGAGGATTCGCTCGGTCGTCTTCTTGCCGTACTTGACGCTCTCGACTCCCGGAGGCACCGGCTCGAACCGTGCCGCGAGCTCGTCGACTTGCTCA
Source organism: Gaiellales bacterium (assembly GCA_038209555.1). Classification (GTDB taxonomy): domain Bacteria; phylum Actinomycetota; class Thermoleophilia; order Gaiellales; family Gaiellaceae; genus DASQGA01. Next base: position 355 of record JBBQXP010000037.1, read on the forward strand.
GCCGTCTTCGGCTGCACCTCGTAGGAGGGCGGCAGGGGGTTTCCGGAGAGACCGCTCGTCAGATCGGGATACCGCTCCTGCATCTTGGCCAGGGCGTCGGAGGCAGAGACGAACTTGACGCTCTTCACCTCGGGGAACGTGGCGAGAGTCGAGCCGACCGCGTTGATCTGGTCTTTCGTCGCGTCCGTGTCGAAGAAGATCTTCACCTGCACTTCCTTCTTCACCTCCCCCGTCCAGGAGAGCACCCAGGTGCCGAGGGCGATGAAGAGCCCGAGGAGGAACATGCCGATAAGAACGGTCATGGTCGCGGCGACCGTGGTCGACAGGTTGGTCATGACGGAGCGCCACGCCTCGCTGAAGAAGAGCTTCGCTCGCATTACACGTAGCTCCCGCGGCGCTCGTCGCGCATGATCTGGCCGTCCTCGAGCGCGATCACGCGCCGGCGCATCTTGTCGACCATCTCGCGATCGTGGGTGGCCATGACGACTGTCGTCCCGGTGCGGTTGATCCGGTAGAGGAGCTGCATGATCCCGACGGATGTGTCAGGGTCGAGGTTCCCCGTGGGCTCGTCGCAGATGAGGAGCGGCGGGTGGTTCACGAAGGCGCGCGCGATCGAGACGCGCTGTTGCTCGCCGCCCGAGAGCTCGTCGGGCAGGGACCCGGTCTTGTGTGCCAGGCCGACGAGGCCGAGCACCTCCGGCACCTTCGCCCGGATGCCTGCGCGCGACTCGCCCTGCACCTTCAGCGCGTAGGCGACGTTCTCGAAGGCAGTACGGTCGGAGAGGAGCTTGAAGTCCTGGAAGACGCAGCCGATGTTCCGACGCAGGAGCGGCACCTTCGAGCGCTTGAGCCGGTTGAGCTCTCGGCCGCCGACGATGATGCGGCCGTCCGTCGGCTCGAGCTCCTTCAGGAGCAGACGTGTGAGTGTCGACTTGCCGGAGCCAGACGGGCCGACGAGGAACACGAACTCGCCCTTGTCAATCACCATCGAGACGTCGCGCAGGGCGACGACATGCGGCTCGTAGATCTTGGTCACGCTCTCGAACACGATCATCGGCGCGCCAGCCTGCCGCTGGTCGGGCGCAGCGCCGTTTTCCTCCACAGGCTCGGCCATGGTCGAGGGAGAGGGAGTCTGGGCTGGTTGCGTGGTTTCCTGCACCGGTGTCAATCAACGGCGGCCGGTATGGCCGCGCCGGTCAAAGAGCTTAGATATCGGGTGCCGAGTCTAGCGAAAACGTCGGAAGACTCCCTGCTCAGGCGGCAGTACCGGCCGCCCGGGCCAGGAGGTACGCGTGGATGAACTCATCCAGCCGACCGTCGAGGACGGCCTGGGCGTTCCCTTCCTCCAGGTCGGTACGGTGATCCTTGACCAGCTGGTATGGATGCAAGACGTAGCTCCGGATCTGGCTCCCGAACCCTGTGTCGAGGAGCTGTCCACGCTCCTTCGCCATCTCCGCCTCGCGCTCCTCCTCCTGACGCTCGGCCAGCCGGCTCTTCAGGATCCGCATCGCCGTCTGTCGATTCGAGAGTTGCGAGCGCTCGTTCTGGCACTGGACGACGATTCCGGTAGGCACATGCGTGATCCGAACGGCGGAATCCGTCTTGTTGACGTGCTGGCCCCCGGCCCCGCTGGCCCGGTACGTATCGATTCGCAGGTCGCTCTCGTCGAGGTCGACGGCGGCGTCGTCGGAAACGAGCGGGCTGACGATCACTTGTGCGAACGAGGTATGCCGCCGATGCGCCTGGTCGAAGGGCGAGAGGCGGACGAGTCGGTGGACGCCGCGCTCGGCCTTCAGGATCCCGTAAGCGTTTTCGCCGTGAACCGTGAATGTCACTGACTTGAGGCCCACCTCCTCCCCGGGCGAGGCTTCGACGATCTCGGTCTGGAAGCCGCGGTCCGCAGCCCACCGGAGATACATGCGCAGGAGGATCTCCGTCCAGTCCTGCGCGTCGGTACCACCGGTGCCCGCGTGGATCGAGACGACGGCGTCGCCGGCGTCGTACTCACCGGTGAAGAGCGCGTCCTCCTGGAGTCGCTCCAGCTCGCGCTTCAGCGTACCGACGGCCTCCTCGACCTCGGTCAGCTCACCCTCCTCGGTCGCGATCCCGGCGAGCTCCCGCAGCTCGGCGGCCTCGCCCGTGACGCGTTCGTAGGTCTCGAGCCGGCGGTTCAGCCGCGCGTGCTCGGACGAGATCCTGGCTGCGCGCGCCTGGTCGTCCCAGAACCCGGGCTCCCCCATGGCCGCCTCGAGCGCGGCGAGACGCACCCGAACGACATCGGGGTCAAAGGTAATCACGGACCCAGGCAAGCTGGGTCCCGATCTCCTCGAGATCTCGCTCCACGGCGGCAAGCTCGGCCATACGTTGATGGTAGCGAGCAGAAAGTCCCGAGAGGGCCCGGGCGGGACAAGTCCCGCCCCTACAATCTGGGCGTGGACGCGTTCGGCGATACGGCCTCGCAGCCCGCGCAGCAGATCTGGGACGGGATCGTCGGCCGCGTCATCCATGGCGAGCGCCTGACCCTGGGGCTGATCGAGCTCGAGCCGAACGCCGTTCTTCCAGAGCAAACAGCATGACACGAGCAGCTCGGCATGGTCATCTCGGGCTCGATCACGTTCACGATCGGCGCTGAGCGTGAGGCGCTGGGCCCGGGCGGGACGTATCGGATCCCGAGCAACGTGCGGCACGAGGCGGTCATCGGCCCGGAGGGAGCGGTGGTGATCGACGTCTTCGCCCCCGTCCGCGAGGACTGGAAGACCCTTCCCGAGCTCGAGCGGCTGCCACGCTGGCCTGCGTAGGAAGCGGGAACCTTTCGACCACGGCGATGGTCAGAACGTCGTGAGGCCTGCGAGGACAGCCCTTCTGCTTGCGGCTTGCCTCGCCACTGCTTCCCTCGTGAGCGGCTGACAAGCATGAAACGGCTTACGTGAAGGAGCCCTTCGTGAATCAGGGCGACGTCGTCGCCGGCTTCGACCGGCCGCGCGCCGCGGGCTTGCGAGTCTCGATTCCCGAGTCCTTCACGGTCGGTTCTCTGCAGTCTCCCGGCGTTCAGAGTGCCTTGCCCCACGGCGGGATGGTCGGCCCACGCCTGTGATCTTCGAAGCTGAAGTGGCGGACGCGGGCTAAGGGGAGCTAGGCGCCGTGGCAGCGCTTGAACTTCTTGCCCGAGCCGCATGGGCAGAGGTCGTTTCGGCCGACCTTGTCCCACTCGCTCGCGGTGCGCTGCGTGACAACGCTCGTGGCGCCGATTGAAGGCGCCGTCGAGACCGCCGCCAACGCGGCCTCCCCGGGTGCTCCTCCGGCAGCGGAGATCGCGTCGGCGCCGGCGAGCAACTCGTGCTCGTAGACCAGATCGCCGTCCGGACCGGCGGCAGGCTGGAGGTGCTCACTCTGGTCAGCCTCGATCTCGACGTGGAAGAGATAGCGAAGAACTTCCTCGCGAATCGTCCGTCCGAGCTCCTCGAACATGACGTGGCCCTCGCCGCGATACTCGACAAGCGGATCCTTCTGTGCCATGGCGCGTAGGTGGATGCCCTCGCGCAGGTACTCCATCGCATCGAGGTGCTCGCGCCAACGGACGTCGACGACCTGCAGCACGAGGTAGCGCTCGATCTCGCGGATGAGCTCGGCGCCGTACTGCTCCTCCTTCGCTCGGTAGGCGTCGCGGGCGTCTTCCTGGAACTCGGCCACAAGATCCTCCCGACTCATGGCGTGCGCGTCGATCTCATCTGGACGCACCTCGACCTCGTAGAGGGATCGCATCTCGTTGAAGAGCCCGTCGAGGTCCCACTCCTCGGCGTATTCGTCTTGCGTGTGCTCGAAGGCGATCGACTCGACGAGCTCGTCGATCCAACCCTCGATGTCGCCCGAGAGGTCCTCGCCCTCGAGCACCCGGCGGCGCTGCTCGTAAATCACCTGACGCTGCGTGTTCATCACGTCGTCGTACTTGAGGACGTTCTTGCGGGCAACGAAGTTCTGCTCCTCGACCTTCTTCTGGGCGCTCTCGATCTGCTTGGAGAGGATCGAGGCCTCCATGGGCTCCCCCTCGGGCAGCTTGAAGCGGTCGATGATCTTGTAGATCCGATCGCCGGCAAAGAGGCGCACGAGATCGTCCTGGGCCGAGAGGTAGAAGCGCGTCTCGCCGGGGTCGCCCTGGCGCCCGGAGCGGCCGCGGAGCTGGTTGTCGATCCGCCGCGCCTCGTGGCGCTCCGTGCCGAGGACGTAGAGGCCGCCCAGCTCGACGACCCCCTCCCCCAGCTTGATGTCGACGCCGCGGCCGGCCATGTTCGTCGCGATCGTGACCGCGCCGGGCTCGCCGGCGTCCTTGATGATCTCGGCCTCGCGCTCGTGCTGTTTGGCGTTCAGGACGTTGTGCGGGATCCCGTGGCGCGTCAGGTGGTGCGACAGGTGCTCGGAGACCTCCACCGAGATCGTGCCCACGAGGACAGGCTGTCCACGCTCGTGGCGCTCCTTGATGTCCTCGACCACGGCGTCGTAGCGCGCCTCTTTGGTCTTGTAGATCAGGTCGTTCTTGTCGTCGCGGGTGACGGGAACGTTCGTCGGGATCTCGACCACCGTCAGGTCGTAGATCTCCTGGAACTCCTTCTCCTCCGTCTTCGCAGTACCGGTCATGCCCGCGAGCTTCTCGTAGAGGCGGAAGTAGTTCTGGAGGGTGATCGTGGCGAGCGTGATGTGCTCCTCCTTGATCGCCACCCCCTCCTTGGCCTCGATCGCCTGGTGGAGACCCTCCGACCAGCGCCGGCCCTCCATGATCCGGCCGGTGAACTCGTCGACGATCTTCACCTCGCCGTCCATGACGACGTAGTCGTCGTCTCGCATGTAGAGAGACTCCGCCTTCATCGCCTGGATCAGGTGGTTCACGAGCTGGGCATTCCGCGGGTCGTAGAGGTTCTCGATCCCGAGCGCACGCTCCACCGTCTCGATGGCCGACTCACGCGGTGAGACCGTCTTGAACTTCTCGTCGTACTCGTAGTCCGCATCATCCTCGGGCGCGACCTGACCCTTTGGCACGAACTTGCTCGCGACGCCCTCGAGCCCGCGAACGATGCGGGCGAAGTCGTAGTAGGTCTTGGCCGCGACCTCGGGCTCGCCCGAGATGATCAGTGGCGTTCGCGCCTCGTCGACCAGGATCGAGTCGACCTCGTCGACGATCGCGAAGGTGTGGGCGCGTTGGACCGTAGCCTCGAGCGAGGTCGCCATGTTGTCGCGCAGGTAGTCGAACCCGAACTCGGAGTTGGTGCCGTAGGTGATGTCGGCCGCGTAGGCATCTCGGCGCTCCGCGAAGGGCATCTGGTTCCGGATGTACTTGGCCTGCATCCCAAGCGTCTCGTACACCGGCGCCATCCATTCCGTGTCGCGCTTGGCCAGGTAGTCGTTGACCGTGACCAGATGCACGTTCGCGCCCGTGAGCGCGTTCAGGTAGAGCGGCATCGTCGCGACGAGCGTCTTGCCTTCACCTGTTTTCATCTCGGCGATGTCGCCCTCGTGGAGGACGATCGCGCCCATGATCTGGACGTCGAAGTGCCGCATGCCGAGCGACCGCTTGGCCGCTTCGCGCACGGCCGCGAAGGCCTCGAAGACGAGCTCGCTCAGGTCCTCCCCGTTGGCGAGTCGCTCCCTGAACTCCGCGGTCTTGCCCATGAGCTCCGCATCGGACAGGGCCTCAAAATCCGGCTCGAGCGTCGTCACGTAGGCGGCCTGCTCGGCGAGGCGCTTCATGCGGCGCCCCTCGCCCATGCGAAGGACCCGCTCTAGACCACCATAGTTCGACATCTGTGCCCTACAAGGTAGCTGTCAAAGGGGGTCGACCGTCAGCTGCCAGCGGTCGTCGTCCACCCTATCGGCACGTGCCACGAAGGCCTGAAATCGAAGCCGCCCACGCTGCTCGAGCTCCCGGAGCGCCAGGTCGACCGCGGGCTCGACGAGGCCGGCGACGGGCTCTCCATCCAGGGCTGCGGTCCGCTCTCCGTCGGGTGCGACAATCACCTCCACGGCATCGTTCGCCGGCAGCGCGAGCGAGATGAGGGATGCATGGGTCCGCCTGCCGCCGACCATCCACTCGCTCGGTCCGCGCCGGACGGCCTGGGCCGTATAGGGGCGTTCGAGCTCCCGGTCGAGCACCGCGGCGAGGCGCTCGACGATCTCCTGGGGAGCCCCGGCGACGGCGAGGACCGCCTCCTCGAACGCCTGGAATTCGACCTCCCCAAGCGTCTCGCCCGCCAGCTCCGGTAGCTCGGCCGCCACGGTCGCATCCCAGTCGCGCGAGCGCGCAAGGCCCGAGACGCCGCTCTCGACCCAGCGAAACGCCCTCGGATCGTGGATCTCGCTCAGCCGAGCTGCGGCTCGATCAGGCCATAGTTCCCGTCGCGGCGCCGGTACACGACGTTCACCTCGTTCGTCTCCGCATTCTGAAACACGAAGAAGTCGTGGCCGATCAGCTCGAGCTGGAGGACGGCTTCCTCCGGATCCATGGGCTTCACGGGGAACTGCTTGACCTTCACGATCACGGGCCCGTCCTCCTGGGGCTCAGCGGGACGGTCCTCGGGTTGGTCGTGGTTCGCCCGGGAGGCGGAACGGCGACGCTTGTCCTTGTAGCGGCTCGCCTGGCGCTCGAGCTTGTCGACGAGCAGGTCGATCGACGCCTTCATATCGCTCGAGCGCTCCGTGGCACGCAGAACCGGGCCCTTCGTCCAGATAGTCGCCTCCGCCACCTGGTTCTCGGCGATGGACGGGTTCTTCTCGACCGCAAGCTCGAGCTCGAGCCGGGCCGAGTCGCTCAAATGCCGCTCGAGCTTTCCGAGCTTCTCCTGGGCATAGCCCTTGAGCGCCGGAGTCACTTCCACGTTCTTCCCCTTGACCTGAAGCCTCACGTAATCCTCCTGGTCGACGGGGCCAATCTATCGCACCATCCCTCGCCCTCAGCGCCGGATCGCCCGCGCGAACGTAACGACGTGCACTTCGCGGCCCCCGTTTCGGCGGAGCTCGGTCGCAGCGGCGAGCACGGTCGCCCCAGTCGTGTATACGTCGTCGACGAGCCCGATCCGTGCCGGGACAGGACAAGCGCTCCTGAAGGCCTCGCGGACGTTCTTCCGGCGCGCAGCTCGATCGAGCCCGCGCTGCCGAGGGGTCGGCCGCGCACGGTGGAGCGCGGTCAGGACAGGCAGGCGCCAGCGTTCTCCGAGCGCCTCTGCGAGGGCTTCGGCGGTGCCCTGGCCACGCCAGAGGGTGCGGTCTCGGTCGGCGGGAACCGGCGCAAGCGCGAGGATGCGCGGAGGACGCACGACCTCAGTGACGAGATCCGCGGCGATCCCCGTCAGGCAGCGTAGCCCTCGCTCCTTCCAGGCGGCCACGAGCGGCCGGGTGTGCCCGTCGTAGGCGACCGCCGCCCTCGCAGTCGCGAAGCCGATGCGCCGCCCGGTGCACTCGGAGCAGCGGGAGACCGCCCACGCGGTCGGCGCACCGCACCGAGCGCACATCGGCCCGTGGAGCCGGCGGAGCTCATTGTGGCACACGGCGCAGAGCATCTCCTCGCCCTGGCCACAGACGACGCATCGCGTCGGCAAGAGCAGGTCGAGGAGCTGCACGCCCTCGTACGCTAGAGCGCGAGGGCGCGCAGCTTCCGCGACAGTCGTGCCGGAAGCGTCACTACAGCCTCAGGCCATCGTTCGGACGTGCTCGGCGAGACGATCGAAGCTCTGGGACACACCGTCCTTCATCCCTGTCTCGAGCGCGGCGTCGCGAGCGTCCCGCGATGGGTAGAGAACAGTCTGTGTGATCGTTGTCTTGCCGTCCTCTTCAGAAAGGGTCACCGTGTTGATCGTTTCGGGCCAGTCGCCGCCCCACGACTCGGTGGAGACGAGCCGCTCGGGTGGCGTGACCTCTTGATACTCGCCGCGCATTTCCATTTCGGTTCCGTCGGCGCGGCCCCAGACGAAACGCCACGCCCCGCCGGGCCGCAGATCGATCTCGCAGACGGGCATGGTCCAGCCGCTCGGGCCCAACATCCACTGCTGCACGTGCTCGGGCTTCGTCCACGCATCGAAAACGAGCTCGCGCGGCGCATCGACCTCCCGCGTCATCACGACCTCTCGATCAGAGGGCGTCGTGAACGTCGTTGCGCCGATCTTAGTTGCCGTGGTCATCAGTCCTCTCCTTTTCCTGTAGGTGGTGTAGGTACTCGTCCAGTCGCTCGTAGCTTTCGTCCCAGAATTGGCGGTAGCTCTCAGCCCACTCGGCGACCTCCTTTAGCGGAGCAGCTTCCAGCCGGCGGGGGCGCCACTGCGCCTCCCGGCCACGCGCGATCAGGCCGGCACGCTCGAGCACCCGGAGGTGCTTGGAGACCGCGGGGCCACTCATCGCGAACGGCGCCGAGAGCTCCTTGACCGTGGCCGCGCCCCCGGCGAGCTGAGCGAGGATCGCGCGGCGGGTAGGGTCGGCGAGCGCGGCGAAGATGGTGCTCAGGTGATCAGTTGCCATGTATATCTAACCATTAGGTTATCTAACTACTAGGTTATATACACACGACCACGGCCTGTCAAGTTGCTGCGGCGGAGCGTTACGACTCGCGCCGGCCCGGATACCGGAGGATGCTGTCTGCCAGCTTCGAGGCGTCGCCGAAGATGCCCGCCACCGCCAACCCCTCATCCGGCACGACGCTTCCGGGAAGGAGCGCCGCTCGTCTGATCGCCGCCTTCTTCCCAACGTGGCAGTCGGCGCCGATGGCGGCGGGGCCCACGATCTGGGCCTTTGCCTCGACGACCACCTCCCGGCCGAGGACGACGGGCGCGTCGATTCGGGCAGAAGGATCGATCCGGCAACCCTCGCTGACCCAGAGACCCGGGGAGACCTCCTCGCCGGGCAGGTCAACCTTCACCCGCCCGAGGACGGCGTCGAGGATGGAGTTCCGGAGCTCGTCGAGATCGCCAACGTCGTTCCAGTAGGCCATCGTCGTATAGGCGTAGAGCGGCTCGTTGGCGCCCACGAGCATCGGCCAGAGATCCTGGCCGAAATCCATCGGCTCACCGGCCGGAATCCGCTCGAGCAGCTGCGGCTCGATCACGTAGACGCCACAGTTGGCCAGGTTCGATCGGGCCTCGTCGGGACGAGGCTTCTCCTGGAACCCTTGCACGCGAGTGTCGCGGTCGAGGATCACGACGCCGTAGGCCGACGGATCCTTGACGGGCTTCACCGCAAGCGTCGCAAGCGCGCCCGTGCGCTTGTGATGGCCGAGGAGGGCCGTGACGTCGATGTCGTGCAAGCCGTCGCCCGAGGTAACGAGGATCGTCTCCCCGCCCCACAGGTCCTCGAGCTTCTTCGTCCCGCCCGCGGTGCCGAGCAGCTCCTCTTCCATCGACCAGTGGATCTTCATCCCGAGATCCGAGCCGTCGCCGAAGTAGCTCTGGATCATCTCCGGAAACGAGTGCAGGTTGATGCCGACTTCGTGGACGTCGTGCTTGTGGAGCAGGTTCAGCAGGTGATGGAGGACCGGCCGATTCGCGACCGGCATCATCGGCTTCGGAAGGAAGTCGGTGAGAGGCCGAAGCCGAGTGCCGAGCCCGGCCGCCATCACCATCGCCCTCACTCTGGGTTTTGTCCCCGGCTAGAAGGTTGGTCGGTAATCGGCGTGCCCGCCAGCCACTACGTACCCTCGTCCCAGGAAGCCAGGTACTTCTCCTGCTCCCCGGTGAGGGTGTCGATCTCGACGCCGAGCGTCTCCAGCTTCAAGCGGGCGATCTCGCGGTCGATCTCCTCGGGGACGACGTACACCTTCGGCTCGAGCTCGTCCGCGTGCTGGGCGACGTACTCGGCCGAAAGCGCCTGGTTCGCAAAGCTCATGTCCATGACGGCGGCCGGATGGCCCTCGGCGGCCGAAAGATTCACGAGGCGGCCGTCGGCGACGAGATTGATCTTGCGGCCGTCGGGCAGCGTGAACTCCTCGACGTTCGTCCGGGCCGGCCGACGCGACTCCGCCAGTTCCGCGATGCCGGGGATGTCGATCTCGACGTTGAAGTGGCCCGTGTTGGCGAGGACGGCGCCGTCCTTCATTCGTTCGACGTGGCGGCGCGTGATCACGTTCTTGTCGCCTGTAGCCGTGCAGAAGATGTCGCCGATCTCAGCAGCCTTGTCCATCGCGAGCACCTCGTAGCCGTCCATGAGCGCCTCCAGCGCGCGCATCGGATCGACCTCGGTGATGATCACGTGGGCGCCCATCCCGCGGGCTCGCATCGCGACGCCGCGGCCCACCCAGCCATAGCCGGCGATGATGAACTTCCGCCCGGCGAGGAGGATGTTGGTGGCACGGATGATGCCGTCAATAGTCGACTGCCCCGTGCCGTAGCGGTTGTCGAAGAGGTGCTTGGTCTTTGCCTCGTTCACGGCCACGACCGGAAACGCGAGGTCGCCCTGAGCCTCGAGTGCCTTCAGCCGGATCACGCCGGTGGTGGTCTCCTCCGTGCCGCCGATGATGTCGCCTAGCTGGTCGCGTCGTTCCTTGTGGAGCACGCCGATCACGTCGGCCCCGTCGTCCATAGTCATGTGCGGCCGGTGATCGATCGCGGCCGTGATGTGCGAGTAATACGTGTCGTCGTCCTCGCCCCTGATCGCGAAGACCGGGATGCTGTATTCGGAGACGAGGGCGGCCGCGACGTCATCCTGAGTCGAAAGCGGGTTCGAGGCGCAGAGAACCACGTCCGCGCCGCCCGCCTTGAGCGTCCGTGCGAGGTTCGCTGTCTCCGTCGTTACGTGCAGACAGGCGGAGACCCGGATGCCGGCGAGCGGCTGCTCCGCTTCGAAGCGCTCGCGGATCGCCATCAGCACCGGCATCAGCCGATCGGCCCACTCGATGCGCTGGATGCCGCCGGGCGCGAGCCCGAGATCCTTGACGTCGTGACTGGGTGCTGCCGTCGCCATGCCGGGAGGCAGTGTAGGGAACTACGCGTCTTCGGCGCGGCCGTAGCGATCCTCGAGGCGAACGACGTCGTCGAGCTCCGACGTCGACACCTCGAGGACGGTCGAGTCCTCGAGCGCCCGCCAGCGGTGGACGACTCCGGGCTCGAGGTGAAACGCGTGTCCCGGCGAGACCACCTCGACGTCCAGGTTGCCGCCCGGGTCGCCGATCTCGAGCTCGATCCTGCCTTCGTGCAGGTACACGACCTCGTCCTTCTCGCGGTGAAACTGGAGGCTCAGCTGCTCGCCCTTGCGGATGAAGAGGATCTTCCCGCAGTACCGCGGCGTCGCCCCGTAGATGATCTCGTAGCCCCAGGGCTTGTCGACCCGCTTGACCTTCTGCGAGAACCGGTCGAGGTCGAAAAGGTTCGGGGAAAGCTCGCTCACGGGTGCGTTCCTACTGCGCCGGAAGAAGCGAGTCAAGCCCTGGTCCCCTGCTTGTTCTGCGGACGAAGCCAGTCGGGGTGCTCGCGGACGTGCTTCTCCGCGAGCCGCAGGTCTTTCGGTGTGTTCACGGTGATCCACAAACCGTGATGGCGAAAGGCGCGCAGCTTGCCTTCGGCCGCGAGCTCGGGGAACGTCGTCGTCTCGTGATCACCGCGTTCGGGCAGCCGTGCGAGCGCCTCCGGCCCGAGGACATACACGCCGCAACTGACCCACTCGTCAAGCAGAGGCGCTTCACGAAAACCCGTCACGACGTCGTCACCGGACAGCTCGACGACGCCGAACGGTAAGCGGACTCGAGTCACGGTGATAGTCGCTGCCGCGTCCCACTCGTCATGACTGCGTGCCAGCCCAGGGAGGTCCGCATCGAGCAGCTCGTCTCCGTTCAACGCAAAGCACGCACCAGGCTCTGTGAGCGCCTCGGCGGCGAGCCGGAGGCCGCCGCCCCGGCCGAGAGGCTCCGGCTCCTCGACCGGCACGATCTCGACTCCGAGCCCGGCGAGCTCCCGCTCGAAACGCACTCCCTGACCCTCCGCGCAGCTGACCACGACCCGTTGGACCCCCGCTGCCGCCAGGAGTGCGACCTGGTAGGCCGCAAGGGGATGACCTGCAACGGGCACGAGGGCCTTCGGACGTCCGTGGGCAGCCTTCCCGAGGCGCTCAGCCTTTCCTCCGGCGAGGAGGATCGCCTCCACGACTAGGCCTTGAGCTCTCGGCTCGGCTCCTCGGTCTCCGGCAGGCTCGAGAGGAGCGAGGACGCCCGGCCAATGGCCTCATACGTGAAGCCGGCCGCTCGCACGCTCGCAGGATCGAGCAGGTTTCGTCCGTCGACGATGAGAGGCGTCCGCATCGAGTCGCGAACGGCTGCGGTCGGCAGCTCCAGAAGCTCGGGCCACTCCGTGACGATGACTGCCGCATCCGCGTCCCTGACCGCGTCGGGCAGGGAGTCGGTCAGCTCGACGCCAGTCAGCAGGCTGCGGGCTTCGTCGACGGCGACCGGGTCCCAGGCCCGGACGATGGCCCCCTCCGCCAGGAGCCTGGAGGCGAGGACGATGCTCGGTGCTTCGCGCATGTCGTTTGTGTGCGGCTTGAAGGCGAGGCCGAGGAGCGCCACCGTCTTCCCCCGAAGCGTCCCGAGGTGCCTCTTGAGCTTGTGCACGACACGCCGCTTCTGGAGCTCGTTTACCTCGATGACCGCGGAGAGGAGCTGGAAGTGGTACCCGGTGTTCGCGGCCAACTGCTTCAGGGCGAGCGAATCCTTCGGGAAGCAGCTGCCGCCGTAGCCGATGCCGGCGCGCAGGAAGTGCGGCCCGAGCCGGTGGTCGAGCCCGACTCCCTGCGCGACCTTGACCACGTCGGCGCCGAGGGCCTCGCAGACATTCGCGATCTCGTTGATGAAGCTGATCCGCGTCATGAGGAAGGCGTTCGAGGCGAGCTTGATCATCTCCGCCGAGGCAACGTCCGCATGGACGATCGGGGCCTCCAGGGGCCGGTACAGAGCCGCCACCGCCTCGCCGTCATCGCTGGCGAAAGCGCCGACCACCACGCGGTCGGGATGCGAGAAGTCGTGTACGGCCGTTCCTTCCGCGAGAAACTCCGGGTTCGAGACGTAGCCGATGTGGGCGAGTCCGCGTGCGTCGAGTGCGCTTCGGACCTTCTCGCCTGTGCCAACCGGGACAGTGCTCTTCATGACGAGGATCACCCGATGCTCGACCTCCGGGATCTCGTCGAGCACCGTGTAGACGGCGGAGAGGTCAGCGTCGCCCGAGTGCGTGGAGGGCGTGCCGACGCAGACGAACACGATTCGGGCGGCGCGAAAGACGTCGCCGATGTCGAGCGTAAAGCTCAGGCGGTCCCGGTTTCGCTCCAGTAGCTCCTCGAGCCCGTGCTCGTAGATCGGCACGTGCCCGGCGGCGAGCGCTTCGACCCGCGCGGAGTCCACGTCCCGAACCACGACGTCGTGGCCGAGCTCGGCAAAGCAGGCCGCCGTGACTGTGCCGACCCAGCCGGCGCCCAGGATCCCGATCGCCTCTCGTTCCATCCAGGGAAAGGCTAGATGATCGATGGACAATTGCCACACCCTCGCACGGGAGCCCAGGCGCGGCGCACCATCTAACGCCGGACCGGCTTCAGGCCCTTGGCGATCGCGAGCATGGTCTCGTTCGAGAGGCTGTCGAGCAGCGAATTCACGACCCAGTAGGCGGCACCGTTCTCCTCGAAGGCAACCACGTGCAGGCGCGGGCCGCTGAAGAAGAGGCGGTAACTGCGACCTGCAATCCGCCGGCTCACGCTTGGCTCGTCGAGCATGGGCGCGTCCATCCAAGACGTCTGCTGAATCCCCCAGTACTCGTTGAGGCCGGCCGAGCGGTACGTCAGGCGGACGGCCGTGTGGCCGTTCAGCTCGTAGACCCGGATCGGCTCGTCGCTCCCGAGCGACGAGCCTTGCTCCTTCACCGTCGGGGCGAGCAGCGGAAAGTCTGACTTTCGCTGGGCTCGGCGGACGAGCGGACGCGCCTCGGCCTCCGGCTCCACGTCCGGGGGCGAGTATTTCGGCGTCGTGTCTCTTGGGGCCGGAGCTAGCGTCCCGTGGAACGTCTGCCCGACGGTGACGAGCAGCATTTCCGGAGTCGTCGAGTCGGGCGCCGCCTCTTCCGTCTTCCCGTCGAAGAGCTTCGCGACAGCCTCGGCCGCGAGCTTTGCATCCGGGTTCGCGGGGTCGTAGATCACAACCGTCTCGAAGTAGTCGAAGCGATCCGCGTTGCCACCGACCGTGACACCGTAGCCCCGCCGGCCGAGCAGATAGGCCGCGTCGTCGGCGGAGCCGGCGGTGCCGTTCCCGTTCAGGACGCGGATCGTGACATCCGCGGGCGACGGGCCGACCGGCTTCTCTTTCTTGGTCTTCTTCCTCGTGGCAACCTGAGTCGCCTTCACGGCAGCGTCGGTGTCGGGCTTCATGAAGTCGTCCACGGCGGTCTGGACCGCCTCGTCGGAGGCCTGGAGCTCGTACGTCCCCGCGATGTCACTGAGGCCCTGGAGCCGCGCCTGCTGGAAGCTTCCGGTCGGCAGCTCGTAGGCGAGCTTCGCATAGCCAAGGAGCGTCCGCTTGTCGAGCGCCTTGCGGCCGCCGACTCCGACCTCGACGTTCTCGGTGATCGAGCTGACGATGGACGGGATCTTGGTGATGTTCGAAAAGCTCGAGACCTGCTGTTTCATCGCCTTGACGAACTCTTGCTGGCGGGCGTTTCGGTAGAGGTCCGAGTCCGTATGCCGGTAGCGGACGAAGTCCAGCGCCGTCGGCCCGTAGAGCTTCTGGTAGCCGGGATGCAGGTTGATCTTTGCGAACCGCGCCAGCCCGTACAGGCCCGCGTTGTTGTTGAAGTAACGCTGGTCGACGTCCATGTAAACCCCGCCGAGCTTGTTCACGATCTGCTGGAAGCCCCGGAAGTTGACGGTGATCAGGTAGTTGATCTTGATCCCCGTCAGCGCCTTCACCGTCTCGAGGCTGCCGCGCTGGCCGCACACGCTGAACGCCTCGTTGATGCGCGCGGTGTAGGTCGTCCGGCCCCTGCAGTGGATCTCCACGTTGAGATCGCGAGGGAAGGACAGCATCGAGACGGTCTTCCCCTGGGGATCGAGCCTGATCAGCATGATTGTATCCGACCGGGACTTGGTGCCTTTCCCTTCGCCGTAGCGCTTGTCGTAGCCGAGGACCATGGCCACGGTGGGCTGGCCGGGGAGCGGCACGTCGAGGACCTTCTCGGCCTCGATCGCCTCTTTGGTGTGCGCGCGGACGGCCGAGACGCTCTCGTTGATCCAGAGCCAGAACCCGCCCACGAGCGCGCCCGCCAGCATCAGGACGACGATGACAAGCCAGAGGAGGGCCTTACCGATCCGGCGCGGCCAGCCACGGCGGGGCGGGCCGCCGTACCGCGCGATGGGCGTCAAAGGGCTGCGTGGAGGAACAGTCGCGTGGCCGTTCGAGCCGTTGGAGCTCCCCCGGCCTGTGCCTCTCTTCAGCGTCGTCTTCATACGAAGAGTCGCCCGAAAGGCGACCCGGCGAGGATACCGAAGCGCGCAGCCGGACCTCGCCGTTAGGCGCCTGGTTAGGACGCGGGTGGCTCGTAGGCCAGATTCGGGCTGAGCCACCGCTCCGCCTCGGCCACCGAGGCGCCCTTGCGGCCGGCGTAATCGGCCACCTGATCGAGTGCGACTCGCCCGAGCGAGAAGTAGCGGGCAGCCGGGTGCGCGAGATAGATGCCGCTCACGCTGGCGGCCGGGAGCATCGCGTTCGTCTCCGTCAGCTCGATCCCGACCTCGCGTGCCCCGAGCAGGTCGAAGAGCTTCGGCTTCTCGCTGTGATCCGGGCACGCCGGATAGCCGAATGCCGGGCGGATGCCGCGAAAGCGCTCCGCGATCAGATCCTCCTTCGGCAGGGCCTCGCCCGCCTCGTACCACTCGCGGCGGGCATGCTCGTGCAGGTACTCCGCGAAGGCTTCGGCGAGGCGGTCCGCGAGGGCCTTCGCGATGATCGCGCTGTAGTCGTCCTGCTCGCGCTCGAACCGGCCCGCGAGCTCGTCCGCGCCGATCCCGGCCGTGACCGCGAAGGCACCGATGTGATCCGGGAAGCCGGTGTCCGCAGGCGCAACAAAATCCGCCAGAGAGCGGTTCGGCCGCTCGTCGCCGTAGTCGGACTGCTGGCGCAGCATGCAGAAGCGAGTGCCGTCTGCGAGCACGACGTCATCGATCTCGGCCGCCGCGCGCCAGTATCCGTAGACGCCGCGCGCGGTCAGGAGCTCTTCCGCGACGATCTCGTCGAGGAGGTGGTTCGCGTCCGCGAAGAGGCTGCGCGCGGCCTCGCCCTTCTCCGGGTCGTCGAGGATCTGGGGGTACTTGCCCTTGAGCTCCCAGGCGTAGAAGAAAAACTGCCAGTCGATGTACTCGCGGAGCACGGCGAGCGAGGGCTCGACCACACGCGCGCCAGTGAACGGCGGCGCGGCCAGGTCTTCCGCTCGCCATTCGATCTTCGTCCGGTTGGCACGAGCAGCCTCGTAGGGCAGGAGCGGCTTTCGGTCCCGGTCCGCGTGGAGCCCCCGCAGCCGCTCCTGAGCCTCGCGGTTACCCGTATCCAGGGTCGCGCGCCGGTCCTCGTCGAGCAGGTCGGATACGACGCCCACAACCCGCGAGGCGTCCAGCACGTGCAGGGTCGGCTGGCCGTACGCGGGCGCGATCTTGACAGCCGTGTGCTGGCGGGAGGTCGTCGCTCCTCCGATCAGGAGCGGCAGGTCGAGACCACGCCTCTCCATCTCCTTCGCGACGTTGACCATCTCGTCCAGGGACGGCGTGATCAAGCCCGAGAGCCCGACCAGGTGGCACCCCTCCTCGACCGCGGTGTCCAGGATCCGGTCGGCGTGCACCATGACGCCGAGGTCGATCACCTCGTAGTTGTTGCAGCCGAGGACGACCCCGACGATGTTCTTCCCGATGTCGTGGACGTCGCCCTTCACGGTCGCGAGGACGACCTTGCCCCGCGCCCGGCCGTTGCCCCCCGTGGCGACCTTTTCGGCCTCCATGTACGGCTCGAGGTAGGCGACGGCGCGTTTCATCGCCCGCGCGCTCTTCACCACCTGCGGTAGGAACATCTTCCCGGAGCCGAAGAGGTCGCCGACGATCTTCATCCCGTCCATCAGCGGCCCCTCGATCACGTCCAGCGGCCGGGCTGAGCAGGCCCTGGCCTCCTCGGTGTCCTCCTCGATGAAGTCGACGATCCCGTGTACGAGCGCATGAGAGAGGCGCTTCTCGACCGGGGCCTCGCGCCAGCTCAGGTCGAGCTCACGCTTGGTGCCCTCGCCCCGGACGGACGCCGCCAGGGCGACCATCCGGTCGGTCGCGTCGGGCCGCCGGTTGAAGATGATGTCCTCGACGTGCTCGAGGAGCTCGGGCGGAATGTCCTCGTAGACCACGAGCTGGCCCGCATTCACGATCCCCATGTCGAGCCCCGCGCGGATCGCGTAGTAGAGGAAAGCCGAGTGGATCGCCTCCCGGACGACGTCGTTGCCGCGGAACGCGAACGAGAGATTCGAGATGCCGCCGGAGATCTTGACGCCCGGGCAGCGCTCCTTGATCAGCGGTATCGAGTCGATGAACGCCTTCGCGAAGTCGTTGTGCTCCTCCATGCCGGTCGCGACCGCGAGGATGTTCGGGTCGAAGATGATGTCCTCGGGCTGGTAGCCCGCCTGACCGAGGAGGAGGTCGTACGCGCGGCCGCAGATCTCGACCTTGCGCTCGACCGTGTCGGCCTGCCCCTGCTCGTCGAAGGCCATGACGACGACGGCGGCACCGAAGCTCTGCACCTCGCGCGCCCGGGCAAGGAACTCCTCCTCCCCCTCCTTGAGGCTGATCGAGTTGACGACGCCTTTCCCCTGCACGCACTTGAGACCTGCCTCGATCACCGACCAGCGCGAACTGTCCACCATGATCGGGATGCGCGCGACCTCGGGCTCGGTCGCGATCAAGTTCAGGAAGGTCGTCATCGCCTGCTCCGACTCGAGCAGGTCTGCGTCCATGTTGACGTCGAGGATGTTCGCCCCGCCTCGCACCTGCTCGAGCGCGACGTCGACCGCTCCCTGAAAGTCTCCGGCCTCGATCAGCTTGCGGAAGCGCGCCGACCCGGTCACGTTCGTGCGCTCCCCGATCATCACGAAGTTCGTGTCGCCCGTGAACGTGAAGGGCTCGAGCCCGCTCAGGCGGGTGACCTGCCGCGACCCGGGCAGCTCTCGCGGGGCCAGGCCCTCGACGGCAGCCGCGATCGCGCGTACGTGATCCGGTGTCGTCCCGCAGCAGCCACCGACGATGTTGACCAGCCCGGCCTCGGCGAATTCACGCAAGAACCCGCTCGTGTCATGGGGCTGCTCGTCGTAGCCGCCGAAGGGGTTCGGAAGCCCTGCGTTCGGGTGGCAGCTGACGTAGGTAGGTGCGAGCCGGGCGAGATCCGCGACGTAGGGGCGCATCTCCTTCGCCCCGAGCGCACAGTTGACCCCCACGACGAGAGGGCTCGCATGCTCGACCGACGTCCAGAATGCCTCGATCGTCTGGCCAGAGAGCGTACGGCCGCTCCTGTCGACGATCGTGACGGAGATCCAGAGCGGCAAGCTCTCGCCCTTTTCTTCGAAGACCTGGTGCGCAGCCGCGATCGCCGCCTTGGCGTTCAACGTGTCGAAGATCGTCTCGACGAGCAGGAGGTCGACGCCGCCGTCGACGAGCCCGCGGATCTGTCCCGCGTAGCTCTCCTGCACCTCGTCGAAGGTGACGCGCCGGAAGGCGGGGTCCTCCACCTTCGGCGACAGCGACAGCGTCTGGTTCAGCGGCCCGACCGACCCGGCCACGAACCTGTCTCCGTCGGTGCGCTCGTCGCACGCCTGACGCGCGAGCCGGGCCCCCGCCAGGTTGATGTCGTAGACCGCGTCCTCGAGCCCGTAGTCCGCTTGGCTGATGGAGGTGGCCGTAAACGTGTTGGTCGTCGTGATTCCCGCACCGGCGTCGAGGTAGGCGCGGTGGACGTCGAGGACGACGTCCGGGCGCGTGAGATTCAGGAGGTCGGGATCGCCCTTGACGTCCTGCGGGTGCTCGCGAAACCGCTCTCCGCGATAGTCCGCGTCGTCGAGGTCGAGCCGCTGGAGCATCGTTCCCCAGGCGCCGTCCAGCACGACAATCCGCTGGCCAAGGAGCTCGCGGAGGCGCGTTTCCGTGGAGACGGCGGTCGTGACCATCCGTTCATTCTGCCTTTCGTCCTGCGCCTCGGGCCAGGCGCCGTCGATTCTGTCCTGAAAACGAAAACTCCCGCCTGCGGGCGGGAGCTCCTTGCTGCCTGGGTTCGAGACTCGGTCAGTCCTCGCGACAGGGGTGACAGACCCCCTCGCTGAGGCCGAATGGATCGCGCGGTGAGATCGACTCAGAACACGTGCGGCACGAACGGCCGGCCTCGATCCGGACGATGGAGCGCAGGAGCGAATAGATCATTGAGCCTCCTTCGGAGGTCGATTGGAACGGACGCTTCAAGCTAGCGAGAGCGTCCGGGGGGTGCGCAAGGCTCCAGTCCCGGCTTAATGCTGCTTTAACGAGCCGTTAGCCGCGGCCCGCGACCTCGAGCTTGTTCTCCGCGTGGCGAACCTGCTGCTCGACCTTCCACCGGTCGAGGTCCTCGTCGCCCGACTCGGCGCGCTCGAGGAGCGCGCGTGCCTCCTCGATCTCGCGCTTGGCCACCGCGACATCGATGTCCTCGGCCCGCACGGCGTCGTCAACGAGGACGATCGCCCGGTCCTGCTGCACCTTGAAGTAGCCCGGTCCCGCGGCGAAGGTCTTCCAGGATCCGTCGGCCTTCACGCGGATCTCTCCCGCCCTCAACATCGCGACCAGTGGCGCGTGGCGTGCCAGGACGCCGATCTCGCCGTCGGCGCCGGGCACGATCAGCATCTCGACCTCGCCCTCGTATGCAGCACCGTCGGGCGTGACCAGGGAGAGCTCGAATGTCTTGCCGCTGCCCTCGGCCATCCGCGCTAGATGGTTGGTCGGTAATGGGCGTGCCCACGGGGACCAGCCAGATCAAGCCCGGGTGTGT
Organism: Gaiellales bacterium; assembly: GCA_038209555.1. Classification (GTDB taxonomy): domain Bacteria; phylum Actinomycetota; class Thermoleophilia; order Gaiellales; family Gaiellaceae; genus DASQGA01. The sequence goes on from JBBQXP010000037.1 coordinate 20,378, forward strand.
CATCGCTCGCCGTCAAGGCTAGAAGCCTTGGCAAGAGCGAGGGCGCGGCCTGGCGCCGTATCTGGGTCGCCAGCCGTGGGTGCGGTGATTGCCGATCGTCCATCAGGCCGGGGTGGGCTCGGCTTCGCGCTCCTCGGAGGGCTCGTCTGCCTTCTCGGCGTCGGTCTCGTCGGCCTCCTCCGGCTGGTCGTCCTTGGCCTTGGCCTTGTCCTCGCCGCCCATCTCCTTGCCACGCTCGACCGCTTCCTCGATCGTCCCGACCATGTAGAAGGCGCCCTCGGGCAGATCGTCGTGCTTTCCCTCGAGGATCTCCGAGAAGCCCTTGATCGTTTCCTCGAGCGCCACGAACTTGCCGGGGGTGCCGGTGAACTGCTCCGCGACGAAGAACGGCTGTGAAAGGAACCGCTGGATCTTCCGCGCGCGCTGGACGATGACCTTGTCCTCGTCGGAGAGCTCCTCCATCCCGAGGATGGCGATGATGTCCTGAAGCTCCTTGTAACGCTGGAGGATCTCCTGGACGCCCGTGGCGGTCGCGTAGTGCTCGTCGGAGACGACGCCTGGCTGCATGATCCGGGAGACGGAGTCGAGCGGGTCGACGGCCGGATAGATCCCCTGCTCGGTCAGCGCCCGGTTCAGCACTGTGGTCGCGTCGAGGTGGGCGAATGTGTTCGCCGGCGCCGGATCGGTAAGGTCGTCGGCCGGCACGTAGATCGCCTGTACCGAGGTCACCGAGCCTGTTCGTGTCGAGGTGATCCGCTCCTGGAGCTGGCCCATCTCGGTGGCGAGCGTGGGCTGGTATCCGACCGCAGAGGGCATCCGCCCGAGCAGCGCGGAAACCTCAGAGCCTGCCTGCACGAAGCGGAAGATGTTGTCGATGAAAAGAAGGACGTCCTGACCCTGTTCACGGAAGTACTCGGCCATCGTGAGCCCCGACAGCGCCACCCGGAGGCGTGCACCCGGCGGCTCGTTCATCTGTCCGAAAACAAGCGCGGTCTTGTCGATGACCCCGGACTCGGTCATCTCCAGGTAGAGGTCGTTCCCCTCGCGCGTCCGCTCCCCGACACCGGCGAAGACCGAGAGACCCGAGTGTTCCTCGGCGATCGACCGGATCAGCTCCTGGATCAGAACTGTCTTGCCGACGCCGGCTCCGCCGAACAGGCCGACCTTGCCGCCTTTGACGTATGGGGCGAGCAGGTCGATGACCTTGATGCCGGTCTCGAAGATCTCGACCGTCGGCTGCAGGTCCTCGAAGGAGGGCGCGTCCCGGTGGATCGGCCAACGCTCCTCGTCCTCGAGCTTCTCGTCGCCATCGTCGATCGTCTCCCCGAGCACGTTGAAGAGCCGCCCGAGCGTCGCTTTTCCGACCGGCACGCTGATCGGCGCGCCGAGATCGTCGACGTCGACGCCCCGGGCGAGACCATCCGTCGAGTCCATGGCGACTGCGCGAACCCGGTCGTTTCCGAGGTGCTGTTGGACTTCAGCGATCAGATCGACCTCGGGTCGGCCCTCCTCGCCGGCCACCTTGATTCTGAGTGCGTGGTTGATCTCAGGTAGATCGCCGGGGAAGACGGCGTCGAGGACGACGCCTCGAATTTCGACAACCTTGCCGACACCTGCCGGCGACTTTCCGTTCTCGGGCATGGGACTCCTGGCTCGGGTGGTTCCGGCGCGGAGTCTAGCTTCGGGGCCCAGTTGGGCGCAGCCGCACCAGGTTCTCAGACGAAGGCCGTCAGCCGACCGCTGGGGCCGACGCGTTGCCTGGGCTTGTGGAGCGACGGCTGGCGAAGCTGGCGGAGCTCGTTATCGATGCTCCGCGGGAAGAAGGCGATCTCGGGCGAGACCTTCTCGGGCGCGCGCGACGGGCTTCCGCCAAGCGAGTTGCCGAGGACGCCGAGGCCGACCGCGAGCGCGAGGACCGTGGCCGCCGCCGCGAGGGCCCGCACCGGGACGCGCCAGACATGTCCCTGGAGCGGCTGGCGGGACGGGAACTCGAAGCTCCGCATCGGCTCGACGAGCGGCGCCGCTCGGAGGATCGTCGCGATCCGGCGTAGATCGTCCACGACGGCCGCGCAGTCGGAGCAGTCTTTCACGTGCTCGTAGAAGAGGAGCGCCTCGAGCTCCGAGAGCTCCCCGTCGAGCTCGAGCGACGCCCAGGCGCGGGTGCGCTCGCAGAGTGGATCGATCGGCTTCACGGCCATTCCTGTCTCTTTCGACGCGCGCGGCGCAGAAGGGTTAGCCCCGGAGGGCAGGCGAGACCGGAAAAAGCCTACGCGTGGGCGGCCTGCTGGAGCTTTTCGCCCTTCTCCAGCGGATACCAGCAGGCAGCGCGGTGGCGAGGTTCGACCTCGCCGAGCGGGGGCCGCTCGGTACGGCAGTTCTCCGGCACTTCTTCGTCGGGCCCCGCGACCTGCCTCGCCTTCGGGCAACGAGGATGGAACGGGCAGCCGGGCGGCGGGTCGACCGGAGACGGGACGTCGCCCTCGAGGACGATCCGCTCCGAGATGTTGCCGTCTGAGGTCAACCCCTTGGGGACCGCCGACAGGAGCGCGGCGGTGTACGGATGCTTCGGGTTCTCGTAGAGCGTGTCCGCGTCCGAGACCTCCACGATGTGCCCGAGGTACATGACCGCGATCCGGTCGGAGACGTGGCGAACGACTCCGAGGTCGTGCGAGATGAAGAGATACGTGAGGTTGAAGTCCTCCTGGAGGCCCTCGAGGAGGTTCAGGATCTGCGCCTGGATCGAGACGTCGAG
>JBBQXP010000038.1:0-23023 GCA_038209555.1 Gaiellales bacterium
GCGCGTGTTCTCCTCGGCGCGCGCCTTCAAGCCCGACGTGCCGCCCGCTGCCTTGGTGAGCTTGCGCTCCGCCACGAGATAGAGCTCGCGCTCGGAGCCGCCGCCGTCCGAGAAAACGTCGCCGATCGCATTGAAGAGCCCACGGTCTCGCTCGTAGACATAGCTCTCCGCGAGGTCGAGCTCAGCCGGGTACAGCACCGCGTGCGGCAGCGTGATCGTCGCGGCACGGCGATCGGCCGAGAGCTGGACGTCGTCCGCGCCAACGGCCCGCAGGTCGACACCCGCGTCGACCGAGCCCTTGGCCACAAAGAGAGTCCGCTCACCCAGAAGCTCGGACGGGAGCTTCGTGTCCTTTTCCACGTCGACGATGACCTGGTAATTGCCGGCAGCGGCGCGGTACTCGCCCAGGTCCTGGATCGACTGCAACACGGGTGGGGATGTGCGCTCGATCGTCTCCGAGCTGAACGGATTGTCGAAAGAGGGGACCAGGTCGCGGACCCAGTTGAACCCTGCGATGAGCGAGACGATTACGAGCCCGAGTGCGATCAGCCCCCATGGCACTCCACGCTGCGGCGGTGGCGCCTGCGGCGGCAGCGGTGGCTGGTGCTCGGGCGAGTGCGGCGATTCGGTGCCGCGCTCGGGACTGACGACCCCCATGACGAGGTCGAGAGTAGCACGGAAAAGATCCGTTTTTAGGCCGCGGCGCCGGCGGTGAGGCCCGCGGACTGGCGAAGCGCATCGACCTTGTTCGTACGCTCCCAGGTGAAGTCATGATCCAGGCGCCCGAAGTGGCCGTAAGCGGCCGTCTTCTGGTAGATCGGCCGCATCAGGTCGAGGTCCCTGATGATCGCTGCGGGCCGGAGGTCGAAGTGGTCGCGGATCAGCTCCCCGATGCGTCTGGTCGGCAGCTCCTCGGTGCCGAAGCACTCGACCTCGATCGAGACCGGGTGGGCAACGCCGATCGCATAGGCGACCTGAAGCTCGCAGCGGTCGGCCAAGCCGGCGGCGACGATGTTCTTCGCGACGTAGCGGGCCGCATACGCAGCAGACCGGTCGACCTTCGTGGGGTCTTTCCCGGAGAAGGCGCCGCCGCCGTGGCGCGCCGAGCCGCCGTAGGAGTCGACGATGATCTTCCGACCGGTCAGGCCGGTGTCGCCCATCGGCCCTCCGACCACGAACTTCCCGGTCGGATTCACGAGGACGAAGTCCCGTTCCTCGAAGCGCTTCTCGTCGTACAGATCCTTGGGGAGAATCGGATGCAGGACGTGCTCGATCAGATCCGGCTTGATGAGGGTGTCCGCGTCGAGGCCTTCGCGATGCTGGGTTGAGACGAGGACTCTGACGACCTCGGCAGCGCGCTGGCGCCCGTGCTCGTCGACCTCGTAGCGAACAGTCACCTGGGCCTTGCCGTCCGGCCGCAGGTAGGGCAGGACGTCAGCCTTCCGGACCTCGGCGAGCCGCTTCGTGATCCGGTGAGCGAGCATGATCGGGAGCGGCATGAGCTCTTCGGTCTCGTTGCAGGCGTAGCCAAACATCATCCCCTGGTCGCCCGCACCCTCGCGGTCGAGCGGGTCGGTCTCGCCGGGGTCGTGCTGCACCTCGTAGGACGCCTCGACGCCCTGGGCGATGTCCGGGGACTGCTCGTCGAGGGCGACGATGACGCCGCACGTGTCGGCGTCGAACCCGTACTTGGCGCGGTCGTAGCCGATATCGCGGATGGTGCGACGCACCAGTCTCGGGATGTCCACGTAGGTCGACGTCGTCACCTCACCCGCAACGACCACGAGCCCGGTGGTGACGAGCGTCTCGCAGGCAACTCTTCCACCCGGGTCGTCGGTGAGCACCGCGTCGAGGACGGCGTCGGAGACCTGGTCGGCAACCTTGTCAGGATGCCCCTCGGTGACCGATTCGGACGTGAAGAGGTAGTCGCGTTCCGGCACGGCGGCGAAGGCTACTGGATTGCGAGGAAGCCGGAGACTGTCACACGACCGTCATCCGCAGTCGAGTAGAGCAGGAACGAATCCAGTGGCTCGACGTTCTCCTGGACCTGCGGCGACGGCTCCAACAGCGGCTGGGCGAGGTCGAGAGCGGAGTTCAGATTCACGTAGAAGATGCCGCTTGTCTCTCCGGGAACGTCCGCCTTCTCTCGCGCACTCGTGTAGGTCTGGTCGTCCGAGAGCTTCTCGCCAGTCCCCTGCATCGCCTCAATTGTGTCGGCCGCATTCGTGATCACCAGCTTCCCGTCGAAGCCCGCGTAGATGATCGTCGTGCCCTGATACTCGACGGCCTTCGCCTTCACTCCTCCGATGTCGATCGACCGCGGGGTCGGAATTCCGGACGAGAACTGTGCCGCGCGAGCCAGGACCTTGTCGATTGTCCCGACCGCCTGCTCCTGGTCGTCGACCTTCACGACGAGCTGGATACCCGGAACCCCGGAACCGCTCGCCGCCGGGTAGACGGCGATCGCGCCTTCCTGCTCGAAGAGCGGCAGCACATCGCGGTCGAGCGAGAGCCCGAGCGCGAGCTCGATCTGCCCCAGCTGCTGGTCGAACTGATCGTTCGCCTCGCCGGCGCTCTTGAGGCTTTCCCGCACGCCCTTCGCAAGGTTGTTGAAACCGACGTAGGCGAGGGCCCCGGCCGGTAGCTCGTCGGGAAGCGAAGCCTCGAAGGTGTCAGTCGGCTGGGTCGTCTTGCCTGTCGCGTGGAAGCGAAGCCCACCCTCCTCCGCGCTGACCGTGCCCCCGACCGAGGGGACGCCGTTCGGAAACAGCTGATCGAAGCCCTGCGCGTCCAATGGCGCTCCCGACGCCTTATATGAATCCAGGATCAGGTCAGCGTTCACGTAGGCCCGCGCAAGCGCGTCGCCGGGAAGGCCTTCCATCGCGTCGGCGAACCTGCCGCTTTCGGCGAGCGTGCCGCCCGACGAGCGCATCTGCTTGAAGCGGTCGATGGACGCTTGACTCTCCGCGAGGACGGTCCAACCGTCGACCTCCTCCTTGACGGTGGGCGTTCCGTGCGTGTCCTTCTTCAAGAGGACGTCGAGCTTGGCGGGGTCGCCCGGCTGGAGCAGAGCGACCACCTCGGGATTTGGGGCTTCTCCGCCCTGTCCCAGATCGAGAAGCACAATGTCAAGCTCCGGGCCGAGGGCGGGCTTCACGTCTTGCTCGAAGTCGACGTCCTCCTGCTCGAGCTCGGCGAGCGCCATTCGGAGGAGGCCGTCGCTCCCGGGAAACTTGTCGAGCAGCGTCCGGAGCGTCTTGATCTGGTCGCCCTCGAAATCGGTGTTGACGGAGATGAAGAGAGGCGACGACGCCGGCGCAATGTCAGCGCCGGCCGCGCTCGAAGCACCTCCGCTTCCGCCCCCACAGCCCGCGGCGACGACAGCCAGGCCGGTGATGAGCGCGACCGCAAGGGCTCGAAGTCTCACCCTGATCAGTCTAGACATCCCTCTCCTCGGTGCATTACTCCCCCGTGGGCTTCCGCCCCATGAGCCCGGCCGCCAGCTCGGCCAGGCTCGCGCCGCTGAGAATCTGACACACGGCCTCCGTGATCGGGAGCTCCACCTCGAGTCCACGCGCGAGGTCACGAAGCACGGGTGCGGTGGTGAGGCCTTCGACCGCCATCGCGATCTCGGCGACTGCCCCTGCGGGCGAAGCGCCTCTGGCAATCAACTCGCCTGCCCTCCGGTTGCGGCTGTGTCGGCTCCAGCATGTGACGACGAGGTCCCCCATACCGGCAAGCCCCGAGAACGTCTCTGGGCGGCCACCCGCGGCCTCTCCGAGCCGCGCCATCTCCGCCAGGCCTCGCGTGATGATCGCTGCCTTCGCGTTATCTCCGACTTCGAGCCCGTCGACGGCCCCGGCTGCGAGGGCGATCACATTCTTCGTCGCAGCGGAGAGCTCGACCCCGACCACGTCCGTGTTCACGTAGATCCGGAACCTCGGCGACATGAGCTTTTCCTGGAGCCTGAGACCCAGCTCCTCGTCTTCGGATGCGATCACTGCGGCTGCGGGGAGCCCCGCCGCGATCTCCTCGGCGTGGTTCGGGCCCGAGAGGACGGCCACCGGCCGCCCCTGAACCGCGGTCGACAGCCGCTGCCCGGTGGACGGGTCCAGGCCCTTTGACAGCGAGAGGACCGGAGCCGTCCCGGGGAGCGCCCGGGCGACCTCGCCGAAGGCCCCGCTCGGGACAGCGAGGCAAACGAGCTCCGCGTCCGCAACCGGCGCTTCCTCGACGGTCATGGCCGAGACGGCGGAGAGGTTGGCGTCCCGGACGTAGCGGGGGTTCCGTCCCGTCGCGGCAATAGCGAGGGCCTGCATCGGATCGCGGCACGCGAGCGTCACATCGTGGCCGCACTCGGCGAGGAACGCTGCGAACACGGAGCCCCAGGACCCGCCTCCGACGACGACGACCCTCACGAGCGGCGGGCAAAGTCGATGATGACGGGAACGCCGGAGAGCCCGAATTCGTCTCGCACCTGGTTCTCTACCCAGTAGCCGTAGTCCCGGGTGAGGAGCCCGGGGTCGTTAACGAAGAATTTGAAGCGCGGCGGTCTGACGCCGACCTGCGTCCCGTAGAGAAGGTTCAGGCGGCGCCCGTTTCGCTGCGGGCCCGGACGCCGGGCGCGGAGCTCCTGCAGAAACCGGTTCAACTCTCCCGTGGGCACGCGGGCCGTGTGCTTGGCATGGAGTTCCTCGACCCGATCGAGCAGCTTGCCGAGCCCGCGCTTGCTCTCCGCAGAGACCGCAACCAGGAGCGGTCGCTGCCGCAGCCGGTCCTGGAGCCGCGGGCGAACATCCTCGATCCCTACAGTGGCGATGTCCCATTTCGAGAGAACGACGAGCGTCGAGCATCCCGCCGCCCGCGCGACGTCGGCGACGGCGAGATCCTGGTCGACGAGCCCCTGGCTCGAGTCCACGAGGATGAGGGCGACATCCGCGCGCTCTGCGGCCTGGAGCGTGCGGAGCTCCGAGTAGAACTCGATGCCCTGACGTTGTCTGCGCTTGCGCCGCATCCCGGCCGTGTCCACGAGCACGAAGGTCGTCTCGCCTCGCTTCAGCACCGTGTCGATCGAGTCGCGCGTCGTGCCGGGCACCTCCGAGACCATGACACGGTCGGCACCGACCAGCGCGTTCAGGAGGCTCGACTTCCCGACGTTCGGCCGACCCAGGATGGCCACCCCGATCGCGTCCTCGCCGACCTCCGAGGGGCCACCGCCGGGCAGTTCGTCGACGATCCGGTCGAGCAGGTCCCCGGTCCCGTGGCCGTGAAGGGCGGAGACCGGAATCGGGTCACCGAGGCCGAGTCGGTGAAACTCGAGCGCCTCGTCGTCCCGCATCGGGTCGTCGACCTTGTTCGCGAGCACGAGGACCGGCTTTCGCGCGCGACGGAGGATCTCGGCCACCTCCTCGTCGCCTGGCGTGACGCCGTTCCTCGCGTCGACGATGAAAAGGACGAGGTCGGCTTCCTCCACAGCGCGACGGGCTTGACCCACGATGGCGCGTGTGATCGGCGAAGGATCCACGACGTCGACGCCGCCCGTGTCCACAAGGATGAACCGCTTGCCGTTCCACTCGCAAACGATTTCCTTGCGGTCGCGCGTGACGCCCGGCGTCTCGAAGACGACGGCCTGGCGCGTGGCCGACAGGCGGTTCACAAGCGTCGACTTACCGACGTTCGGAAAGCCGACGACCGCAACCGTCCCGAGCAGCGGGGCCGTCATCCGCTCTTGGAAGGAACAGCCGCGCGCCTCGGCGGAACCCCGTCCGGCCAGCCCGCTGGTTCCATGCGTTCCAAGAACTGCCAGAGGCGCCGGATCTCCGTCTCGATCTCCTCGGTGGCCTTGCGATACCCCTTCGAGTTCCTGGGATACTCGCTGAACCGCATCGGCTCGCCCCAGGCGAGCCCGACCCTGGGCCGCGGCACGCCGACCCGCCAGTGCTGCGTCCCGTAGATCGCGGCGGGGACGACGGGAACTCCCTCCTGGATCGCGACCATCGCGGCCCCGGGCTTTGCCTCCCCGGGCCGTCCGCCACGCTGCCGCGTCCCCTCGACAAACATGCCGAGGAGCAAGTTGTTCCGAACCGCCTCGCGCGCGAGCCTGACGGCCTCCCGGTCCGATTCGCCACGGCGCACGAAGAGCGTCCCGAAGGATCGGATGAAGGCGCCCGCGAGCGGCACTGCATCGACCTCCGCTTTCGCCAAGTACGAGATCCGCCGCGGGCAGGTCGCGCCGATCACCGGGATATCGATCCAGTGGATGTGGTTGACGGCGAGGACGGCACCACCCTCGCGCGGGATACGCTCGGCTCCGTACACCTTGATGGAGGTGGTAGCGCGCGTCAGACCGGCGAGAAGCGTGCGCCCGACGCCCCACCACATGACGGCGTGCAGGTTCATGCGCGGCTGTGAGCCGTGACAGCGTCCTCGATCTGCTCGACGACCTCGTCGATCGAACGCTCGGTCGTATCAATCGTCTGCGCGTCCGGCGCCGGCCGCAGCTGGTATGCGTCGCGTTCGTCGCGGAGACGCAGGTCTGTGGCGAGCGCGTCCGCGCCGATCCCGGGTCGCTCAGCCTCGCGGCGCCGCGCGCGGACCCCGGCGTCGGCGACCAGGTAGATCTTCACGTCCGCGTCGGGTACGACGACGGAGCCGATGTCTCGGCCCTCCATCACGGCATTCCCCTCCTCCGCGAGGATCCGCTGGCGCTCGCGGAGGACCGCGCGAACGGATGGGTGGCGGGCAACCGAGGAGACGACCCGGTCGATCTCGGCGGTTCGAATCAAGTCCGTGACGTCACGGCCCGCGATGCTGATCCGATCCTGGTCGAAGCGGGTCTCGCTCTCCCGTGCGAGCGAGGCCATCGCCTCCTCGTCATCGAGGTCGACGCCGCGCTCGAGCGCAAGCCAGGTCAGCGCCCGGTACATCGCTCCAGTGTCGAGATAACGAAAGCCGAGACGCTCCGCGAGCCGGCCAGCGACAGTGCTCTTGCCGGTCCCGGCCGGGCCGTCGATCGCGACGATCATGGCGCGCGAACGCCGGCGAGGCGTGCCTCGCCCCGGCTGCGACGGAAGGGGGCCGGTATAGGTCGAATCACCTGATAGCGAGCGAGTCGAGGATCTCGAAGAAGTCGGGGAAGCTTACAGCGACGCTTTCCGCGCCCTTGATCTCGACGCCCCCTCGGGACACGAGCCCGGCCACCGCCCCGAGCATCGCGATCCGGTGGTCCCCGCGAGCGTCAATCTCGCCACCGCCCCTGGGGCGGGAGGGTATGCCACGAACCCGGAGCCCATCCTGCATCGTCTCGATCCGGATTCCAAGTGGTCGTAACGCTTCCCTGACACTCTCGAGACGGTCCGACTCCTTCACGCGCAACTCCTCCGCGCCCCGTACGACGCTCTCCCCGTGCGCCATGCCGGCGACGAGGGCGAAGAGCGGAAGCTCGTCGACCAGAAGCGGCACCTCCTCCGGTGCCACCTCGGTCGCGTCCAGCTCTGCGTGCCCGACCTCCAGATCAGCAACGGGCTCCCCACCCTGAAGACGCCGGTTGAAGACGGCGATCCGCGCGCCCATACGCTCGAGCACGGAGAGGAAGCCCGTTCGCGTCGGATTGACACCGACCCCACGGACGACCAGCTGCGAGTCCGGCAGGAGCGTCGCCGCCGCGATGAAGGGCGCGGCAGAGGAAAAGTCTCCGGGGATCTCGATCGTCAGCGGCTGGAGCCGATCGGCCGGCCAAATGCTCTTCGCGGGGCCACCGCGGATGCGAGCGCCTGCGGCCTCGAGGAGACGCTCGGTGTGGTCTCGCGTCGGCACGCGCTCGACGACTACGGTCGGCCCGCCGGACGCGTAGAGCCCGGCAAGCAGGACGCACGACTTGACTTGGGCGCTCGCCACGGGCAGTTCGTAGCGGATCGGATCGAGCCGGCCGCCCGCGATCGTGAGGGGTGCGTGACCGTCGGTCGTCTTGATCCGCCCTCCCATCTGACGCAGCGGCTCGGCGATCCGCTCGAGCGGCCGGCGCGAAAGGGACTCGTCTCCCGTCAGGACGAAATGCCCGTCCTGGCCGGCCAGGATTCCTGCCAGGAGCCGCATCAGCGTGCCCGCATTGCCGCAGTCGATCGCCTCGTCCGGCTCGACGAGACCACGCAGCCCGACGCCGTCGACATTGACGCGGTGGCCGTCGACCTCGATTCCGACTCCCAGGTGTCGGAGGGCCTCGGCCGTCGCCAGCGTGTCCGTGGAGCTGCCGAAGCCTGTGGCCGCAGTCTCGCCGTCCGCAATGGCGCCGAGCAAAAGAGTTCGGTGTGAGATCGACTTGTCGCCGGGGACCTCCAACGCTCCCCGGATCGAGACTCCGGGCGGAATGAACACGCTTAAGCCTCGATCGCAGGCGAGACGATCACCGAGTACCCCTGGGCTCCGAGCAACTCGGCTGCACGCGCAGCTTCGGTCTCGCCAGAGACCAGCACGGTGAGCGTCCCGCCGCGCTCGGGCGACATGTGCTGAAGCTCGAAGTCCTCGATGTTGATCTTCTCGGCTCCGAGCGCCTGCGTGATCCCGGAGAGGACGCCCGGCCGGTCGGGCACGTGGATGCGAAGGCGCTGAAGCCCACCGGCATCCGGATAAGCCTCGGTCAGGAGGCGGCGCCGGTGACCCGCCGCCTCGCCGATCCAGCGCGCCAGGAAGCCCGCGTCCTTCGAGTCGAGTGCATGCTCGAGCTCCTCGATCCGGCGCCGGTGCTCGCCGAGTGCGCTTCGGAGCTCGGTCGCGTTGTCGAGGAAGATGTCGACCCAGATCCGCGGGTTCGCTCCTGCCACCCTCGTCATGTCCCGGAGCGAGCCGCCCGCAGCGGCAAGCGGCTCGTGCCCGTCGATCCGGACCGAACCGGCGTGGTTGAGAAGGAGGTTGGCGAGCGCGTGCGGGAGGTGGCTCGTGAGAGCAACGAGCCGGTCGTGGGCCCGCGGATCCACCGCGACTGGAAAGGCGCCGAGCGATGCGACGAACCCGTGCAGGCTTCGATAGCGCTCTGGATCGGTCTCTGCGACCGGCGTCAGAAACCAGGTCGCACCGCGGAAGAGCTCCCCGTTCGCGTGTTCAGGACCGTGGGCCTCAGACCCGCACACGGGGTGACCGCCGATGAATCGCGTCCGTTCAGCGACCGCTGCACACACCGCGCTCTTCGTCGAGCCGACGTCTGAGACCGTGCAGTCGCCGCTCGCAGCAAGCGCAGCCCCGACCTGGGGCACGAGGGTGGCGACGGGAGTCGCGACGAAGGCCAGCTCTGCATCCGAGACGGCTTCCTCCACGCTCGCCGCCTGCTCGTCCAGGGCGCCGCGCTCGCTTGCGACCCGAAGCGAGTCCGGATCCTGGTCGAAGCCAACGACCTTGTCGACGCCCGCACTCTTGGCGGCGAGGCCGATCGAGGCCCCGATCAGCCCAGTGCCGACGATTGCGACCTGCACGGGCTAACCGATGACTTTGCCCATGAGTGAGGCCAGGGCCCGAATCTCGTCCGCGAAGGCCCCGAACTCGGCCGTCGGGATGAGCTGCGGCCCATCGCAGAGAGCCTCCTCGGGCGCCGGGTGCGCCTCGACGATGATGCCGTCCGCTCCCGCCGCAACCGCCGCGCGCGCCAGGGCCGGCACGAGCTCGCGCTTACCGGCCGCATGGGACGGATCCACGATTACGGGCAAGTGGGTCTCCTGCTTCAGCACGGGGATGGCGCCGATGTCGAGCGTGTAGCGCGTCGAGCGCTCGAAGGTTCGGATCCCGCGCTCGCAGAGGATGACCTGCTGATTCCCCTCCCTGAGGATGTACTCGGCGGCCATGAGCAGCTCCTCCACCGACGCCGAAGGGCCGCGCTTGAGCAGGACGGGCTTGTCGGAGCGCCCCACCTCGGACAGGAGACTGAAGTTCTGCATGTTCCGGGCGCCGATCTGGATCACGTCCGTGGTCCCAACCACGGCCTCGACGTCGCGCGGATCCATGAGCTCCGTCACGAGTGGAAGACCTGTGAGCTCACGCGCCTCCGAGAGGATCTCGAGCGCCTCGACCCCAAGCCCCTGAAACGCGTACGGCGATGTGCGGGGCTTGAAGGCGCCGCCACGAAGCATCGTCGCGCCGGCGTCGTTCACGACGCGGGCTGTCTCGAGTGTCTGCTCGCGATACTCGACTGTGCAGGGGCCGGCGATGAGCCCAAAGAAGCCGCCACCTATACGGCGCCCGCGGGCCTCGACGACGGTCACGTCGGGCGAGATCTCGCGCGAGACGAGCTTGTACGGCTTCAGGATCGGCAAGACCTGCTCTACACCGGGAAAGCCTTCGAGCGGCAGGCTGGCGAGCAGGTCTCGCTCGCCGATCGCACCGATCACCGTGGCGTCCTTACCCGGAGTGACGTGGGCGTGTGCCCCGGCCTCGGCGAGGCGAGCGACGACCTCGTCCACCTGCGCGGGGGTAGCTTGGCCGCTCATCACGATGAGGAGCTCCGGGGAGCCGAGGACTGCCATGCGCTCAGTCTAGTTCGCGATAATCGGGTGACTCATGCGAATCTTCTCGGGCATCCAGCCGACCGGCGCCAAGCATCTTGGCAACTTCAGCGGCGGCTTTCGCCAGTACGCGCTGACGCAGGAGCGCGGAGACGGGTTCTTCTGCATCGTCGATCTGCACTCGATCACGGTCCCGTACGAGCCCGACGATCTCCGTGAGCGGACCCTCGATCTGGCCGCGATGCTCTTCGCCACGGGACTGGACCCGGACCGCTCCACGGTCTTCATCCAGAGTCACGTGCCCGCCCATGCTGAAGCTGCGTGGCTCCTGAGCGGGGTCGCGACGATGGGCGAACTGCGCCGCATGACGCAGTTCAAGGAGAAGTCCAACAAGCAGGAGTCCGTGAGCGCAGGGCTCTTCACGTACCCGGTGCTCATGGCCGGCGACATCCTACTCTACCAGACCGACCAGGTGCCGATCGGAGATGACCAACGCCAGCATCTCGAGCTCGCCAGGGATATTGCGGAGCGGTTCAACACCCGCTTCGGAGAGACGTTCAAGCTGCCGGAGGGGGTCTATCCGGAGGTCGGCGCGCGCATCATGGATCTTCAAGAGCCGGAGAAAAAGATGTCCACCACGGGCGGCACGCCGCAGGGAACGGTACTCCTGCTCGATCCGCCCGACACGATCAGAAAGAAGTTCAAGACGGCGGTGACGGACTCGGGTCAGGAAGTTCGGCGAGCACCGGACAAGCCGGGAATCGCGAACCTCATCGACATCATGTCCGTTGCGATCGGAGAGGCGCCGGAGGCGATCGAGACGCGGTACGACGGCGCAGGCTACGGCTCGTTCAAGGGCGATGTGGCCCAGGCAGTGGTCGAGCTCCTCGAGCCCGTCCAAAAGCGCTACGAGGCGCTCCGCTCGGACGCGCGCGAGCTCGAGCGGCTGCTCGCCGTGGGCGCGGAGAAGGCACGTGAGGAATCGGCCCCGACCCTAACGGCCATGTTCGATCGGATGGGATTTGTCCGCGCGGAATCGGGGCGCCTCTTCGGCGCAGCGCGACCTCGCGGGCTCTAGCCTCGCGCGCTAGCGCTTGAAGAACGTCGCGCTACCCAGCATCCCCCCGTAGCGACCCCGCTCGCGATCGCCGAACCCGGGCCAGACGTACCACAGGTAGGTGCCGTCGCGAAGGGTGCGGACGCGTCCGCCGTAGCGCCAGCGCATTCTCAGCTCGTACGAGGGGCGCGTCGGCCACCGGCTCAGGATCTTCCGCCCGTTTCGCCAGAGCTGAACGTTGTAGAACGTGGCCCTGGTGACCTTGGCCCATTCCAGGACGGGAGCAACACGGATCACTCCCCCGTCGCGCGGGCTCAAGAGACTGCCGCGCGGCCGCACCCTGACCGACGTGGTGGTCGAGATGTTCCCGGCAAAGTCGACCGCGGTGAACCGGTAGGTATAGACGGTCCCGTTGAAGAGGCCCACGTCGACGAGGCCTTCCGCACGACCCTGGTAGACGACCCCCGTCCCGCGGCGGACGACCACCCGGAGAAAGTCCGAATCGGATGGGTTCTTCCAGGTGAGGCGCACGCGGTGATCCCCGGGGCGGGCGGTCAGCAGCACCACGCGTGCGGGCGCGTTGTCGACAACGACGTTCACCGTCGCCGAGATCCGAGTGTTCCCTGCGAGGTCGGTGGTGACGGCGCGCAGGTCGTAGCTGCCGTCGGCGAGCGAGCCGGTCGCCCAGCCGACCGAGTACGGAGCGCTCGTGTCGGTATCGATGCCCGTCCAGGTTCCGAACCCTGCGGGCGAACGCTCGAAGACGACCTGCTGGACGCCCGAGCCCGCGTCGGCGGAGTCGGACGAGACGGCGGTCAGACCGCGGACAATGGCAGCGGCGACGGGTGCGGTGATTGAGCCCGTCGGGTTGGTGGTGTCGACCGTAAAGCTTTGAGGCGCGCTCTCGCCCACGGTCGCGGATGCGTCAGTCTGGCTGGCGATCAGCGTGTAGGGGCCGTCCACGAGCTCGGAAAGGTCCAGCAACCATTCTCCCCCGGCCACAGCGCTTGGTGCGCTCGCGAGCGGGGGGACCATCGTATCGTTTCCGGACCAGATCTTGACCGTGACGTCGCTCGCCTCGCTTGCCGAGCCCGTGACCGTGGGGGTCGCGTCGTCCACGAAGGAGCCGGCAACAGGTGAGGTGATCGTGACGGCAGGGCCGAGGCCGACCGCGCTTCCGGCGATGAGAAGTGAAACAGCGAACGCAAGCACAGCCGCCGAGACCAGCCGGCCGGTCATGCGGGAAGCCCGTTTGCGACGGTAATACCGACCAGGATGCAGACGCCGATTGTGGCAAGCTCGAAGCGCCGCTCCTTCACGGGACGCAGGACCCGGCTCGCATTGAGCGCGTACGAGGGAGTGGCTGCGAGCAGAAGAGTCGCTAGGCCGGCGGCGAGCGCCGCGGGTAGGAAGGGCGCGGACGAGGAGCGTGGCGATAGCGTCGCCTGGACGACCACCACCTCGGACGCGCCGGCCGGCAGCGTCGGCGCGGGCGCCAATGCATCGTTTCGGGCTCGCTGCCATTTCGAGCCGGCCGGCAATGCCGCGCTCCGATCCTGCAGATCACGAGGGTGGTGAGCCACCTTTCGGTGCTTCCGCTTCGCCGGCCTACCATCGGGCTTGGCGGTGCTCGAAGCGACAGATCCGCTTGACTGCGTGCTCGACAGTGATGAGCTCGAACTCGCCGGCGGGGAAGAGCTCGGAGCCGGGGTGGGCTCAGGAGGACTCGGCTGAGGCTCAGGTGGCGCCGGCGGCGGGTCGGGGGTGTGACCCGTCTCGGTCGGGGGAGGATCGGGCGCCGGGTCGGCGGCAAACGCCGGCGCCGCGCACACGAGGACGAACGAGGCGCCAGCGGCGGCGATCAAACCAGTGAGGTTGCGTCCTCGCCGATCCACGTGTGCGGATGCCACCTGACTCCCCCCTCATGATTTCCTGTCCCGCGGAGGAAACCCAGGTTAAGCCTTGTTCGTGGGGAGTTCAAATGCGGGTCCGACCTCACCGCGTCGCGCGCTTGAGTCCCTCGACTTCCTCTGCAGACAGCTCACGCCATCTGCCTGCTTCGAGTCCGGCTAGATCGAGTCCCGCGTATCGGCTGCGATGGAGTCGCCGAACCGGGTGACCGACTGCCTCGAGCATCCGCTTGACCTGGTGCTTCCGGCCCTCGTGGATCGTGAGCTCGACCCGGTCCGCGGCGACGAGACGCGCCCGGGCGGGCGCTGTCCGGCCGTCTTCGAGCTCGATTCCTTCGGCGAGGCAGCGAAGCGTCTCGGCTGTGGGCCTGCCCTCCACCTCCGCGACGTACACCTTGTCCATCTCGAAGCGCGGATGCATGAGCCGGTGGGCCAGCTCGCCATCGTTGGTGAGGAGGAGGACTCCGGTCGTGTCTGCGTCGAGTCTGCCCACTGGGACGATGCGCCGTGGGTGGCCAACCAGCCCGACTACAGTCGGACGCCCCTGGGGATCGCGCGTCGTCGTCACGACGCCTGCCGGCTTATGCAGGAGGACGAACGTCGGCGGCTCAGGCTCGACGAGCTCGCCGTCCACCTCGACCCGGTCCTCCGGGTCGATGCGCGTCGCAAGAGCCGCGGTTATGCCGTTGACCGTGACGCGGCCGGCGCGGATGAGGTCCTCGGAGGCCCGGCGGGAGGCGATCCCTGCCCTCGCCAGATATGCGTTCAGGCGCACGAACAGTCATTATCCGGGCGTGCCCGTTTACATCTCGCTGATGAAGTGGACGTCGCAGGGAATGGGCGGCCTCCCGGCCTGGCGAGACCGCATCGAGGAGGGCGAACGTGCGATTCGCGAGCGCGGAGGCAAGCTCCTCGACGCCTACGTGACTCTTGGCCGCTTCGACGTAGTCGAGATCTTCGAGGCTCCCGACGACGAGACGGCATACCAGTGCCTCGTCGCTGTCGCGCGACATGGGACGGTGACCACCGAGACCCTGCGTGCATTCACCCGCGAGGAAGCCGAGGAGATCGTCAAGAACGTCTAGCCTGGGACGGTCGGAAGACGGCGCCGTGTCGAGCGCCGATCATCGCGACACACTCTTGGCACGTTTGGTCACACACCTCCGCGCATTGCGCCGCTACCGTCAGAGCCGGTGGGTGGCCTGGGGTCGGCCCCTCGGTGAAGCCGGAAGCGACGCGTCCGGATCAGGCCCCGCGGCGTTCGGCGACCGATTCGAGGCGCGCGCGCAGATCCTCAGCGTCTCCGCCGTAGTCGTCGAGCCGAGGCAGTTCCGCCAGGCTTCCCAGACCGAAGATGCGCTCGAAAAGCGGTGTCGGGGCATAGCGGACCGCCCCGCCTTCGCCCGGCCGCCCGGCCTCCGAGATCAGGCCGCGCTCCATGAGCCCGGCAACGGCCGAATCCGCTGCGACGCCCCTGATTCGGGCGATTTCAGGACGGCTGACGGGCCCGAGATAGGCGATGACGGCCAGCGTCTCCAGCGCGGCCTGCGAGAGCCCGCGCTGCGCCGGTCGCTCGACCAGCCGGGCACAGGCCTCAGCGGCTTCGCGCGTGGCCCGAAATGCGAACCCGCCGGCAACCTGCTCCAGCACGATCCCGCTTCGTCCTTCCCGATAACGCGACGCAAGCAAGCCGATCGCGGTTTCGACTCGATCCGCGTTGTCGTCGCACGCGGCGGCGAGGTCGTCGGCAGAGAGAGGCTGCGTCGCGATCACGAGCAGCGCTTCGATCGTCCGCGCAAGGCGGTCGACCGGGTTGTCGATGAGCCTTAGGTTCCGTTCCATACCGTGATCGGCTCGAAAGGCGCCGACTGCCCGATCCGGACTTCGCCGGCTTTCCGAAGCTCGAGAAGCGCAAGAAAAGCCACTGCCTGCTCGATACGCGACAACTGATCGGTCTCCTCGTCGAAGACGAACCCTCGTCGTCTTCGCAGCACCGCCCTGAACCGTTCCAGGAAGAGCGTCACGGGAGGAAAGCGGAGCGCCAGGTGACGAAGCGACGGCTCCGCAGGCTCGGCTGCCAGTCCTCTGAGGGCTGCCACCAGGCCCTGCGGGTCCTGGGGCTTCAAAGACCGCACAGGCGGGGGCGCGAGCGGCGCCGGGCCGATCCGGAAGAACCGATCCGACTCGGTCTCGAGCCGCTCCTCGAGCCAGTCTGCGGCGGACCTGAAACGACGATAGACAGCCAGCCTCTCCGCGAGCTCTTCGGCGGCTTCATCCGGATCCAGCTCTTCGAAGACCTCCTCGTCGGGAAAAAGATCGCGCGCCTTCAGCTCGAGCAGCGAGGAAACGAGAACGAGGAACTCGCCGCAGGCATCGAGATCGAGCGGCGAGCTCTCCAGCAGGCGCTCGACGAAGGTCACCACGATCTCGGCAACCTCGACGTCCGCGAGATCGAGCTCCTGTTTCAAGACGAGCGTCAACAGCAGATCGAAGGGTCCCTCGAAAGCGTCCAGGTCCAAGTCAAGCTCGCGAACCCCCACCGCGCTCATGCGGCTGACACTAACGTCCCCGGCGGACGCGGCCTTTGGGTACCGCCATCTTCGGTCCGATGGGGACCGCGGTCTCCATGCGGCGGCCCGGCCGCTTCGGTTCGACGTCGCGGCGCTGCGTCCACACGAACGCCGCCACTGCGAAGACGAACACGACGATCGAGACCCACGCGTTCAGACGCAGAGGGCCGAATTCCTTCGCCGGATCGACCCGCAGCAATTCGAGGAAGAACCGAGCGAACGTGTACCACGCCACGTAGAGACAGAAGAGCCCCGGCGCCCGGATCCGGAAACGCCGCCCGACCCAGATCAGAACGAGGACGCCGAGGAAGTTCCAGAGCGACTCGTAGAGAAACGTCGGATGGAAGGTGTCGGATGCTAGCGCGTTGTCAGGCCGGTTCTCGGGGTCGATCTCGAGCCCCCACGGCAGATCGGTGGGCTTTCCGTAGAGCTCCTGGTTGAACCAGTTCCCCCACCGCCCGATCGCCTGGGCGAGCAGGAGCGCAGGTGCCGCAGCGTCCAGAAAAAGCGCAGCCGACTCGTCGGCCCGATGGACGACCCACCACCCGGCGAGGACGCCACCGGCAATGCCGCCCCAAATGCCCAATCCCCCCTTCCAGATCGCCAAGGCTCCCCACCACTCGTCGGGCACCTCGCTCCAGCTCGTGGCGAGGTGGTAAAGACGAGCACCGACGATGCCTCCGCCAACCCCCCACATGGCGACCCGCAGCACGAGATCCCAATCGCCCCCTAGCCGCGTCCACCTGAGGCCGCAAAGCACTGTCGCGGCGACGATGCCGAGAAGCAGCATGAGCCCGTAGGCGTGAAGCGTGAGCGGGCCCAGTTCGAGCGCCCCACTTGACGGACTGGGGATCGTGGCCTGGATCACGCTCTGATTCTGTCGAGAACCCGCCGCGCCCGCGTCAGACCATGGCGCAGCGCGGTAAACGTGCGATCGCTGGGTCTCGAGCTAGAGGAGAATTTCGAGCGCGATCTCGGAGGAGCAGCCGCGGCGCCTGAGATCGACCGCGAAATGGAGGTCGACGTCGATTCGCTCGGCCAGCCGTCGTGCATCGCCGCGGTCGTATCCGGCCCGCTCCAGCTCGGCGCGGCGCCAGTCGACGACGCGCTCTACCTCTGGGTCTCGTGTGAGTGTTGCTTCTGCCGCAGCCATGTCTCTCTTTACTTCGTACGAAACGTGCCTGTGGTTTCTCCCCGTTATGGGGGATTCCACACACTGATCTTACGTACGATCGGCAGAACGTCTAGGGAACGGTCCGTGCGAGCTCGAGCGCACGACCCTTCCCAAAGCCGCCTTCTATCCGGAGCGTCAGGTCGTTTCGCTCCCACAGAAGCGCGTTTCGGGAGAGGCGAATCGTCTCTTCCTGGATCTCGCCTTCGCGATCCAGGTAGTAAATAACATGGTTCGCTCCGGCCACCCAGAACCCCGGTGCTCCCCCCTGCACGTTGACCGGCTCGATCGTCGTTCGAGGTCCCGCCTGCTTGCCGATGAGCTCTGGGTTGAGGTCACCGCGGAACTCGGAGAGAAGCACCTGCGTGCGAGCTTCGTTTCCCCAGAGGAAGAACACCTGCCCTCCCGGGGTAGCTCGGTCAACGTAGATCGAGTCAGGGCGGCCGAGGCCCGGGAGCTCCGGCTGGGCGACCTCGAAAGAGACCGCCTCGCGGGCCTCATCGAGGCTGACGGGCTTCCCCAGATCCAGGCCGGAGCCCGTGACCGACGGGAGCGTGGGGACTTTCTCCACGCTCGCACCCCTGATGTGCAGAAATTCGAGGATGGCCGTACGGGCCTGGGGAACCGCAAGTGCGGCAGCGAGTGCCAGGCCGAGCACCGCGATCGCGAGCACGAGGGAGCGACGCACTCGAAGCCGGGGCTCGCGCTCCTCGATCCGGGCGCGAACGACGTCTACGAGGTCCGGTGCAGCAGGCAGCTCGAGCGCGTTGCCGAGCTCCCTGAGTTGACGCTCCAGCTCAGGCATGAGCCTCCTCGAGGTCGACTCGGAGGCGTGCCAGCGCTCGCGAGAGCCTGGATTTGACGGTGCCCCGACGCAGGCCAAGCGTCTGTGCGGTCTCATCCTCAGAGAGGTCCAGGAAATAGCGGCATGCGACGACGAGTTGCTCCTCCTCGCGCAAGGTCGAGACTGCCTGCAAGAGTCGACGTCGCTCGTCCGAGGCGAGAAGCGTTGCCTCGGGGGACGGGGCCGCGCCCCCCGAGGGCTCGGCAGCCGCGAGGCGCAGCGTCAGCGTCGCGCGCCGGCCAGCAGAGCGGCGGCGGTTTCTGGCTTCGTTGACGACGATTTGTAGGAGCCAGGGCCGGAACGGGGCTCCGTGCCGAAAGCGCCCAAGCGCCCGATAGGCCTTCACGAAGCCCTCCTGAGCGGCGTCCCGTGCCTCGTCCGCGGATCCCGCGACGAGATAGGCCGTCCTGAATGCGATTCCTTGATAGGTGCGCACAAGCTCCTCGTAGGCGCGGGCATCCCCGCGCTTCGCCTGCTCGACGAGGTCGTTTTCCTCTTCCAGTGGCCGGCCCTCCACTGCTCGTACTACACCGCGACGAGAGACGAGGTTCCGCTGCGAAGATGTGAGCCTGGTGACGCGTGCACGCCTGATCGGACTAAACCACGTGGCGCTAGAGGTCGGCGACGTCGAGGACGCGCTCGCGTTCTACGGGCGGATCTTCGAGTTCGAGCTCCGGGGGCGCAGCGCGCGCATGGCGTTCATCGATTTGGGCGATCAGTTCGTCGCGCTAGCGGCCGGCCGGGCACTAGCTTCTGACGAACACAGGCACGTTGGGCTCGTTGTCGACTCGAAGCAGGCTGCGCGCGAAGCCCTCGCCGAGGCCGGCGTGGCGGTGCTCCCTGGTCGCGGGCTCGACTTCCGAGATCCCTGGGGCAACGTGATCGAGGTCGTCGAGTACTCGGAAATCCAGTTCACCAAGGAGCCCCGGGTGCTCGCTGGTATGCACCTCGCCGGGCTCGGGAAGTCGGAACAGGCGCTCGAGGAACTGCAGGCCAAGGGCCTGGCAGACTGACGAGCCGCGAAGCCAGTTGTATGCCCCCGGGGGAGCCCCCTTGGTTACCCCCTGCGGTCAGCGTACTGCGCTCTTTTGCGCCTGAGGCACACAGGACGCCTCAAACGTGTGTCGGGGCGCGGGCGCCTGTGAAACTAAGGGCTGATGTGAGATTCAGCCGCCGTCGGTGGCGCTCCAGACTAGGCTGGGCACCGCGATGGCCGGTCGCGGCGCCGTACCGGGCTACGTTTCATTGAGGGCGTTCTGATCCAGGGCCGTGTATGGGGACGTCCTCCGGCCGTCGGAACATTCAGATCAGGCCTCTAGGTGACGGCCGCCTCGCCGAGTAGCGACTTTGCCTCGGCGAAGAAGTCGGCCTCGGGCCGGACCTTGAAGTCGGGCCCGAACGCGTACGTACGCGGCCCCTCCGAGGTCTCGATCGCAACGACCACCGGAGCCTCTCCCGGATATTCCCGCACCAGATCGGCCAGGTTGCGCAAAAGCCCGGCAGGTGCCTTTCGCGCGTCGACCCTGAGTCTCACCTCCGAGCGCTCGGACGTCGCTTCGAAGGGAGCGACTTCCATCGCGATCAGCTTCGTCTCCCCCTCCTGCTTGTGGTCGACGCGACCCTTGATCACGAGGATGCGATCCGCCTCGAGCAGGTCGCGCGACGACGCGTAGACGGAGTTGAAGACCACGGTTTCGATCGACCCCGAAAGATCGTCGAGCCGGAGGAACACCATCGGATCGCCCTTCTTCGTCGTCAGAGCCTTGACCACGCCGACGATGCCACCAACCGTGAGGATCTCGCCGTCCCGCCGGCGCTCGACCTCGGCGAGCTGGCAGTCGACCTTCCTCCGCAGGGATTCCCTCGCGCCCTGAAGGGGGTGCTCCGAGACGTAGAGACCGAGCGACTCCTTCTCGAACGCGAGCCGCTCGTTCTTCTCCCACTCCTCGGGCGAGATAGGCGGATGGTGCCTACGCGCGGCCGGTGCCTCTTCGCCTCCACCACCGCCAAGGTCGAAGATCGAGCTCTGACCCGCCAGGCGGTCGGCCTGCTGCCGACCGCCTGCCCCAACAGCTTGCTCAAGGACGTTCCAGATCCCCATTCGAGCTGCGCCGGTCGAGTCGAACGCCCCACACTTGACGAGGGATTCCAGCGCGCGCTTGTTAACCACCTGGGGATCGACCCGCTCGCAGAAGTCCCAGATCGACTCGAACGGCCCGTCGGCCTCCCGCGCGGCAACGATCGCCCGAACGGCGTTCTCACCCACGTTCTTCACGGCATTGAGACCAAACCGGATTTTCCCCTCCACCACCGCGAAGTCGGCGGCCGAGCAGTTGACGTCCGGGGGCTCGACCTTGATCCCCATCTCCTCGCACGCGGCGACGTAGAGCGGTACCCGATCCTTCGTGTTCATCACCGACGAGATGAGCGCGGCCATGTACTCGGCCGGCCAGTTGGCCTTCAGGTAGGCCGTCCGGTAGGCGATCAGCGCATAACAGGCTGCATGCGACTTGTTGAAGGAGTAGTCCTGCGCCTGCTCCATGTCCTTCCAGAGCTGGTTCGCGACTGACGGCGTGACGCCCTTCTGGGCGGCTCCCTCGAGGAACTTGTCCTTCAGGGAGGCCATCAGCGCATGGATCTTCTTGCCGATCGCCTTCCGGAGATCGTCCGCCTCAGCCGGTGAGAAGCCAGCCAGCTGCTTGGCGATTTCCATGTACTGCTCCTGGTAGATGCAGATCCCATACGTCGGCTCGGTGATCGGCTTCAGGCGCTCGTCGAGGACGTGAGGCTGCTCTATCCCTGCTTTGCGCTTCGCATAGACCGGGATGTAACCCATTGGGCCCGGCCGGTACAGCGCGACGAGGGCGATCAAATCCTCGAACTCGGTCGGCCGTACCTGCCGCAGCGCTTCCCGCATCCCCGATGACTCGAACTGGAAGACGCCGGACGATTCTCCACGCTGCAGCATCGCGTAGGTCTTGGGATCGTCGAGCGGGACCGAGACGATGTCGACGACGCCACCGACGAGCTCGATTGCCTTGTCGATGACATCGAGATTTCGGAGACCGAGGAAGTCCATCTTCAGGAGGCCAAGCGCCTCCACGTCGCCCATCGGGAACTGCGTCACGACCTCTTGATCTGCCCCTTTCTGCTGGAGCGGGATGTACTCGGTGAGCGGCCGGTCTCCGATCACGACGCCCGCTGCATGGATCGAGTCCTGGCGGACGAGGCCTTCGAGCGGCTTCGCAAGGTCGACGATCTGACGCACCGTCTCGTCCTGGTCGTAGGCGGCCTTGAGATCGGCGCCTTTCTTCAGGCAGTCGCCAAGGTAGACCTTCGGTCCCTCCGGGATGAGCTTCGCGATCCGGTCGACCGTCCCGTACGGGATGTCGAGAACGCGGCCCGCGTCACGGACGGCGGCACGGGCCATCATCGTGCCGAAGGTGATGATCTGCGCAACGCGGTCGCGGCCGTACTTCTCCGCCACGTAGTTGATGACCTGGTCGCGGCCGTGAACCGAGAAGTCGATGTCGATGTCCGGCATCGACTTGCGGCCCGGGTTCAGGAAGCGCTCGAAGAGAAGGTCGTACTTGATGGGATCGATGTCCGTGATTTCGAGGCTGTACGCAACGAGACTTCCCGCCGCCGAGCCGCGACCGGGGCCGACGCCGATACCGCTTCGCTTCGCGAACGAGATGAAGTCCCAGACGATCAGGAAGTAGTCCGCAAAGCCCATCTCCCGGATCGTCTTCAACTCGAACTTGAGTCGATCCTGGAGCTCCGGTGTGATCTTCTCGTAGCGCTTTTGCAGGCCTTTTTCACAGAGCTCGACGAGATAATCGAAGGCGTCGCGCCCTTCCGGGGTCGGGAAACTCGGCAGCAGGATCCGCCCGAGCTCCATCGTGACCGTGCAGCGCTCGGCGATCTCGAGGGTGCGCGCCACCGCCTCCGGGTAGGCCGCGAAGTCCTGCTGCATCTCCTCCGGGGTCTTGAAGAAGAACTGGTCGGTGTCGAAGCGCCAGTGATTCGGGTTGGCGAGCGAGTCCCCGGACTGGATGCAGAGCAGCGCCTCGTGGGCGCGCGCGTCCTCGTGGCGGAGGTAGTGGACGTCGCCGGTCGCGACGAGCGGAAGGCCCGTCGCGGCCGAAATCTCGGCCAGCTGCGCGTTGATCTTCGGCTGCACTTCGAGCCCGGCGTCCTGGATCTCGAGGTACGTCGAGTCGCGGCCGAAGATGTCTGTGAGCCGCGTCAGCTCATCCTCTGCCTCGCCACGATTCCCGTTCTCGAGCGCCTTGCAGACCCGGCCCGAGAGACACCCGGAGAGGGTGATCAGCCCGGCTGAATGCGACGAGAGGAGCTCCCAGTCGACTCGGGGTTTGTAGTAGTAGCCCTCGAGGAATCCGGCCGACGCGAGCTTGATCAGGTTCGCGTAGCCCTCGTTCGACTCGGCGAGGAGCGTCAGGTGGGCATACCCCTTCGTTTGTACCCTTCGGTCGTCGGCGACGTAGACCTCGCAGCCAAGAATCGGCTTGACACCATGTTTACCGGCTTCGCGGTAGAGCTCGACCGCGCCCGCGAGGGAGCCATGGTCGGTGAGTGTGACAGCGGGCATTTCGAGCTCGGCTGCACGTGCGGCGAGGTCGGGGATGCGGCACGCCCCGTCGAGGATCGAGTACTCGGAGTGGACGTGAAGGTGAACAAAAGGCGCCTCGGGCACGGGCAATCGATTCTAGTCCGGGGGGTGGACCGCACCCGATTTCCGGTTTACACTTTCCCGTGAGAAGGGAGGTGGTCCGATAGCGACAAAGGAGGAGAAGCTCGAGATGGAGGGGGAGGTCGTCGAGGCCTTTCCGAACGGCATGTTCAAGATCCAGCTCGACAACGGGCACGAGGCGCTCGGCTACACGGCCGGCAAGATGCGCCGCTTCCGCATCAAGATCTTTCCGGGCGACCGGGTCAAGGTCGAGCTGAGCCCGTACGACCT
>JBBQXP010000039.1:0-22974 GCA_038209555.1 Gaiellales bacterium
GAAGTGCGCGCTCCTCCGCCTCCCCTACGGCGGCGCGAAGGGCGGCGTCCGCTGCCAGCCAAAGGACTTCTCCGAGGGAGAGCGCGAGCGACTGACGAGGCGTTTCACGCAAGAGCTCCTGCCGATCATCGGCCCCCAGCGTGACATCCCCGCTCCAGACATGGCCACCGACGAGCAGACGATGGCCTGGATGATGGACACGTACTCGATGCAGATCGGGCACGCGGTGCCCGAGATCGTCACGGGGAAGCCGCTCTCGGTGGGCGGGTCGGTTCTTCGCCCGGAGGCGACCGGAATCGGCGTGGTCATGGTGGTCGACCAGGCGCTCCAGCTCCTCGGCTTCCAGCTTGCGGGCTCCTCCTGCGTCGTTCAGGGCTACGGGAAGGTCGGCGCCGTGGCAGCGCACGAGCTCGTGCTTCGTGACGCCCGCGTGGTCGCGGTGTCGGACATCGCGGGGGGAGTTCACCGCAAGGAGGGCCTCGACCTCGAGGACGTCGACAGGTGGCGCGCCGAGCACGGAAACCTCGGCGGGTATCCGAACGGGGAGCCCCTGACGAACGCCGAGTTGCTTGCGCTTCCCTGCGATGTACTGGTGCTGGCGGCGACCGAGAACCAGGTCACCGGCGAGAACGCGGGCCGGATCCAGGCGCGCGTGGTCGCTGAGGGCGCGAACGGACCGACGTCGCTCGAGGCGGACGACATCCTGGCCGACCGCGGGATCCCGGTTCTGCCGGACATCCTCACGAACGCGGGCGGCGTGGCCGTCTCGTACTTCGAGTGGGTGCAGGACATCCAGCGGCTCTTCTGGGGTCGCGAGGAGATCCGGGAGCGGCTCGGCGACCTGATGCGCGACGCGGTCGAGCGCGTGTGGGCGACCTCGCAGGAAGAAAGCCTCTCGCTCCGCCGGGCAGCCCTCGTGACGAGCATCCGCGAGGTCGCCGACGCGCTCAGCGCGCGCGGCATTTATCCATGATCGTCCGCGAAGCCCTGGTCTCCGACCCGCGCGTCCTGCCCGCAGACGCCACCCCGCAGCAGGTGGCGGAGCTGCTCACGCATCCGCACGTCGAGAGCGCGCTCGTGGTCGACGGCGAGCAGCTGGTCGGAAGCATCACGCCGGAGACCCTCGTCTCCGCGATCGCGGAGGGCCGAGACCTCGGTTCCCTCACGGCTGCGGACCTCGCCGACGGCGAGGTACCGACGATCGGCCCCGAGGAGAGCCTCGAGGAGGCCCTGCGCGTCATGGCCGAGCACGACCTCGAGCGCCTTGCGGTCGTGGACGGCGGCCGCTTCCTGGGCATCCTCCCGCGCGAGCCCCTGATCCGGCGCATGGCTGCCGACGAGCAGGACGAGCCCGATTAGCAGCAGGTGTAGGCGCCGGGGGGCGCGTCGCCCTCGACCCGGGCCGGAAGCTCGGCCGCGACGAGCGCGCCTCCGTGCATGAGGTCCCGCTCGCTGACCTCGAGCTCCTCGAGGCCGAAGTGGCGGAGTGTCTCGAGCACGACGACCACGCCCGCGACGATCACGGGTGCCCGCTCAGGATGGAGGCCGGGAAGCTCGCGGAGCTCTGACACGCGCCGCGCGCCGAGCTCGCGCAGGAACCGTTCGACCCGGTTCGCAGCGAGCGTGTGCCCGTGCACGAGTTCGGGCACTTCCTCCTCGAGCCCGAGGTCGAGCGTGGCGAGTGTGGTGACCGTGCCCGCGACGCCGAGGGCGGTCGTCGGACCAACGTTCGGGGGGACGGCGTCGCGCAGCAGTTCGCGGACGTGTGCCCCGCAGGCCACCAGCTCCTCGGCCGTGGGCGGGTCTCTGTGTAGGAACCGCTCGGTCAAGCGGACGCAGCCGAGGTCGAGGCTCGTATGGAAGGAGACTCCTTCGGGTCCGCCCAGGATCAGCTCCGTGGAACCGCCGCCCACGTCGACAACGAGAGTGGAATCGGCGATCGTCCGGCCCGAGGCGACGCCGCGGAAGGTCACGAGTGCCTCCTCGTCGCCGGAGAGAAGCCGTGTCTCGAAGCCGTAGCTCCACTCGAGCTCACCGAGGAAAGCCTCCCCGTTCTCCGCGTCGCGAATCGCGCTGGTCGCGAGCGCGAGCGTGCGCTCGGCACCGAACTCGTCCGCGATGCGTCGGTAGTCGACGAGAACGTTTCGGACGCGAGCGATGGCCGCGGGCAGGAGGCGTCGCCGGGCATCGACTCCCTCACCGAGCCGAGTGATCGCGAGCCGGCGGTCGAGCTCCTCGATCGAATCGCCGGACAGGTCGGCGACCAGCAGTCGCGTCGAGTTCGTCCCGATGTCGACGACAGCGACCCGGGTCACTTGCGCGGAACCGCGTGGCGAAGCCGGTTGACTGCGTCGACGCTGTCGGTCATCGCCCATTTGAGGACGCCGAGCTTCTCGGCCGAGCGCTGGAGCGAGGCGAGCCGCGCCTCGAGCTCCGCGGCCCGCTCGGAGGCTTTCTCGAAGCGGCGCTCGACAGCCTCGGCGTCCCTGGAGAGATCCTCCAGCGCGACGAGCAGGCGCTTCTGTGTCTCCCGGAGGAGCCGGTAGGTGCGAAGCGAGAGCACGATCGCGACGACCGCCGTGACTGCGATCACACCGAGAAAGAGAGCGAGAGAAACCCAGGTCCACCAAGGCACGTGGCCAATCGTAGCGTTCGTCCTTTGGTATCCTGTGGGCAGCGACGCGGGGTGGAGCAGTCAGGTAGCTCGCCGGGCTCATAACCCGGAGGTCGCAGGTTCAAATCCTGCCCCCGCTACTGAAAAAGGCCCTGCTAAGCGGGGCCTTTTCTTTGTTCGGCGGGCGAAGCGAACCTCGACTTTATACCCCTTTTTATACCCATCACCGAAGTTAGGTGCGCGAAACTTCCGGTTCTCAGGCAGTTCGAGAACACCGAGTACCGATGACGAAGAAGGTCGGCTGAGCCGCGTAGCGAACGCCGCTTGCGTGACCTGATCGGAGGTCGCGGGCTCGACCGGGCTTGAACCCGGACTTTGCATACCAGGGATCGAGATCCGAACCCGCGTTCGGTCTGATTTCGCCTGAGGACTTCAACCAATGCAGTGACGGACTTGAGCTGACATTGGCTCGCGAGTTCGGATAGCTGTGCGGGAAGCCGACGCTGGTTTGGAGCTCTCATAGCTCCAGCGTGGCGCTCAGATGCCGAGGGTACTCTCAGCAGCGTGTCTCGCAGCAGAAATGAATGGGTAGACGCGATGGCTGAGGCTGAGGTTCTTGATCCGCCGCTCGCGCCTCCCGCGGCGTGCAGGCGCTGCCTACGGCCGCTTGAGGTCGCGGCGCGGCCGTGGGGGACGTGCTACCCGTGCGGGCACCAGCACTCGGACACGCTCCCGCGCATCACAGCGGTGACCTATGGCGCCACGGGAACGCGACCCTGGGCTTTCTTCACCACGGCGAAATTCGGACGCATCGACGCCGACAAGGACAAGACCTTCGTAAAGGGCATCGCGGCGACGCTCGCGCAGGCTATCGAGGCGGAGCACCTCAGTTTCGCTGAGGGAGATGAAGAATTCATTGTTGTTCCGCTCCCGTCGAGTAAGGGTCTGATCAAGCGATGTCTCGCGGTGATCAAGGAGAAGAGCTGGGCGCAGCTGGTCGTCGTGGACGGACTGACGGCCGAAGATCGTCCGCAACAAACGGGACTCGGTGAGACGGCGCGGCGCGAGGCTGCATCGGGCAAGTACACGGCCAGTGCGGCGGTCGCAGGTAAGCATGTCTTGCTGCTCGACGATGCATATACAAGCGGCTACACCGTCCACGATGCGGCGCGAGCAGTCTCTGAGGCAGGCGCCGTCTCCGTCTTATGCGTCGTCTACGCTCGACGTATCTACCCGGACGCAATGGCGATTTACCGGGCAGAGCTTGGGGAGGATGATGGCGACGAATCATGATTTGGTTGCGCTGCTGGCCGCCTGCGAGGCCGCTCAGCAGGCGCGGGTGCCGTGGTGGCAGGTTGGGCGCGCCGCCGCACGCCTCGGTTCTGGCATGGCGCTTCTAACGGAGCCATGGGAACCAGCGGATCGGTGGGAGCACGACGTTGCGGTCGCGCTCGCACATCACCTCGATGCTGACTCGCAGACGCGGTGGGCCGAGACGCTGGAGCGCTGGACGGAGAGCGACAGCCGCTTGAATTACCTCACCATTCTGGACGAGGACTATCCGGCGAACCTGCGCGCTGTCTTCAACCCGCCTCCGTTCCTGGTTTTTCGCGGGTCGCTAATTGCGGACGACGCCCGCGGCGTCGCTGTAGTTGGCACGCGTCGTCCGTCCGAAGAAGGGCTACGACGTGCGCGGTGCATCGGCCGCCAACTTGGGGAGGCAGGAATCACAGTCTTCTCCGGCCTTGCGGCCGGAATCGACGCCGCAGCGCACGTAGGTGCCCTCGACGCGGGGGCAAGGACTGTCGCCGTTCTTGGCCATGGGCTACTGCGCGCCATCTACCCCAAGGGGAATCTCGAGCTTGCTGAGGAGATTGCCAAGCGGGCCGCGCTCGTCTCGCAGTTTCGGCCGGACACTCCGCCAACCCCGGCCACGTTTCCAATGCGGAATGTGGTCACCAGTGGCCTCAGCCAGGGGACAATCGTTGTTGAGGCGAACCGAACAAGTGGTGCGAGGATGCAGGCGCGACTCGCCTCCGAACAAGGGAAGCATGTGTGGTTGCTGCGCAGTCTTGTGGACGCTTTCGACTGGGCGCGGGAGTTCGCAGAGTTGCGACCGCATCAGGTTCGTGTAGTCGAGAGCATTGATGAAGTTCTTAGTCAGGTTGTGGACGCTAATGCGGTCGCCGCGGCCGCCGCCGACAGCCTGCCGCCCGTCGCGTCGGCCGAGGAGGCGCGCAGAGGCGAGCCGGTACTGCCCCAGTTCGCGCTCTTCACGTCGTGACCTAGTTCAGCGCCTACGCGACGAGAGGCGAGTAGACCTGAAACGTGACCCGCCCGCGTAGGCGTTTGAACGGCGTCGCTGCGCCCGCAGGAAGATACGGTTGCCACAAGTCATCCGCTCGATTCGCCCCGCGTCCCAAAGTAGGTGAGGCGTTGTGCCACGTCTTCCTCGTCAGCAGAAGCTGACGTTTTCACTCCTGAAAGCGGGTGTGAAACGCAACGCCGCACTCCGCGATGAAAAAGCACTCTCCTCGCATGTCATCCCCGCGCTAGCGGCTGGGACCGAGTCTCTCTTCGTAGCGTCAAAACAGCCTCACCCGCCGTCTTGGCTGGCCTACTTGAGCACGTACGTCACCGGAGACCTGCCCACGCTTTTCGCTGCGTCGTCTTCGGCCGTTCTCTTCGTTGAGGCCTCGGGACGCCTATTCGCGATCACGTTCGGTCAGGGCCGCCACCTCATCAATGCTGAGGCCTTCGAATCCGACTTTGGTCTCAAGGTTGTTCTCAATACCGTGGCGCCCGACCAACTGAAAAGCGTAGACGCCAAGACTATCGATGAGACGACGATGCACACTAGACGTGATGTCAGCCGCGACTCATCCTTCGCGGCCTTCGGATTGGACGTGAGTCGCGATCTCTTACGGGCAGTCACTGGGACGCCTCAGGACAAAACACTAGGTCCTCGCCTCACCGGCTCCGACGCGCTGGGACTCCACACGCGTGCCTCCGTCCCACAGCTGCCGGGACTCGCTGCACGGCTGCTTACGGCCTACGAATCAGACGATTACAAGGAGCACTTTGACTTTATTGATTTCCTTCGACCCGAGAAAAGACCTGGGCGTGTACGTGAGCTTGAAGAGCGTCTGGTTGAGGCGCTCAGACGGAGAGAGATTGATGACGTACATCTGGCCGCACCCGAGCCTCTCGACTGGCTTGACATCGATGGGTTCAGATTTTCGACCCAGCCGAGCGACCAGCCCACCGCCAATGACCCGCGCATAAGTGAGTATCTCGATACCCGCGAGCCCGAGGAGATCGCGGTCAAGACTCTGAAAGAAGACCGAATGGTCGCCCTACGGGCGTCTGACGGACAGCCGCAGGGAACCTGGCAAGTCTTACGCTGCATCGTTTACCAGACCGAAGTAGACGACGAGCTCTACGTGCTCTCCGGCGGCGATTGGTTTCGTATTAACTTGGACTTCAAGGATCGCGTTTATGCAGAGGTCGGGCGACTCGCGCGCTTGGACGGCTTGCCGGAGGCTGATTCCGGGACGGACGAGGACGCCTACAACGTCAAAGCTGCCGCGGTGATCGATGGGCTGTGCCTCGATAAGAAGCTCATCTACGACGAGGGCCCGGACAAGATGGAGATCTGCGACATCCTTACCCGTGACGGCGGGCTCATCCACGTCAAACAGCGCGGAAGCTCCTCGACACTCAGCCATCTATTCACCCAGGGACTTAATTCGGCCGAGCGTCTTCTGCAGGACGCTGACTTCCGAAGCAGGGTTCGCGCTGTCGTGGCAGCAGAGGATCCAGAGTTCGCCGACGTGCTCCCCGCAGAGAGGCCCACCCCTGACACCCACGAGGTGACCTTTGTCGTCATCACCCGCAGCGATCGTGACACGCCGCTGACTCTGCCCTTCTTCAGCGTCGTGAGCCTTCGCGCAGCAGCTTCACGACTTCGAGGCTTCGGATTCCCAGTTTCCGTTGCGGCGGTGCGTGAACCGACATGAACAAACGGTCATCGGCGCCGGCGCCCGGACTTTATGGGCCTCGGCTAGGGCATTGCTGGCTGCCCGATCCCGTCTCGCCGATACAACTGCGTCTGGGGGTCTAACGCCCGCTCAGCCGGGCCACGCTCGGGGCATCTCGCGGTGGGACACGATCACAGGAACTCCCATATGGCGGCGCTAGCTCAGCCCCAGCCTTGGGGAGTACTTGTTGTTTCGGCGTGACCCCCGCTCTAGACCCGTCGCTGAGGAGCGGTTAGACCCTCCCCGGCCTTAGGCAGCTGCTGCGGCGATAGACCTTGCTGAGAGGAGCTGTTCCGCGAGGGTTTCGGCAACTCGGAGCGCGAGCGCCGGGCAGACAGCGTTTCCGATCTGCTTGGCCACCGAGGTCATCGGCTGATGTTCGGGGAATGAGAAGTCATCGGGGAACGACATGCAACGTGCCGCCTCCCTGGCGGTGATCGGCCGATGTTCGGACGGGTGCAGGTAGCGCCCCTTCTCCGGTTTGTAGAATTCGGTGCGAATGGTGTAGGCGGGCCGACCCCACCAGAGGCGGCCGAAGACGTCGGTTGAGCCGTTCTTCTTTCGGAGCCAGCACGGAGGAGTGATGTCGGGCCGTCGCTCCGCGAGGTCGAATCGTCCTTCGCCTTCGTTTGGGATCGTCATGTACCGCTCGAGACTCATCGGCCGTGGGTTGCGACCGCGATGCCAGCGCATGCCGTCCGGCTTGAACGGAAGGCCCTCGACCGCATCGCGAAAAGTCCGCCATGGATGTTGACCGTTGAGCTCCCTGCCCTTCTGAGCATGCGTCTTGCGCGGCCACGCAGGCTCTCCGTCACGCACGCCGATTACGAAGGCGCGCCGGCGCCTTTGCGGAACGCCGTAGTCGGCGGCGTTCAGGATGCGCTCTTCGACCGTGAAGCCGAGTTGCTCTGCCGCCAGCTGGAATGCCTCGTACTCGGCCGAGACCAGCAGCTCGGGGACGTTCTCCATGACGAACGCGCCCGGTTCGGATTCTTCGAGCGCCCGGAGGTACTGCCGCCACAAGGCTCGCCGGTCGAGTCCGACCCCGCGCATGTTCAGCGGAGAAAAGCCTTGACACGGCGGCCCGCCGATGACGACGTCGGCGGCCGGAAATCTCTCGACCTCCTCGATCGGGCCGACGAAGACGTGGTCGCCGAAGTTGAGCGCGTAGGTCTCGGCGGCATCGGCGTCCCACTCGACGGCGAAGATCGGCGTGTAGAGACCGGAGTCGACGAACCCCCGCGTCATGCCGCCGCACCCGGCGAACAAGTCAATGAGGCGATAAGAAGCCACGCTAGGGGAAGCTACCCCGCGCTTCGGACGGCTCCTGGCCGATACGGAGCTCCTCGAGGACTCTACGCACGCAGTCAGCGGGATCGCGTTCGACCTCGAAGTCCCAGAGGCGAAGGACGCGCCAGCCGAGCTTGGAAAGCTCCTCGTTCACACGCTTGTCTCGCTGCCGGTTTCGTTCGATCTTGCGGTCCCAGAACTCGCCCGACTGGCCGCTGTAGTAGTTGGGATGCCCGTGCCAGAAGGCCCCGTCGACGAAGACGCAGAGGCGGGCTCTTCCGAAGGCGAGATCCGGCCGACCGGGCAGGGGCCGATGGAGCCGCCAGCCGCGGAGGCCTGCCGCGTACAGGGCACGGCGAAGCGCGATTTCGGGGGCGGTGTTTCGCGTTCGCACGCGCGCCATCAGGCTGCTTCGCTCTTCGCGCGTCAGCTTGTCCGGCACCGCCGGTGAACCTAACCGCCGCGCCGCTCGCGCCGCCGGCGCTCCTGCAACGCCGCCGTCTCCACCTGGTGATCGGTGTGGCAGAGGGTGAGCAGGTTCTCTTCCCGGTTCAGCTCCTCCGCGGGAAGCGCGTCGAGCTCTTCGGCCACCGCGCTCTTGTGGTGAAGCTCGAGATAGAAGCGGGTGTCGCCGGCGGCGAGTGCCTTCGCGCGGTTCTTGCCGCACTTTTGGCAGGTGTAGTCGTCCCGCGCGAAGACGCGCTCGCGAAGGCCCTCGGGATAGAGCCGCTGGCGCGGGTCGCGCCGATCGGCGGGGTCGGTTGAAACCAGCCGATACTCGCCCGGCCGAAGCTCCGGCTCGTCGATGTGGGAGTTGATCGGCCACCCGTGTTCGTCACGCAGCTCGCGCACGCGCCGGCTTCCCTCCTTGATCCTGGCGACGTAGTCGATTTGGTCGCGGGTGACGACTTCTCCGACGAGCGCGAGGAAGAACCGCTCGATTCGATCCGTTGCGCTTCCAGGTCCGCGTCGAATCGCGTTCGCCTCCCGCCACCGGCGGGCCCGTCCCAGATCGGGCTCCGCGTTTGCCATGACATAGAGGCTGTCGCCGACCTCTCGGATGTCATAGCCGTGCTCCACCCGCAGTTCGCGAAGACGACGAGCCCACTCGTGAATCCCGCTTACCACTGCGAGCTGCTCGCCCGAGACCTCCTCGCCGACGTGCGCGCTTAGGTACCTAAGGATCCTCTGGCGCCCGCCTTCGCCTTTGGGCGCCCGAATGCGAGGACCGAAGAGCTCCCGTTTCGCGCTGGCGATGTCCGCAAGGACCGTGTCCACCTCTTCACGCTTCGCGAGACCCGCGTCGGCGTGATCCGCGATCTCATCCAGGTCGCGGGCCGCACGTCGGAGGCGCTCCGAAGGGTCCACCACGGCGAGAGGTTCGCCGTCAACGGCCGCGCGCCTCCACTAAAACGATCGAGGGCCGCTACCAACGGCCCTCGATCAAAGCCCTTTCCAAACGCGGCAGGGCAATCCAGCAGACGGACCGCGCGAAGGTAGCACCTCGATCGGAGGTCCTCCGTCCGGTGCGACTGCTTTTCTACCTGGGTCGGCCACGAAGGTCGGCTCGACCACTACCACCGGTACCGCGCCGGGGTCGGAGAAAGCAGACGGAAAGGAGATTCGCGGTGAGCAAGAAAAATGTGCACACCGTCCCTCACGACAATGGTTGGGCGAACCGGCGTGAGGGTGCGCAGCGTGTGTCGGAGAAGTTTTCGACGAAGGAAGTTGCCGAGCGTGCCGGCCGTGAAACGGCCCGGCGCGAGGGCGTCGAACATCTGATCCATCGCCGCGACGGCACGATTGGCGAGCGGAACAGCTACGGGAACGACCCGTATCCACCGCCCGGCTAGACCCGACGCGAGGGGCCGCTTCGACGGCCCCTCGCAACTCTCGATATCGGGTTCGACTGCTACTGGAGCGACTCCTGTCCACACTCTCGCCGGTTCTTGGCGCATAGGTGCAACAACTTCGGGGCGAAGAAGAGTGGGCTCGAAGGGTTATGTGTAACGCCCTGGGCGTTCCGGTCGAGCAGCACGACGACGAGGCTGCCAATGGAGATCACCGATGTATGGGCGGCCAACAGCTTCTGGACGACCGGTGGCGGCTTTCGCTGGTCTCCGAGCAAAGGCTGGCTCAGGATCAAGACGACCGATGAACATTCGTGAGGCTGGCACGTGGTCCTGCCCTTCTCCAAGCTGGGGACGCGGGACAGGCAACCGTTCTTCTGACGAGGAGCTCCCGCACGAGGAACTAGGCGTACACCTCAGCTCTTGTGCGACGGTGGTTGATTGATTCGGGCACCGAACATTCGGTTCTCGCTCCTCGCAGCCGCCTCCGGAAACGCGATCTGCGCCGCGTGCATGTAGCGCTCTGTGATCGCGCCCTGTGAGTGCCCCGCCCGGGCCTGGACGTAAATCTGCGGGTTTCCCGCGGCCGCCGCGTACGTCAGCGAGGTGTGGCGCAAGTCATGGAATGCTCGGAAGGGCTTCGTGATGCCGGCTCGTCGGAGCGCTGGCTTGAGGTAACTGCGCACGAGCCTGGCCGGGTCGACCGGAGTGCCTTTCTCCGGGTGGGCGAAGACATACTCATCGTCGCCGCGAAAGGCACTGCGACGCCACTGCTCTTCGAAGATCTCGAGGGTCTTGGGCCCGAGCTCGACCATCCGGCGCGATGCCTTGCTCTTCGGCGTCGTGACTTGCCCGCGAACGTACGCCTCACGAACGTCGACCTTGCCTTCGAGCAGGTTCACGCTTCGCCAACGGAGGCCCAGGAGCTCGCCGCGACGAAGCGCAGTCCCGAGCGCGACAAAAACAATGGCCTTTGCGAGGAGCCACCAATCGCACTCCGTTCCGGTGGCTTCGCAGGCGAGCTCGTCGTACGCCCCTCCGAGTCGGTGAATTTCGTCCTCGCTGAGGACGCTCATCTCGGGTTGGTGCACACGCGGCCGCTCGATCGCCTCGACAGGATTCGAGCGGACGAGCCGCCACACAACCGCCCGCTTGAACATTGTGTTGAGGAGGAGCAGGTGGTTGTGGATCGTCTTCGGTGATAGGCCTTCGCGTACTTTGCGCGTTACGTAGCGGTCGAGCAACTCGGGATCTCGTTCCAGCTCTGCGAGTTCAAGCGGACCGAAGCAGGGGATGAGGTGGCGGTCGAGCATGTACCGGTAGTTCTCGAGTGTCGTGGACTTGAGCCTTCGCCCAGGGAGGTAATCCTCAAGGAAGCGCCGGGCGAACGACTCGAATGTGAGTCGTTCGGGCTTTCGGTAGCCCTCGTCGACGGAGGCAAGCCTTTTGCCGAGCTCGCGCTCGGCTCGTGTCTTGTTCCATTGCGGTTCGGGCCCAAGCGTCTCGAGGATCTGCTTCCCAGCCGCGTCTCGGTATTTGACGCGCCACACGACGCCTTTCTTGCCTTGGTAGCGGACGACCGCTGCTCCTCGGGGCATGTCCCTCCTTCTCGGAAAGGCCTGCGACGCGCGGGCAGCGGTACCGTCGCCATGTACTCGATTTCGTACGAAGACATGATCGGTCCGGCGACGCGGTCCCGCAAGATGTCTTTTTAGGACAGTGGTGCGGGGCGGTGCTTTCGCCAGGCCGCGCCGCCGGCTTCCTGCTCGGCGAGCCAGGAAAGAACGGACAGCCAGCGGTACCGGCGGTAGCGTCCGAGCGGAAGATGGGGAAGCCGACCCGCGCGCGTGTGCTCCCGAACCCAGCTCTCTGGTACGGCGAGGCGCTCGGCGACCTCGGCGGCCGTCAGCAGACGGTCAGGCTCTCGAGGCTCCACCGCCGAACTGGCAGGCCCGGGTCTAGCGGTCGTAGCCGACATGGATGTGGTCGCAGTGATCGGGGCGGGCAAACGCGTCCGGGCTCGCCGGTCCATCCGCGTCGAAGCAGTAGATGAGCTCCGTCGGGTGAAGAACGCCACTCAGAAGGGCCAGGCCGAGCGCGAGTCGGCCGCACGTGCCCATTCGCGTTCCGGTGCACCTGCTGTCGTCAACAGCGCCGATGTCAACGGCTCTTCCGAACGTGTGGTTGGAGACGTTGCCCTCGGCCGTCAGATACGGATGATCCGAGCGGAGTGAGGTAACGACGACCGTATGCGCTTGCCCGATCCAGGAAAGGAGGGCAATCACGCGGGGGTCAATCAGCCCGCCTCGTAGATCGGCACGCTGAACAGTCGTCAGCTGGATTCGCGGATTGCCGAGTACCGCATCCACGTCCCAGCCTCCCGGTGTCCCGCTCTCGAGTTCCGCCCCCCGGTATTCCGCTGCTCTCTTCAGAACCTTGTTCACGGACCAGCTCACGTGGTTGTAGGCGAAGATCGCGCGCCGGTAGTCCTCTGGAGCGCCATTCGCCTTCAGGTAGCGAGCTGCAGCCGGTACGGCGTCAGCTGGGTCGTACACGTCTTTGAGTCCGTCGCCGTTCCCGTCGACGCCGTAGGCGGCCCAAGTGCTCCCGCCCGCCGGGGTCACGTCGAACTGCATCGGTCCGGCACAGCAGCCGAATGCGTTCAGACCGGAGTGGACACCAGGCGCCTCCGAACGGCCATGGTCGGTCTCGATGCTTCCGATTGCCGCGATGACGCTCCAGCCGATTCCATACCTGGCGTCGGCATCCCGGTAAAGCAGGAGCATCAGAGGCGGGATGTCACCGACGGCTTCCTGAGGCGAAGCCCCACTGCCAGGTGACGATGCGGTGGCGCTTTCGCTCAGGAGGAGCCCACTCGTCGCCGTCATCAGCACAAGCGTGATGAGTGCCGCGCCCGCGAGAAGAAGCGGCAGGCGCGAGGGGGCTCCGAAGGCGGCCGTCACGGTGAGTGATCTGTGCGTCGCCAAAAACGGGCGGCGCGGCGGCGGCGAACCGATCGGCTTGGTTCTGACGAAGCCCTTCGTGAAGAAAGGCGGCTCGCATCCGATTCGAGCTCGCCGCGAAGGGGACTCTCGCCGGCGGGAAGAGCCGGCGGAGTGTCGGCCGGCCGTCCCTCAGCTGGTCGCGGTGTCTGACCTGCTGGCGGCGTAGAGCCAGAAGAGCGGCTGGCGCTCTGGAGCGTCCCAACTGGTCGACTCTCGGGAGCGCTCGAATGAGCGGATGGCTTCGCCTTCGACGAGACCCGAGCGGAGCCGGTGCGCGTCTTCCCCGCGCGGTCGTTGGGGCTCTCGGGTTCGGGCGACCTCCGGCCGGTTCCTCTGGCCGCTTGTCGACCGGGGTGGCCGGGGCGCCGACTCGGCCCGCCCAGGGAGTGGCCAGGGCTTGTGTGCATCGCCGGGCGCCCCGTGAGGGGTCGCATCGCAGTCTGAACGAGAGCCGAAACCGTTCTGCGGCGGGGGAGGAAATCTCTCGCGCGGGGTTGCCGAGAGATGATCCCTCGCGACCCGGTGAGGTGAGCCGCGATCGAGCGCCGCTGCAGGAAGACTGTCCAGTAGAAGCCTGCCTGGAGCCCGAAGGCAAGGAGCCAGCCGAGCCCCGCTGCGGCTGCGACGAGTGCTGACGAGACGGCAAGGACAACTGCGAGCACCAGCGAGTAGAAGGCCTTGCGGACGAGTGCTCCGACAAGCCTTCCGAGCCAGGCTCTGAAGATCTCATGCCCTCTTCCCGGGAACACGCCGGCGACGAGGGCGACCGGCGCGAAGGCGAGGAAGAGCAAGACGAGGACCTGGGCCAGGATGACGGCGAGGGCGAGTGAGCCGAGCAATGCCACGGCTCCCAGGTCGGCGACAAAGACAAGGGCGGCCATCGTGAGCCGCTGGAAGCCGCCCGCCTGCTGCTGGATGTCGACGGCTGGGCGATCGTCCTCGTCGACCCGGTACCCGTCGAACTGTCTCGGCTCGGGGCCCGAGTCCTCTTCTCCGCCAAGGAAGGGGTCGCCGGGAAGGGGGAGGGGAGGGAGGCCGGGGACTCCGGGCAAGCTCGGGATGCCGGGCAGGTCAGGGAGCCCTGGGAGCGAAGCGCCGTCGAGTAGGCCGTCGCGTGGGCCCGGGACCTCGCCGTCCCGGATCGCTTCGTACTCGGCGTTTCGAGGGCCTGACCCAGGCGGGTAGCGGAGAAACCGCTCGGCGTAGCCTCCGACTCCCTCGCGTGCGCGCACGTGATCGATGCACCGCTTGGCCCCAGCACTCGGGGCAACTGGCCTGTGCTCGCCGTCGACGCAGTGGCGAAGGCCGCCGAATTCGAGAACGATCCACGGCTCATAGACGAGCGTCCGAAACAGAAGATCGGAGACCCGGTCCTTGGCCTGCTCCGTGTCCGCCACGTCCCCGCCGGAGGCGCCGCCCAGAAAGGCGAGCGACATCTCGTTCGTCCAGGCGCTTGCCCTCCCGATCGTCGCGGCAGGCTGGTAGACGATCCAGAGGGCGAGCGCGACGAAGGCGACCGAGACCGCGAGCTGTCCGAGCGTCTCTGTGTAGCGTCGCTGGACGAGGGCCTTCCAGGTTCCCCAGATGCCGGCGAGGACGATGCCGACCAGGAGCCAGGCGCGACCGAAAGTGTGCTCGTGGAGTGCGGTGACCGCCCTGGCGACGGGTGCGAGCGCTCCAGAGTGTCCACCGCTTCCGTTCAGGAGGTCGAGCGAGAACGCCCACCCGAAGAGCGAGATCGTCGCCATGACCAGGAACTTGGTCAGGTCCCAGAGCTGCCCGGCGAGGAAGTGGGGGATGAGGCCGACGAGGCCGCCGGGGCGCGTGACGCCGGCGTCGACATGCGTGTCGAGCGTGTAGTAGCCGAGCGGGTGCCGGTCGAGGAGCGTTCCCGTTCCGCCGTTCGGGGCTGCCGGAGAGACGTTCGAGAAGACGTCGGTTCCCCGGTACTCGGCCAGTGCATGGGGCGCGACGAGGAGCGCACCCAGGAAGAGGGCTCCGGTAGCCACGAGGAGGGCGCGCCGGCGGGTCAGCTGCCACCTCCGTCGACGCGCCACCCGTCCGGCGTTCGGAGGAGACGGAAGCGGCGCGCCGGAGCGCCGGCGACGCGGAGCTCGACGATCGCCACGTCCCTGCGGTGGACGAGGAGGAAAGCGTCCGCCTCCGGAACGGGTTGCGGACGGCAGCCCGCGGCGTCCTCTGCCGATAGCAGTGCCGCGCTTGGTTCCGTGGGGCGGAGGAGCAGCTCGTGCATGCGCCCGACCCCGTCCTCGCCGCAGTGGAAGGAGGCCTCCCAGAAGGCGCGGGCGACATCGCGAGGGTCCTCGCCGGCCTGCCCGTCGCAGCCCGTCGCGAGCAGAAGCAAGGCCAGGGGCACTGTCGCCCGTCTCAGCTGAGCGCCTCCGCAGTCAGCCGCTGTCCTGGGGTCGTGTCGAGCGCGGCGAGGAGCTCCGGGTCGGCCGGGTCGATCTGCACCTCGGCGATCCGGTCGTCGAGGTCGCGCATCAGGCAGCGCCCGCGCCGGTAGGAGCGAAGCCGCTGCACGAGGTCGCGGTCGCTCGGGTCGAGTCCGAGGAGGGCGAGTGCCCGCTCGGCTTCGGCAGTGGTCTCCTGTCCGAAGATGAGGCGTGTGCCGATCAGGTTCTCGATCTCGCCGACATCGCCGAGCTGCTGTGTGGCGAGGACGAGCGTCGCGTTCTCGGCGCGGCCGAGCCGGTTCAGTCTGTCGAGTAGGCGCCTCCCCTCGCTCGAGGCAAGCAAGAACCATGCCTCGTCGAAGAGGAGGAGCTTCAGCCGGGAGCGGTCGCCGGAGACGAGGCGGAGGGCGTAGGCGGCCACGAGCGTCAGGACTGCGACGGCGAGCCGCTCGGCCTGCGTGTAGTCGGCCCGAGGCGTCCCCGGCGAGGGGAGGGTGAGGGCGCTCGCCTTGATGGAGGTGACCGGGCGGGTCGGGCGCGCCGCGTCTGCCGGGCCCGTCGCGAATGCGAGCCGAGCGAGGCCGGAGTCCGCCCAGACGGCGAGCGCCTCTCCCGCCTCGCGGGCATCGGGATGGGTGCCTGCGGCCAGGAGCTCGAGCACGGCAAAGGACGAGTGCGAGCCGGCGCGGATGGCGTCCCGGACGGCCTTCCGAACTTGTGTCTCCCAGGCGGGCGGCGCCTGCGGAAGGAGCTCCATGAGAACCGAGCTCGCGAGATCCTCTCGGAGCGAGGGCGGCCCGATCCTGAGCGGATCGAGCATGCCGCGAAATCGCTCCTCTCCGGAAAGCTCTATGACCTCAACGAGCCCTTCGAGCGCAGGCACTCCCTCGAGGTTGTGATCCGGC
Organism: Gaiellales bacterium; assembly: GCA_038209555.1. GTDB lineage: Bacteria > Actinomycetota > Thermoleophilia > Gaiellales > Gaiellaceae > DASQGA01. The sequence continues at coordinate 16,122 of JBBQXP010000039.1, forward strand.
TTCGGATCGACGTCGACGACGAGCGCTCCCCGTAGAGCTGCTTGAACCGCCAGTAGCTCTGCCGCAATCGTCTTGCCGGAGCCGAGCGTGCCGGCGAGGAGAATCGAGGGCGGGCGTCCCTCGCGGGAGGCGGCAGCAACGTCGAACAGGACCGGCCGGCGGGAGCCCTGCCCGCTGGTTCCGAGATAGACGCCCGTGCGGGTTCCGACCTGGTGCGTCGCGAGCGGCATGAGAGCGGCCGCCTGCTCGACGGTCAGGTAGTCGCCGTACTCCCAGACGCCGCCGCCGTCTGCGCGCGGGAGGTGATCGAGGAAGAGGGCGGGCTGAAGGCCGTGCGGGCGGTGCAGGGCGACCGTCCCGTAGGCGGCCCGCAGGCGCTCGACCCGCCGCTCGAGCTCCACGCGCGTGGGGGCGCCGACTGCGAGGGAGAGGGTCGCGTGCAGAAGCGGCGGGCGCGCCTCCGCCTCCAGGTAGGCGTTGAGCTCGCGCGCGAGCCCGCGGGCGTCGTCGGCGGCCCAGCTTGGCCCCTGGCTGCTCTCGAGCTCGTCCGCGTAGACGTTGTCGCTGTCGACGACTCTCCTTCGGACGCGGGCGAGAGCCTGCCGGTTGCCGACCCAGCGGGCGTGGAAAACGGCATCGACCGGAAAGTCGAGCGCCTCGAGCGGCGCGGAGAGAAGCTCGGCTCGGGGACCCGGAAAGGCCACCTCGGCCGGCAGCGCCCCGAGCGTGAGGAGAGCCTGATACGAGCGTGCCACCTCGCCGTCGACAAGGAGCGTCCGCTCCTCCTCGAGGATGGCGGCGCCGGCCAGGCGGACGACGTCGGTCGCGAGCGGCTCATAGGTGAGCTCGCCCTCCTCGGACTCTGTGAGGAGAGCGTTCGGCTGCCAGGCCGCATCGAGGCGAGGCTCGACGACGCCCCGCACGGCCGCGCGACTGAGAAGCCATTGGAGCTCTCGGGTCGTCGCCCGCTGGGCAGGTAGCAGGCCCGCGAGGCGGGCGTAGGCACGCTCCTCGGCGGCGACGAGCTCGCGAAGCTCGCTCGCCAGCACCGGACGCTTTCCGGCGGTCCCGAAGGCACGCTCGAGACGGCGGCGCGCCCGGTCGGCAGACACGAGGAGGCTCCGTCCGGGTCCGGATCGGTCGGTTCGGAGGGCGACGGCCACGTAGACAGCGGGCACAAACGCGCGTGTGGCGCGCACAGCCTCCGCATGTCTGGCGACGTATGCGTTCCATCTCGATCGGTCGGCGTGGCGCTCGTCGAGGAGCGGCGCGGTATCGGCGAGGTAGCGTTCTGCGGGGTAGGCGCGTTGCACGCGCCAGAGGCTGATGTCGGACTCGCAGCTGTAGAGCCAGTGGGCTAGCCGCTCGAACCAGCGCTCCTTCTCCGCCCGGGGGAGGAACGGATACGAGACGGTCTCGAGCCGAAAGAGCGCGGCCTGCCCACCGCTGGGCCCAAAGAGGATGTTTCCGTGCGCGTAGCGGAGCGGCAGCTCGCTCACGCTCTCCGCTCCCTCGGCTCGACCGCGATCTCACCGCGGAGGGGCCACGAGTGTCCTTCAAGCGGCACGGTGCGTCCGGCCACGCGCCGGCGCGGGCGCATCCGGTACGCGAGCCAGGTGAGGGCGAAGCGGTGCGGGGCGCGCCCGTCCGGCGAAGCCCGTGTTCCGAGCACGGCCAAGGCGGCGGGCAGGAGGCCGTAGCGAACCGGCGGAGCCGCGACCTCGAGGAGCGAGTCGACCCCGGGCAGAGCCCCCACGACCAGGATTGCGAGCAGTGCGACCAGGAAATAGACGAGTCCTCGCAGCGGGATCCCGCCCGGAACGGGAAGGAGGAAGCGGTCGACCCTGTAGATCCGCCGCTCGAGGCGAAAGACGCGCCGGTAGGAGCGGACGAGGAGCGGTTCCTCCTTCACTTGGCGAGCGTCCGCCAGATGTTCTCGATCGTGCTCGCGACCGCGTCGGGCGCGAAGACGAAGCCGCCGACCAGGAGCGCTGCGAGGACGAAGAGCGCGAGCTCGTTGTAGCGGCGGTTGAGGAGAAAGACGAGGCTGACGAGCGCGGCGACGCCGGCGAAGATCGCGGTCGCCCACGCTATCAGGAGCTCGCCGAGGTTTCGCCCGACGCTCTCCCCGTCGGCGGCGAGAGCGGGCTCGGTTACCACGAGCAGGACGAGGAGGGCGAGCAGGAGCGCTCCGGCCCGGTGCTTCATCTGGCTCCTTTCGGTCGGGCGTTGACGGCTGCGACGTACCAGCGCCCCTCGCGCTCGAGGAGCAGTCGGTACCGGAGAAGGTGGAGCGCACCCGTAGCGGTGTCCCGGGCGCGGACGGTGGCGACGACGGGGAGCGTGCGATCGCCAGACCGCCCCTCTTCGAGCGCCTCCACGAGCCGCACGTCGGCCCAGTCACCGTTCACGCCGCGCAGGAGCGTCCCGGGCGGCGCGAAGTAGGCAAGGTCACCCTGCTCCTTCGCGAGGTAGGCAGGGAAAAAGCGAGAGAGCAGTGCCTCGACGGCGTCCCTCTCTTCCGACCGAACCGGCTCCCCTGGATTGTCGGGCGGTTCGGTCGAGCGGGCGGGTCCGGGTGCGAAGGCGGGTAGGTCGGCAACCGCGACTCGCCCGAACCTATCCCGCCGGATCGGAACTTGGAGGTAGACGGTCCGCCCGCCGGGCCGGTCGAGCTCCGCCGCGACCGTAACCAGCGCGAGCGAGGGGCGAAGACGATCGATCCGGGCGACGGTCGTCTGCAAGACCCGCTGCGCTCGGCCGCGCGCGTCAAGGGCGACTCCGGCTTGCGGGTCAAGCCCGGATGCGAGAAATCGCGAGAGGGTGCTGGCGCGAGCATCCGGCCGACCCGGATCGAGCGTCAGGTAGGCGCGGGCGAAGCCGATCGCGTAAGCGCGCGCCTCGTCGTCCGGGAAAGCAGGCCTTGCCGGCGCGGGCAGGCGCGTCTCAGCCCGGGGCGCTGCGGGTGAGACGATCTCCAGAGCGCCTCGGGAAAGGATGAAGGCGAGCGCGAGCCAGAGCAGGACGCGACCGGCGTAGAGGATCGGCTGGGGTCGGCTCATGCGCTCCTCCGGAGGAGCCCGAGCAGCGAACCTGCCCCCGGCCTTCGGGAGGTCTCCCGCCAGGCGGGCGGGTGGACGCGGACACGCTCTACACGGGGCCGTGGGTGCTTGCGGATGAGGACGGCCGTCCCCTGCGGAAGCTGCTTCAGGACGTTCGGGTGGACGGCGTACTGCTCAACCTCTTTGATCGTGCCCTGACCCGTTGTTCGACCGCTCCAGCCGCCGACGGGATGCCCGGCGAGCGAGCGGAAGGGCGTCCGATCGGTCTGGAACGTCTCCTCGTAGACGCTTCGCGTGCCGGCGACGCCCGCGAGTCGCTCGGCCGACTCGGGCACGTCTTGGCGGTGGACGAGCTTCACGTTCGTGTTGCCGAGCACCTGGTCGGCGAAGCCCGGATCGACGCGAGAGAGGTCGGCGAGCTCTTGCGTCGCGAGCAGGACGCCGATGCCGGCCCCGCGGCCGCGCGCGAAGAGGTGCAGAAGGTGGTCGGAGTGCATGGCCGAGAACTCGTCGAAGACGACGTAGCCGGGCGGTTCGGAGCGGCCGGCCGCGAGCCGCGCGCTCGCGACCGTCCGCACGTCCTGGGCGACGAGCGCGGCGAGCTGGGCCGCCGTCTCTCCGTACTTCTGCGAGTCGAGCGAGAAGAGCGTCAGTCGCGGGTCGGTGAAGGTGTGTCGGAGGTCTATGCCGTCCGAGCCGGCGCGCAGGCGCTCACCGGCGCGGGTCTCGGCGAGGAGAGCTAGGCGGTTCGCGAGCCCCTGGATCGCGCTCTGGGAGCTGCGGTCGAGGCCGCCGAGGTATCGCTCGAGCCGGTCCCGTTCCTCCTCGCTCACGCTGCGCGCGGCCGGTCCGTGCAGGAAGGCGGAGAGAGCCTCCGGGTCGAGGAGCGGGACGAGTGCCGGCAGCTCGGGCTCTTGCCCGGCCGCAAGGAGAATGGAGAAGGTGGTGTGGAGGTAGCGCTGGGCGGCTCGCTTGTAGTGGGGCTCCGACCACTCCTCGAGTGCGATGACCTTGTTCATGAGCTCGGTCGCGTCGCCGTGACCGAGTGGGTTCCATTGAGAGGAGCCGTCGAGCGCCCAGCGGTCGAACGGACGCCCGGCCCGTTCCGCCAGCCCATGCAGCTCCGTCGCGAGGGAGGGGTCGGCCTTCAGGTCGACGACGAGAAGACCCGCTCCCCCGGGGACGATCTCGCCGAGCAAGCGGAGGATCGTCGTCGTCTTGCCGCTCCCGGTCGCGCCGAGAACGAGGGCGTGCTGGCCGAGCTCGGCGGCGGAGAGCCGAACCGGTTCGCCCCTCTCGTCGACCCCGAGGAGCTGCCCGGCTTTTCTGCCGCGCAGCTCGCCAAGCCGCCGGGCCGCGCGCCGCCAGAGCATCCGCCGGCGCCGCCGCGCCCAGAAGGGACGGCCCATGTCGAGCCAGAGCGCTATCACGCCCCCTGCAAGTCCGGCCCCGAGAAGGCTTACCGGCGCGGTCCGAGCGAGGACGGTCCGGATACCGTCGTGCTCGACCGCGTCTCGGATGTGCCAGAGGGTTCCGCTCCGGGCATAGGAGGCGAGCGCGGGCGCCGCCCCTTCGCTTGCGAGCAGTCCGGCGCCCGCCGCAAGGGTCGCGGCGACGAGCAGTGCCGGCGCGATGGCGAGCGCTCGCGCGGCAAGAACGAGCAGGAGCCCGAGCGCGACCGGGAGCGGCGCGAGCGCCGCGACGGTGAGCAGCATGGCGGCCACGAGGAGCGAGCCCTCGGGAAGCCCGTCGAGGGGGGAGCCCGAGCCTGGAGAGGCGGCGGTCGACGCCACGCTCACCACCACCGAACCGTCAATCGCCCCTCGAGGTGAAGGGTGCGAGCGAGCTCCTCGAGCCGCTGACCCACATCTCGCCGGTCCACGTAGTAGACGACCGAAGCGACGTGGAGGGAGCGGCGGTACGCGCGCAGGATCGCGGAGAGCCGGCGCGTCCTCTTCGGGGTCAGCTCGAGCTCGTAGGCGTCGAGCCGACCGTCGCGGCGGACGACGGCCAGGTCGGGAAAATGGCGGCGCGGCGAGCGGCCACTCGGATCGGGCGTGAAGCTCAAGGCCGTAGCCTCTTCGCTCCCGACCGGCGTATCTAACCCGAAACGAGCTGGTATTGAGTGATCTCGCTCCAGTCGAGGTCGTCGATGCTCCGTCTAAGACGCCGTCGGTTAGTTCGACCCTGGGTTGATGCGGAGGGTTCGTCCGAGATGGGCGATGTTTCGGGATTCCGTGGATGTGTCCGTAGTCAAGTCCCAGGACGTGGTGTAACTCGTCGGCGAGATCGCTGGCTGCTCAGGCTGTGGTGAGTGCGGTCACCTCCTTGTCGACGGTCTTTCTCTCTTTCTCTTCTTCTTCAAGCAGCGACTCCATCGAGTGGGCGCTGAGGTAGCGGCGCCCGACGAGCCACTCGTCGTTCTGCTCGATCACGACGCTGGTGGTCAGGCGGATGAGGGCGCGGTCGTTGGGGAAGATGCCGACGACGTCGGTGCGGCGGCCGATCTCGCGGTTGACCCGCTCGAGCGGGTTGGTGGAGCGCAGCTTGCGCCAGTGGTCGGCGGGGAACGAGTGGAAGGCGAGCAGGTCCTCCTCGGCCTCCTCGAGCAGCGTGGCGACCTTCGGTAGCGGCCGCTCGAGTCGCTCGAGCGCTGCCCCGACCAGCTCCTTCGCCTCTACGGCGTCAGCGGCGTTGAAGATCGGTCGCAGCAGCGCGGCCAGCATCGGCTGCTGCTCGCGGCGGGCGTGGCCGAGCGCCTCGCGCAGGAAGTGGACGCTGCAGCGTTGCCAGGGGCAGCCGAGCACCTGGGCGATCGCCGCTTGAGGCCGGCGTGGGCGTCGCTGACGACGAGCTCGACGCCCGAGAGGCCGCGCTCGAGCAGGCCGCGCAGGAAGCTGCGCCAGAAGGCCTCCGTCTCGCACTCGCCGACGTCGAGCCCAATCACTTCCCGGTAGCCGCTCTCGTGCACGCCGTAGGCGAGCACGAGGCACTTGCGCACGACACGGCCGCCGTCTCGCACCTTCTCCACCTTCGCGTCCAGCCACAGATACGGATAGCGGCCCTCGAGCGGGCGGTTGCGGAAGGCGTCCACCTGCTCGTCGAGGCCAGCGCAGATGCGCGAGACCTCGCTCTTGGAGATCCGCAAGCCGAGCGACTCGACCACCTGGTCGACCTTGCGCGTGGAGACGCCGGCCACGTAGGCCTCCTGCACGACCGAGACGAGCGCCTGCTCGGACCGTTTTCTCGGCTCCAGGAAGGAGGGAAAATAGGAGCCGCGGCGGAGCTTGGGGATCGCAAGCTCGATCTCGCCGGCGCGCGTCTGCCACGAGCGAGCGCGGTAGCCGTTGCGATGCGTGAGCCGCTCCTCCGGCGCCCGCTCCCCGCGGGCTGCGCCAACGAGCTCGCTCACCTCCGCCTCCATGAGCTGCTGTACGACCCAAACAAGCGACTCGCGTAGGAAGTCGAGGCCCTCCTCCTCGAGCAGGTAGCTGACGACCTGCTCAGCCGTCATCTTCTTCGTCTCGGCCATCGCGGTGACTCTCCTCTCGTCGATCCTTGGCAGGAACCGACGAGTCTGAGCGCCGCGGTGGCCGGACCCTCATCCGGCTCCGTCCGACACGCTCCTACACCACGCTATGGGACGTGACCAAGACCGCCGCTCTACCAACTGAGCTACGCCCCTGGGCTGAGATGATTGTAGCCGTGGGTCTTCCGGAGTCTCGTTCGGCGTGAAGCAGCGACCGGCCCTCGGCGCCCTCTTTTCGTTGCTCGCGATCGCGTTCGCGGGC
>JBBQXP010000040.1:0-22631 GCA_038209555.1 Gaiellales bacterium
GACCACCGTGGAGGCCGAGCAAGACCTCATCGCCCGACCCCCACTCCCAGCAGGCCACCTCGAAGCCGCGGTCGTTCACCGCCACGCGTCGAAGTGCGGGCTCCGTGGCATCCTGTCTCATTCCGGCGGAATCACCTGATAGTTCAGCGTGACGTCCACCCCGTTGGAGCGTTGGACGAGTCGCGCGATGTTGTAGATGAGAAAGCCGGCTGGCAAGCACGCGAAGAACAAGAGCAGCGTGGCCATTCGGTTGTGCACTCCAAGCCCCGAGTAGTGCAGGAAGATCGCGCAGACGAAACTCGCTGAGACGAAGCCGGCCGTGCCGAGCCAGGTGATCAGCGGCATACCGAGCACCCGGACGCGAGAGAGTGGTGTCTGGCGAAAGATCTCGGGACGCAGATATGGCACCAGGGCAGCGCTTGCTCCGACGAAAAGCATCGGAATCGTTGTCAGAAGGATGCCGTCGGCGAGAACGGTGAAGAAGTTGGCCGAGTAGATCGCCCACAGGATGACGGCGACACTGAGCACCGCGCTGACAGCCAGAGAGATGACCGGAATGTGAGTCCGTGCATGCACGTAGGTCATCTTGCGCGGCAGAAGCCCATCGAACGACCAGGCGAATAGACCACGCACAAGCGGCGCCAAATTCAGCCACATAAGAATGGGGAACCAGAGCAGAAACGTCACCACAAGAAAAACGGTGAGCGCAGTACTCTGCGTGGCAATGCCGACGAGCCCGTACCAAACCGGTGGACTCGCGAACGGGTAATCCTTCGTGCCGCTCAGGGCGTTTCCAGCAGCTACGAAGTGCGATCCCGCCATGTGAAACAGCGCGAGCGTGGGGATCGTGAGGAGCAAGATGAAGGCGCCGAGGCTGACGGTCATCGTCTGCAGCGACTTCCAGGTGCGTGCCTGCCGGATTTCGCCGGCATAGAAGACCGACCACCAAGTGTAAATGAGGACCGAGGCTGTCACCGCGATCGCAGGCAGCGTGTTCGACCAAGACGTTCCGGGTGCAGCAATGCCTGCCTTCGACGCGGCGTCGAGCACCTTCCGGTAGGCATCGCTTCCGCCGATCTCATTGAAATGGGCCGAGAACGTAGACGTCGACGTGGCCAACATGACGATCGTGCCGACACCCATCCCGAGGACACCAAGGAGGAACGCCGCATTTTGCACCCGCATCGCCAGGCGTAGGGGGACCGCGAGCAGGCCCAGAATCACGGCGAGCAGAAGAAGCGCCACAAGAAGCTCCCACGTGTGACTGCTCGCGAGTGTGTTTGACGCGTTAACCCACCAATCGTGCCCGGAGATGAGACCGATGGTCGCGAAACCGGGGACGAGTCCGAGTTGCACAAACGCAGTGGCGAGGAACGCGTTGACGAGCAACTGGGCGAACATCAGCCCAGACGATGAGCAGACGCCCCAGGCTGGCCCAAGCGATCGGCTGACAAGAATGTAGTCGCCGCCGCTGCGAGGCATGGTCATGGACAGGAATGCGAACGGCAGGGCGATGCAGAGCGCGAGCACACCGGTGATCCAGTAGGCAGCAACGATGTGGGCGCCTGGATAGACGGCGAGCACCCAGAAGATGTTGATCGCCAACGCGTACCCGGGGGCTCCCGCGAAGATGTTGAAGATCGTCGCCGAAAACGGCGAGACCTCACGGACGAGGCCGGTCGACCTGCGAACGAACATACCGTCGCCCGCCGCGGAGGTGAGAGGTGGCTCGCCCGCCGCAGGCGTGGAAGTGGTCTCAGACATTACGCGTCCTCCTTCTTGCCGTTGACTTCTCCAAGCGAATTGAGTTCTCGATCACCAGAACGGCGGGGTCACGAAGGTGATGACCTCGGCCGGCTCGGTGGTCGCGTTTTTGAACGCGTGCGGGATGCCGGCCGGGTACGAAAGCGCTTGCCCGGAAGCCACCACGTACGCCTCGTCGCCGTAGAGAACCTCGATCGCGCCGCGTACGACCCAGACGAAATCAGTTCCGGCGTGCGAGAGCATGTCCTTGAACCCGGCGTGGGGATCGAATAAGACGTGCATCACCTGTACACCGAAGAGCTGCACGGGCAGCAGCCGATACGTGACGCCACTGCCTCGATCGATCTGAAGGCCGTCCTGCGGCCTCACTAGCTGCGGCTTCCCATGCAATTCGTCAAGCAGCAGCTGGCTCAGCTTTACCTCATACAGCGCTGCGAATCTCGCGAGCCGCGCCAAGGAGATGTCTGCCTTGCCGCGCTCGACCATGCTCACAAACGAGGGCGAGAGATCGGCCTGCTCGGCAACCTGACTGATCGTCATGTTCCGCATACGGCGAAGCCGCCGTAGCCGCAGGCCGACAAGACGGGCGGTGCCGCCGCGTTCAGTCTGCTCTTCGGTGGCCTGTTCGTCAGTCAGAACGCTCTTGTACCACCCAGGTGCAAAAAAATCAATCAAATAGTGAAAACTCGGGGTCGTTCACGATTCGGTCGTGGCGGGCGACGTTGGAGCTCGAGGAGTCCGGAGCGTCACTGACGAGGCCTGCGGTGTGCTTGCCGAGGAAAGGGGCGCGTGCAGCGGCCTTCACGGCGCCGGCGAACCGGAAGGGCTTCCGACCATTCCCACGGTCCCGAGGGACGGGTGGTCGTACTGGACTACACCTTCTCGGGCGTTCGTTTGCGGATCTGCCAGAGCCTCCTCGATCTCGTTAACAGGGGCGCACGGGATGCCCTGTCCCAGGAGCGATCCAGGTGTGGACATTGTGCGAGGCGAAGGCGTCGCGCAAGAGAGGCTAACAAGGTATTACGGTTCCGATCGCGGGCCGAAAGACTCGCGATCGCGGGCCGAAAGACTCGCGAAGCGCTCGTCTTCTGCGAACTCGGGCTTGGTCGACCGCCAGGCACAGCCGCCGCCATAGAGATTCCTTCGGGCAGGCCACTATCAGCCATCCATCCGATGCAGCAAACGCCTGAAACGGGACGATCGTCTGGTGTGCCGATTCGGGCATCCGGCGCGCAGTCCACCCTTCGGAGGCACACACCCGGGGGCCGTGCACCCACTTCCAACCATCTGGTCGATCCTTCTATACCCGCGAAGTGACGCCGGACGTCGGCACGCTGCAGCCGTGCTGGTTGGCTGGCGAACGTACTGGCGAACGGGTTACAAACTACCTGTAAATCGGCAGTTTGAGTCCGGTCTCGAAAACCGTTATCCGTCGTTAGGCGGATCGAGGGTTCGAATCCCTCCCCCTCCGCCTCTTCAAGCCAAGAACTGCACGTGTGTGCGGCCGCCTCGGACGGAGGCCGGCTCTCGGCGTAGCTCGGGTTCAACATCAAACGTCGTCACGCCGTGGGTCATGCAGGCGGCCACGGTCGCGCTCGACTCGTCCCGGCCGGGTAGCCTGATCTCGATACCCGACGTGAAGACCATAAAGCGACTCTTCGCTGGTGGCATCGGCGGCAATGAGCAACTGACGGCCGCCGTAGCGACTGCTCAAGGCGATCCCAGTCGCCACCAGAGCTTGGGGCATCCGGACCGCCTACGCGACGGCTGCCGCCACAGAAGGATCGGGGAAAGATAATCCCGTCCCCGAGTGGGCGTGGTAGCCGTAGCCGCAGCCACCTGGTAGCAGGCTTGGCGCTACCGGTTCCTGGCGCAATTCTGGACTCAACCAAACAGAGAGGATCGAGATGTCGAGCACTTACCACACCGAGGCGGATCCAAGAGAGTCTTCGCTCGCCGGAGCGCGCGCCTGGTTCGCCCAGCGCGGATTGACCCGCCCACGCCACGGGAAATGGATCGCCGGCGTTGCCGCCGGGTTCGCGCGGCGCTACGACTGGAACCCACTCGTCGCCCGGCTGCTCATCATCGCGACGATCGTGCTTCCGGGCTCTCAGGTTCTCGCCTATGTCGCACTCTGGATCCTCATGCCGCGGGATCCCGAAGCCGGCCGCTGAGCACGTCCTTCTTCCGAGCCCACCAGGCGACCGGAGCGGCGCAGCGTCGGGCTCCACCGACGGCTGCGCCGCTTCGTCGCTCGTAGGCGGGGACCGGAAGCAACGCACGCCCACCGCTCCCTAGGCGGGGCGGTGGCCAGGCGGGCGCGCGAGTGTGATGATCGTGATCGCGGAAGCGATTAGGACGATGGCGCCGCCCGGGGCGAGGTCGGCGTAATAGGAGACGGCAAGGCCTGCCAGCGCTGAGGCGAGACCGATACCCATTGCGACGAGGATGGTGGAACGGACGCTCCAGGCGATCCGCCCGGCGGCGATGACCGGCAGCACCATGAGCGCGGCGATCAGGAGGATGCCGACAACGCGCATCGAGACGGCAATAGTCACCCCGGTGAGGACGGCAAGGGCCACGTTCAATGCGGTAACCGGGAGGCCGGTCACTCGTGCGCCTTCGTCATCGATCGAAACGGCGACCAGGCCGCGGTAGAGGAAGGCGATGAGCGCGAGCGCGGCGATCCCGAGCGAGCCCACAAGCGCGAGGTCGGACGTGGTGACGGTGAGAATGGAGCCAAAGAGAAATGTGAAGAGGTTCGCGTTGAGAGCGCCGGCGGCTGAGATGAGGACGACGCCCGTTGCGATGCCCGTGTAGAAGATGAGAGCGAGTGCCTGGTCGCCGGCGGTGCGTCGGCGGCCCCGCAGCCACTCGACGGCGACCGCGGCAGCGACCGAGGCCGCGAGCGCAGTGAGAACCGGAGAGATGCCGAGGAGGTAGCCGGCGGCGACGCCTGCGAAGGCGGCGTGGCCGACGCCATCGCCGATCAGGCTCATGCGTCGTTGGACGAGGAAGAAACCGACCGCAGGGGCGAGGACACCCACGATCGCGCCGGCCGCCAGCGCCAGGCGCATGAACTCCGCCTCAATGATGGACATGGGAGGGGTCGTGCCAGCGGGAGGGGAGGGCGTCGGGCGCGCCGTCGAAGACGATCTCTCGGCGGACAAGGACGATCCGTTCGACGAAGCTCTCGACGGCTCCGAACTCGTGCGAGACGTAGATGATCGTGACGCCGAGCTCGCTCTTGAGCTCGGCCAGGAGCCCGGCGAACGCCTCCTGCGCCTCGACATCGACGCCCGTGGTCGGTTCGTCGAGAACGAGGAGTTCGGGCTGGCCGGCGAGCGCTTTTGCGATGTAGGCCCGCTGCTGCTGTCCGCCCGAGAGGCGCTGGACCGGCTGCTCGGCGACGGCCGCGAGCCCAACCCGCTCGATTGCCGCCTCGACCGCGCGCCTGTCCTCGCCGGTGAAGCGGCGCAGAAGCCCGCGCACCGGCAGACGCCCAGCGCTCACGATCTCTCGCACGGTGGCGGGGGCATCGATTCCGAGCGTCGTTCGCTGGGCGAGGTAGCCGAGCCGCGCACGAGCGGAAAAGCTGTGTGCAGGCTGCCCGAACAAGAGCGCCTCGCCGCGCCGCGGTCGCTCCAGCCCGAGCGCGATCCGGATCAGGGTCGTCTTGCCACCGCCGTTTGGGCCGGCGAGGGCGACGAACTCGCTCTCATGGACTACGAGATCGACGCGCTCGAGGACCGGCATGCCGCCCGGGTAGGCAAACGAGACGTCGCGCAACTCGACCGCTACCGGCATCCGAGGCCCGTCTGCAGAGCGTGAAGGTTCGCGCGCATGAGGGTGAAATAGTCGGTTCCCTGCTTCCTCTCTGTGTCCGTGAGGCCCTCGATCGGATCGAGGACCGCCGTCTTCGTGCCCGTCTCTCGGGCGACCGTTTCGGCGAGGCGAGGCGAAACGAGACGCTCGAAGTAGACGGTCGTCGCATCGCTGGCGCGCACGACGTCGACGGTCTGATGGAGCGCCTGCGGCGTTGGTTCGGCCTCGGGGTTGAGGCCCGTGACTGCGATCTGGTCCAGCCCGTAGCGCTCGGCGAGATAGGCGAAGGCTTCGTGGCTCGTCACGATGTCGCGGCGAGCACAGTTGGCAAGCCCGAGTCTGAAGTCTTTGTCGAGTTTCCTGAGTCGCGCCAGCAAGCGTGACGCGGCCGCTGGCCTTCGGAGGACGACCCCGAGGCGATCGACGATCTTCATGTAGCGGATGGGGTCCAGCCAGACATGGGGATCGCCATCCGGACGGAGGTCGAGTGCGCGTGTGTCGAGGAGAGCCACGACGTCAGGGCCTGAGCCGGCAGCGTCCTCGAGTTGCGGCTGAAAGCCGTGACCGAGAAGGAGCACGAGATCCGCCGACTTGATCTTGCTGACGTCGCTAGGCGATACCTCGAGATCATGCGGCTCGGCGCCCGGAGGCGTCAGATTCTCGACCGAGACGGCCTCACCGCCAACCTGCTCCGCCGCGAACGCAAGAGGATAGAAGCTCGCCGCGACCGTTTCACGGGTACTCGAGTGGTCATCACTGCCTCCGCACCCAACCGCCAGGCCAGAGATCGTCAGAGCGAGAGCCAAGATGAGAATGAATTTCATTCGCTGTTCGGCTATCTTAGGGGACGATGGGTGCCCAGGTAACGAGCAAGACCAAACGGGCTGACGCCGAGGCACGCTTGCGAGAAGTCGGCGTCCGTCTGACCACGCCGCGACTGCTCGTCCTACAGGCGCTCTCGCGCGAGCCTCATGACGCGACCGCGCAAGAGATCCACGGACGACTACGGACCTCGGGGAGCCCCGTCGGCCTCGCGACCGTCTACCGGACGCTCACGTTGCTCCAGGAGTGCGGCGCCGTCGACGCGCTTTCTCACCGGCCGGGCGAGAGCTGCTACCGACTCTGCGGACCGGGCCACCATCATCACCTCGTCTGCTCGGCTTGCCACCAGGTGCAGGAGCTGACCGAGTGCGAGCTGGACGACTGGCTCGTGGGTGTGGGCAAGAAGCACGGCTTCCGTCCCACTTCGCATAGCCTCGAAGTAGTCGGCGTCTGTAGCGATTGCTGGGTCCGCTGAGAGGCCCGTCCGTTTACAGAGGGAGCAACGGGGCCTCGCATGGATAGGTGTCAGACATCCTCGTGGGTTATGACCTAGCCAATCACTTCGGCGACCAGGACCGAAGCCCCGAAGATGAAGGCGACCGCAGCCGCAGCGGCCACGAGTCGCGTCGGCGGCCCGCCGTGGATGCCGGTCTCGTGGACGGCCGTATGTCCCTTGCCTCGAACAATCAGCCATCGGTTCACCGGAAAGGCGAAAGCGCCCGCGACGGCGAGAGCGAAGGCAAGTGAGCCCCAGAAGAGAAGCGACGCCAGACCCGCATCCATGGCACCCGGAACGAGCACGATGATCGCGTTGTCCACGATCTCCATGACCGCGATGCTGAGTGTGTCCGAGGCAAGGGCGATCGGAACGACGGCCGCTAGCGTCAGGCCGGCTCGCAGGAGCGGCATGCTGGTGAGCCCGTAGCCGAACACGAACGCCAGCACGACGGACAGCACAATGGTTGTCAGGTTCGAGAAGCCGGCTGCAGTGCCAATGATCATCCCGGCGATCTCGCCGAGAGCACACCCGGTCAGACAGTGCAGCGTCGCACTGAGCGCGACGCCGTTGAGCGCGCGGCCCGAGATTGGCATCGCGTGGTCGAGATGAACGTGGTCGGCAGGGCTCGCCATTGGTCCCAGGCGTGGCTGCGGCGGGTCCCTCCGAGCCTCAGCTGCTCATCGCGGCCATGGCCTCCTTGGCCCGCTCCGCCATCTCCTCCGGCGGGACATCCTCGACGTGCGTCGCGAGCGACCACGAGTGGCCGAACGGATCCTTGATGGAGCCTAAGCGGTCGCCCCAGAACTGGTCGGCGACCTCCATCGTGATCGTCGCGCCCGCGTCGACTGCTCCCTTCACGACCGCGTCGACGTCCTCGACGTACATGAAGACGCTCGCGCTCGTCCCGCCCAGCTCGTTCGGCGGCCTCGTCGCCGCTTGCGGGAACGGATCGGCGAGCATCACCAATGAGTCACCGATCTCGAGCTCCGCGTGTCCGATCTTGCCGTCCGGCGCGTCCATTCGCACGCGCTCCTTCGCGCCAAACGCCTTCTTGTAGTACTCGATCGCCTGGGCCGCGTCATCGACAGCCAGGTACGGCGTGACGGTGTGGTAGCCCTCCGGAATCGCGTCCGTGGCCATGTAACCCTCCAGTTCGGTCGCGTATGAAGCCCCACGATCCTAAGGGCACGGACGCTCGTCGCGCTGCCATGATTCGCAAGCTTCACGTGCAACGCGGAAGGAGCGGAGGACCGGTCGAGAGTGAGGGCCTGCTTCCGCCTTGCTTCGTCCGGCTGTACGTGAGCCCGACCGAGCTGCAGCAATCGCGACGCCCTCTCCTGACTAGAACCCAGGCCCCCGGGCTCGTACCCTTCCCTCATGCCCGTGTGCGCACAATGCGGCCAAGAGAACCCGGAAGGCGCCCGTTTCTGCAACGGGTGCGCCGCCCCCATCACCGCCGAGGTGCCGACGACCCGCGAAGAACGCAAGATCGTCACCATTCTCTTCGCCGACCTTGTCGGCTTCACTGGACGGGCCGAGCAGCTCGACCCGGAGGACGTGCGGGCAATGCTCTCCCCGTACTTCGCGCGCCTGCGCTCGGAGCTCGAGCGCTTCGGCGGAACGGTCGAAAAGTTCATCGGCGACGCGGTCATGGCGGTCTTCGGGGCCCCGCTCGCACACGAGGACGACCCCGAGCGCGGCGTCCGCGCTGCGCTCGCCGTCCGCGACGCCATCCTCGAGCTGAATGAGGGTGACCCGACGTTCGATCTGCATGTCCGCATCGCTGTGAATACGGGTGAGGCGGTCGTCGCTCTTGGAGCCCGTCCGTCCGAGGGCGAAGGAATGGTGGCGGGGGACGTCGTCAACACGACTGCACGGCTCCAGGCCGCAGCCCCGGTGGACGGCATTCTCGTCGGCGAGGCCACCTACAGGGCCACTGAGAGAGCGATCGAATACAGCGAGCGCGAGCCCGTGCGGGCAAAGGGCAAATCCGACCCGATTCCGGTCTGGGAGGCACTCGCCGCACGGGCTCGCTTCGGAATCGACGTTCAGCAGAGCGGCGGCGCCCCGCTCGTGGGTCGGCGCGACGAGCTCGACCTCCTGTCCGACGCACTCGGCCGGGCCCGGCGCGAGCGGACGCCTCAGCTTCTCACGCTCGTCGGCGTTCCGGGCATCGGCAAGAGCAGATTGGTATGGGAGCTCGCGCAGGCCGTGGACGCGGATCCTGACCTCATCGTCTTCTGGCGGCAGGGTCGCTCGCTGCCATACGGTGAGGGCGTCGCCTTCTGGGCCGTCGCGGAGATGATCAAAGCCCAAGCTGCGATCCTGGAGACCGACTCGGCCGAGGTGGCCGAGACCAAGCTTCTCGAGACTGTCGCGGATCTGGTCCCGGATCCAGCGGGCGCACGCTGGATAGAGAGCCATCTGCGCCCGCTCGTGGGCCTGACCGCGGAGGGCGATGCGGGCGGGGAGGCGGATCGCCGCGACGAGGCCTTCGGCGCCTGGCGCCGCTTTTTCGAGGCGCTCGCCGAGCAGCGCCCCTTGGTGCTCGTCTTCGAAGACCTCCACTGGGCCGACGACAATCTGCTCGACTTCGTCGACTATCTCGTCGACTGGGTGACCGACTCGCCTCTGCTGGTCATCGGTACCGCCCGCCCGGAGTTGCTCGAGCGCCGGCCCGGCTGGGGCGGAGGCAAGCCGAACGCGGCCACGGTCTCACTCTCTCCGCTCTCTGATGAAGACATCGCACGGCTGCTGGCCAGCCTGCTCGAAAAGACCGTCATGCCCGCCGAGACGCAGGCTCCCCTACTCGCCCGGGCTGGGGGAAACCCCCTCTATGCCGAGGAGTACGCGCGCATGGTTTCCGAGCGGGGCGTGGCTCCGAGCGATGAGTCTCCACTGCCCGAGAACGTTCAGGGGATCGTCGCCGCGCGGCTCGACGCGCTCTCCTCCGAGGACAAGACGCTCATCCAGGACGCCGCCGTCCTCGGGAAGGTGTTCTGGAGCGGCGCGCTCGCCGCCATGAACGGGCTCCAGCGCTGGACCGTGGAGGAGAGCTTGCACCGGCTCGAGCGCAAGGAGTTCGTGCGGCGAGAGCGGCGCTCGTCGGTCGCCACCGAGACGGAGTACGCGTTCCGGCACGTCCTCGTCCGGGACGTCGCCTACGGACAGGTTCCGCGCGCCCTTCGAGCCGAGAAACACCGGCTCGCTGCCGAGTGGATCGAGGCGTTGAGCGCCGATCGCGAGGACCGCGCCGAGATGCTCGCACACCACTATCTGAGTGCGCTCGAGTTTGCCCGCGCGGCGGGCCAGGAAGTCGAGTCGATCGCCGAGCGCGCCCGCGTCGCCCTGCGCGAGGCGGGCGACCGCGCCTACACGCTCAACGCCTTCGCCGCCGCCGCAGGCTTCTACCGCGGAGCCGTCGAGCTCTGGCCTTCGGACTATCCGGAGCGCGGGCATCTGCTCCTCCGTTACGGCAGGTCGCTCTTCCTGTCGGACTGGAGGAGCGACGTGTCCGGCATCCTCGAGGAAGCCCGACGCCTCTTGCTCGGTTCCGGCGAGCCCGAAGTAGCCTCTGAAGCCGAGGTTACGCTCGGCCACGTCCACTGGTTCAGGGCCGAGCGAGACCTCGCCATGCCCCGCTTCGAGCACGCAGCCGTGCTCATCGAAGAGGCGACGCCCTCCCGCTCGAAGGCAACGGTGCTCAGCGAGCTTGCCCGGTTCGCGATGCTCGGGGATGAGGACGCCAAGGCGATCGAACTAGCACGGGAAGCGCTCGCGATGGCCGAGGAGCTCGGATTGGACGAGGTTCGTGCGCGAGCCCTCAACACCCTCGGTGTCTCTCGCGTGAAGCTGGGCGACCCGAAAGGCCTCGCGGACATCGAGCGCTGCCTCGAGATCACTGAGATCGGTTCGTACGACCGGCTGCGCGCCTTCATCAATCTCGCCTCGACGGTTGGCGAGCTCGGAGAGCTCACGCGCAGTGTCGAGCTGCACGAGGAGGGCCTGCACGAGGCGGAGCGTCTCGGCGGGCTCGGCTCTGTCCGCTGGTTGAGGGCGGAGCGCGTCTGGGACGAGTACCTGACCGGCCGATGGCATGAGGCGGTCGCTCACGCGGACGAGTTCATCGCCGAGGTCGAGGGCGGCCAGCCTCACTACATGGAGGCGGTCGTGCGGGAAGTGCGCGCACTGATCCGACTTGCGCGCGGGGACGGGGAGGGGGCGCTCGCCGACTCCGAGCGGGCGCTCACCCTCGCCAGGGCGGCCCAGGATCCTCAGGCTCTCTATCCGGCCCTTGCCTTTCGGAGCCAGATCCTGCTCACGATCGGCCTCCGGGCGGAGGCCGTCCCCTTGGTAGACGAGCTGCTCGCGCTGCTTCCGTCGCGCAGAAGCAGCTTCGTATCCTACTGGGCTAGCACCCTCGCCATCGTCCTGACGGCGCTCGGGCGCCGCAACGAGGTGGAGCCTGTCATCGAGACCGCAACCGTCACTACCCGCTGGCTGGATGCCGCCCGCTCCTACGCCGCTGGTGCATTCGAGGAGGCCGCCGATGTCTATGCGGAGATCGGCGCGCTCCCAGACGAGGCCTTCGCCCGCTTGCGCGCCGCGGAGGTGCTTGTGGATGCGGGCCGGCGCGTGGATGCAGACGCCCAGCTTCAGCAGGCACTCGCCTTTTACCGCTCGGTCGGCGCGACCGCCTACACCCGCGAAGGGGAGGCCCTGCTCGCGGCCTCAGCCTAGGCGCTCTAGATCTCTAGGCGGCAAACTCGCCCAAGACGGGTGCGGGAAGTCACGCGGCCACTGATTTCCTCGGAGCAAGGTGAGCCAGCGCACGGTTGACGAACGAGCCGATGTCCCGGGGATCGAAGGGCTTCGCGATGAAGCCGAGCGCGCCGGCTTCGTAGGCCAGCGCCTCGACGCAAGGATCCGGGTCGCCGGTGAAGACGAATCTGAGCTGTTGCGTGCGCTCGTCCTCGACGAGCGCCGCCGCGAGGCCGAAGCCGTCGAGTTCGGGCATTTGCACGTCGAGCAGCGCGAGGTCGGGTGTCTCCGCGATGGCGCGCTCGTATCCCTCCTGCCCGTTGGCCGCCTCGATCGCGTCGTAGCCTTCACGACGCAGGGTCGTCGTGCAAACGAGCCGGACGCTGGGATCGTCGTCGACCACGAGCACGCGTGGCGGACCGTCCGCGGGCCGGCCGTTTTTGAGACCGATAGCGTCCTGCATGAATCCTCCTCGCAATCGAACTCCGTCGCCGGCGGATAAGCGGCTGACGCTCCAACCCGGTTGCTGAGGGCGGATCCGTGCCGGGCCGGTCCCTGTGGCCCGCGCAAACGTGCAACGGCCAGGTTTTGCGGCCATGCACGGCAAGGTTTTTGGCGACCTGCAGCGGCAAGAATACATCGACCCCTTCCAAAGCGCGAACTCGGGAGTTGAGCACCGCTCTTGAACGACGTCCTTGTTAGTCCGCACAATTTCCGTACACTTCGTAGGGCGATCTCGACCAGTGGGGCCGCACCCCGGGAGAAGACCACGCCGTGCCGTCAGACCGCAAGCCGCAGACTGAAGAACCCCGCCGTTTGCTCCGGATCTTGATTGCAAACGAGCGGAAAGATCGGCTTGCACGGATCGCCGAGATCGTGACCGGCCTCGGTCACGAGGTGATCTCACGCGAGCTCGAGGTCTCGGAGGTCGCCGAGGCGACCGAGCGGGAGCATCCGGATCTCGCTTTCGTCGGCCTGGGCGTGAGCGGGGAGCACGCGCTGGACATGATCTCCGAGATCGTCCACGAGGCTTCTTGCCCGGTGATCGCGCTCCTCGAGGCCGACGACCCCGTCTGGGTCAACGAGGCGGCCAAACGCGGCATTTTCGCCTACATCGTCGATGGTCGGGCCGAGGAGATGCAGAGCGCCATCGACATCACGCTGCGGCGCTACGCCGAGTACACAAGCCTCGAGGGCGCGTTCGCACGGCGTGCAGTGATCGAACGGGCGAAGGGGATCATGATGTCGCGGCAGGAGATCGACGAGCGGCGGGCCTTCGAGCTCCTGCGCTCGCAGTCGCAGCGAAGCGGCCGCAAGCTCTACGACGTGGCCGAGGCCGTGGTCGAGAGTCACCTCTTGCTCGTTCGGCACGAGCCGACTCCCTAGAAGATGGTCCCTAACGCCTTGCAGGCGGTGGGGCTGAACTGGCTGCCGGCAAGCGAAAGGCATTCGGGGAGTGCCTCCCGCTCCGGCTTGGCAGGGCTGTAGCTCCGGACCGTCGTCATCACGTCCCAGCTGTCGGCAAGCGCGAGCAGGCCAGCGCCCTCCGAGATCTCCTCGCCCGCCAGACCGTTCGGATAGCCGGTGCCGTCGAAATGCTCGTGATGCTGCTCCATCCAGAGGACTTGCTCCTCGGTGACGGCTACGCGCGCCATCTGGGCGCCGAGCGCGGCGTGCGCCTTGACGACCTCGTACTCGTCCGGCGTGAGCGGCGCCGGCTTGAGCAGGACAGCGTCCGGGATGCAGATCTTCCCGACGTCGTGGATCAGGGCAGCCTCGGCCAGTTGGGCGACTCGCGGAGGCGGCCAGCCGGCCGCTTCGGCGAGTCGACGGACGAGTCCGGCGACTCGCTCAGAGTGCTCCTCGTTTGGATGCTCCTTCGCATCGATCGAGCGGGCCAGGGCACGGATCGACATCAAGGCCTGCAGGCGCTGCAAGCGGTCGGCTCGGTCGTCGTCGGAGAGCTCGTACACGACCTCGGGCGAGTACAAGACGACGGTGTCTCGGCCCTGGGTCTTCGCCGCGTAGAGCGCGCCGTCCGCGAGCTGCAGCAACTCCTTGCTGCCGTTGGCATGGGTGAGGTCGCAGATTCCCGCTGACATGGTCAGATGGGAGGCGACGCCGACCGGCGCCGCCCGAAACTCCGCCGCCCAACGTTCCGCGATCGGCAACGCCTCTTCTGCCGGCGTCTCCGGAAGCAGCAGCGCGAACTCGTCCCCGCCGATCCGGCCCAGCACGTCGCCGGCCCGCGCGCCCGCCTCCAGGAGTCGCGCGGCCTGCATTAACGCTGCGTCGCCTGCCTGGTGACCGTAGGCGTCGTTGATGCACTTGAAGTAATCGAGGTCGAGGAGCACGAGCGCAAGCGGCCGTCCATACCGCTGCGCGCGCCCGACCTCACCCTCGACCCGTTCTTGAAACGCGCGATGGTTCAGAAGACCGGTCAACGGGTCACTGGTGGCCTGAGCCAAAAGCCGTGCACTGGTGTCGGTGTTCGCGATCGCGAGCCCGACGAGATCCGCGAAGATGCCAAGCCGCTCCTCCAGATCGGGCGGGATCAGCTCCTCGGCACGCGCGGCAACGAGCAGGGAGCCCCACAACTCCCGGCGCACGCGGATCGGGACGGCGACGCCACCCGGCGACGACGCGTTTGCCGGCTTGGGCCCGCCCAGCTGGAGTGAGCCCGATAGCTCGGAACCGTTCGTGCGTGCAGCGCGTCCCGTCCGGGCCACGATCGCGACGCCCGCCGGTCCGTCCAGCGGGATCAGGTTCCCGGTCTGCCTCCCGCCCATGCGCCAGGAGCCGACAACCTCTGCGACACCGTCAACGCGAAAGCGAACCACGGCCCCGGAAACGACACCGGCGACTCCCGCGGCCTCCTTCGCAACAAGCTCGTAGATCACCTCCGGCGCGCGCATCTCGGCCACAGCGACCGCCAACTCGCGCAGAGCCGCCTGCTGGTCGAGCAGCTCACGAACGCGTGCCTCGGTCGGCGTGTGACTGACGGCCGAGGATACTTCGGGACCGAGCGTGCGGCTAATACTCACGGGTGTGCTGCTCTCGATCGCCCGGATGGCCAGAAAGCCTCACCGGACGGCGCGGGGGGGGAGTCCCGCGCCGTCCATGCTCGTGAGGTAAGGCGTGCACCTGGGCCAGATCTCGCCGTTACGACGCGGCCAAACACGTCTTGCCGGGCGCGTCCCGACCGCGTTTCTGGCCCAGGCAACCGGCGACGGAGCCGCTTGCGGTGAGGGAAGAGCAGCATCCATGCTCGGATAGGTCGGGAACTGCGACGTGAGTCCGATGATCTCGAGCATCCTGAACAACGCGGCATCGGGGGCGACCAGCCGCATCCGGGCGGAGCGCCGGCCGGAGCGCCGCCAGAGTCGGACCAGCGCCGCGAGCCCGGCCGAGTCGAGCCGGCATGTGGTCAGATCGATGATGACCTGGCGAGAACCAACGCCGGTCGCGCGATCGAGCCCCTTCTCGAAACACTCGACCGTGGCATCGTCGACGATGCCTCTGACACCGAGTACGAGACTGCCGTCGAGTCGGCGTACCTCGTTGAGTGCGAGCAAGCCCATAAACCCTCCTCCGTTCCTTCCCCAAGAACGTTGACCACCAGAGGTTTAGGGTGGTACTGCACCGGAGTCACTGCTCTTGGACTCCGGCCGGCACAACGCTCGACGGCGCTTGCGTTCGCTGTGCAGGGAAAAAACTAGCACAGAGGCTGCCAGAATGGCAAGGACTTTTGGCAACTTTGGTCAGTCGCATTTTGGACGGAAAGGCGGTTGTGCGGGACGGCTACGCGCTACGCCGAGCCAGCAGGTCCGTATCGGCTCGCCTGATGAACTCGTCCGGCGAGTCGCCGTCGCGCAGCTTAGTGAAGCCGACGCTCACCGACGTGCCGGCTGAGTCCTTCAACTCCGCGCGAAGTCGATCGAACCGCACTCGTGCCTCAGCGAGGGTGATCTTGGGCAGCACACACAGGAACTCATCGCCGCCCACACGCACGAGCAGGTCGTACGAGCGCATGTGTCTCCTGAGCCCGTCGGCAACGGCAAGAAGCAGCTTGTCTCCTGCCGCGTGGCCCTGTCTGTCGTTGACGGATTTGAGCCCGTCGACGTCCACATAGGCAGCCCAAAGGCTGTCGCCTTCTCGACGCGCGCGCTTCATCTCGTTCTCCAGCTCTTCGAGTCCAACGCCGCGTCGCCTCGCACCGGTCAGCTCGTCGGTCGCCGCGTGCTCGCGGTCGTAGGCGGCCTGCTCGCGGTCACGTGCCGCCTGCTGGCGGTCTCGCGCTGCCTGCTCGCGGTCCCGCGCCGCCCGTGCGCGATCGCTCGCCGCGCGCATCTGGATCTCATGCGCACGCGCACGCAGCTCGGTCAGCCTTTGCGTATGGGCGGCGACTACCTCGTCCGTGGCGTCCAGAGCCGCTGCTTCCTTGTCGAGGTCCTCGGCAATCTGGTCGCGCAACATCGAAAGCTCGTCGCGTCGCTGCGCGAGGGCATCTCGCTCCTGGGTTGTTCGATCGCGCAGAAGTGCAGTCTCCGCGCGGTCCCGCGCCGCCGCGGCGCGCGCAGCAGTGGCACGTGCGTGATCTCGTCCGTGATAAGCGGTGTCCAAGTCTGCGGCAGCCTGGTCATCCTCGGAGGCCTGCTGATCGCGGTCGCTCGCCGTCTGATCGCGATCGGCGAGCGTCTGGTCGTTGTCTGCAAGCGTCTGACCGGTCTCGCCCAGGTGGTCTTCGGCGAGGCCCGGACCTTCCTTCCCTTCAGGGCGGCGGTCGCTCATGTTCGTACCGTCCTCTCAGGCTCTGCCGAGAGCTGCCAAACGGCAACTATCGACGCGACTGCCACTTAGGGTAGCCAGCCCGCCGGTCGACCGCCAGGGAAGTGCCAAGTCACGGTCTCATCCAGTTCTCATCGCCCGGCCGTACCGTGAACTCCGTTTCCAAAGGAGGCCGAAGATGCGCTGGACGATCGCTATTACCTGTGCTCTGCTCATTCCCTTTACGAGTGCCTGCGGCGGCAGCTCGAAGGCAAACGAGGCCACGACAGGGGCCGGGAAGGCGCCGCGGCTTCCGCGCGGAAGCGAGCCCGTCAGCCTCGAGCCGAGCGAGTTCACGACCGAGATCGACAACCCGTACTTCCCGATCGTCCCCGGGACCCGCCGCGTGTTCCGCGAGACCGACGCGGAAGGTGCGATGCGCCGCGTCGTCGTCACCGTCACCAACGACACGAAGACCATCATCGGCATCGAGGCAAGAGTCGTGCATGACGTCTTGACCGAGGACGGGAAGATCACGGAAGACACCTACGACTGGTATGCGCAGGACTCCGCGGGAAACCTCTGGTACCTGGGGGAGGACACGAAGGAGTACGAGAACGGCAAGCTGAAGACAACGGAAGGCTCGTGGCAGGCGGGAGTCGACGGAGCGCAGCCCGGCATCATCGTTCCGGCCCACCCGAAGCCCGGCATGACCTATCGCGAGGAGTACTACGCGCACCAAGCCGAGGACGGCGGGGAGATTCTCAGCCTCACCGCACACGCCCACGTCCCGTACGGCACCTTCGATCACGTCCTCCAGACGAGGAACTTCACCCCCCTCGAGCCTGATCTGGTCGAGGAGAAGTTCTACGTCAGCGGAGTCGGGCCGGTACTGGAGATCACAGTGACCGGCGGCTCCGACCGCACCGAGCTCCTGCAATACGAACACTGACCACGAGTCGGACCTCCTTGGAACGAGCTCGCGGGGATACGCTTAGCAGGTGACCACCGAAGGCCGCATCCCGTTTCGCGGCTACGAGACCTGGTACCGCATCGTCGGTGATCGCGAGGAGGACGGTAAGCTGCCGCTCCTCTGCCTCACGGCGGACCGGGCGCGACGCACGACTACCTCGAGCCGCTCGAGGCAGTTTCGGAGACCGGGCGGCGCGTCGTCTTCTATGACCAGCTCGGCTGCGGAAAATCAGACCTCCCCGACGATCCCTCGCTGTACACGGTGGAGCTCTTCGTGGACGAGGTGGGCGCGGTCCGGACAGAGCTCGGCCTGGAGCACGTTCATATCTTCGGCAACTCCTGGGGCGGAATGCTGGCAATGGAGTACGCGCTGACAAAGCCGACGGGCCTCGAGAGCCTCATCCTCGCGAGCTCCCCGGCAAGCATCCCGCAATGGGTCGAGGAGACGGGCAGGCTCCGAGCCAAGCTGCCGCAGGACGTCCAGGACACGCTCACCCGGCACGAGGAAGCCGGGACGACCGGCGACCCCGAGTACGAGGAGGCCTGCCTGGCGTTCTACAGGCGTCACGTCTGCCGGACCGACCCGTGGCCCGAGTGCGTGCTTCGCTCCTTCGACTTCATGGAGAAGAACGGCCTGGTCTACCGGACGATGAACGGCCCGAGCGAGTTCCACGTCACGGGAACGCTGCTCGAGTGGAGCGTCGTCGACCGCCTCGGAGAGATCGATGCACCCACCCTCGTCGTCACCGGCGAGCACGACGAGGCGACGCCGGCGATCAACCGCACCGTGAGCGAGGGGATCCCAGGGGCCGAGTCGGTCATCTACCCGAACGCGTCGCACATGGCCCACGTCGAGGACACGCCCGGATACATTCGAATGCTCGACGACTTCCTGTGCCGGGTCGAAGCCCGCCTCTAGGGCCTCCCCGCTCGTCCCCCGTCGCACGATTCACCCAAGTAGTCTCGGGGTAGGCGTTACCCAAAGACGAGAAGGAGAGCCAATGCGACGAATTCCACTCATTGCGGTCATCGGTGCCGCGCTCATGTACTTCTTCGACCCGACCGACGGCAAGCGGCGGCGGCATGCGCTGGTCGACCGCGCGGGCGGCCTCTTCCGCAGTACGGGAAGCAAGGCTGGTCGCGCGGGGGGCAAAGTCACTTCGCAGGCCAAGGGACTCACCCAGAAGGCGAAGCACATCCGAGAAGAGCGAAAGCCAGAGCCGAACGACGCCACGCTCAAGGCAAAGGTCGAGAGCGAGATCTTCCGCGACCCGGAAGTGCCGAAAGGGAAGATCGACGTGAACGCCGAGAACGGCGTCGTCTACTTGCGCGGTGAGGCAGACCGCTCCGAGCTGATCGAGACGCTCGAGAACCAGGTTCGCAAGGTCGAGGGTGTGCAGGAGGTCGAGAACCTCCTCCACCTTCCCGGCGAGCCGGCCAAGACGAAGTCCGGCTAGCTCCGACTAGGGCTTTGTGGGCGGGCCGTGAAGGCGGCCCGCCCAACTCCTCCTAGAGGAGCCCGCAATTCCGAGCCGTGTTCGGCCAGGGATAGAAGCCCCGGCCGCTCCGGTACGCACGCTCGGCGACCCACATCTGCTCGATCGCCGTCCAGCGGTGCGCGTAGCCCTTCTTTCGCAGCAGGTATCGGCCATAGGTGCGCTGAAAGGAGATGTCCATCTGGAGACCGCCGTAATAGCCGTTGCCCGTGTTCGCCCCCCACGGGCCCTCATGCCCGTGGATACAGAGCCAGGCGGCCTTGTGCGGAGGATGCATGGCCCGACGGCGCGCTTTCTCGGCCCGTTTTTGCCAGAGGCCCAGGACCCAGCGACGGTAGCTCCGGCTCGGGCTCCGGTACACGCTGCGGTCGGCGCGAGTGAGCTTCCGACCCATGATCCGGTCGTAGCGCCAGGTCGTCGCCTGCGCCTCCCGGATCTCATCGAGGAGGGGCGTCGGCGAGGCCTCAGCGGCCCGAGCGCCTTCCTGGACGCCGAAGAGCGTGAACGCCGACGCAGCAGCGAGGGCCGCCACGCAGAGAAAACGGACTGCAGTCATGAACTCCTTCCGGAAACGACAGGACAACGCCCACTGGGCGCGGACGCACGGAAGAAGGCCGATGTGCCGCAAGGACCCCTCCCGTGGGCTCTCCTGGCTGAGAGCCGGAGAAGACCCTATCTACCTCTCAGGGCCTCTTGCGTCGTACCTCACGGACCAGGTAGACACCTTGCGTGGCCGGGGAGACGAAGAAGGAGCGGGTAGACCGTGAGCTGAACGAGCTCCGGGTGGCGCTCCCGGGCGTGCAGGTGCTCTTTGCGTTCCTTCTCACCGTCCCCTTCTCACAGCGCTTCTCGCAGATCACAGACGTCCAGAAGGACGTCTACTTCGCGACCTTTGTCTCGGCGGCGATGGCGATCACCTTCCTGATCGCGCCGTCCGCGAATCACCGCATCCAGTTCAGACAGGACGACAAAGAAGCGCTGCTTCTCCGCTCCAACTGGCTCGCCATCGTCGGAACCGTGTTCCTGGCGGGCGCGGTCATGGGTACCACCTTTCTGATCACGGACATCCTCTTTGGGGCACTCGCCACGGGGATCACCACCTCACTCCTGGCCGGGCTGCTCGTCTAGTTCTGATACGGCATACCGATCTTCAGGCGGTTGACCGGCCCAGGCCTGCGACGGACTCCCTGACTTCCACGAGGGCGTCTTCGAGCCTCGCACGGTTGCTCCGGTCGTTCAGCCAGCCGCTCGCCCCGGACGGGTGCGGAAGCGGAAAGGCGATCGCACCGTCGAGCGTCGTCGAGGACCCGACCGCCTCCGTCAACCGCGAGAGCCCGAGCACGTGGCGGGCGGCTAGCCCGCCCACCACGAGCACGACCTCCGGCTCGAGAAGCCGCAGCTCCCAGTCCCGCCAGAAGCGGCAGAGCTCGATCTCGGCCCGTTTGGGCGTCCGGTCGCCCCGCCCGCCGGGGCTTCGACCCGGATAGCAGCGGGTCAACGAGCAGCAGTAGAACGTGTCGTAGAACTCGTCCTCGGAGACGTCGAGCCAACGACGCAGAGTCTTGCCCCCGCGACCGCGCCACGGGCGGCGCTCTTCGCCTTCGACGATGCCCGGCGCCTGGCCGATGATCATCGCACGCTGGCCGGGATGTCCCTCGAATACCGGCAAGGACTCGAGGGGATAGCCCGCCTCGAGGCACGCCCGGCAGACCGCATTGTCATGCTGCAGCGAGACGAGCGATCGGTAGACGGTCTTGCGCCGGCTCACGGTCGGGGAGCCTAGATGCGGGGTCGAGTGGCGGCGCGGGCGGGGTAAGCCCCCGCTCCTCGAGTGGCGGCGCGGGCGGGGCAAGCCCCGCCCCTACCATCTGAAAAGCCCGGTTACTTGCAGCGGTCAACGGCGCGTTGAAGCTGCGCCTTGTTCATCTTCGAGCGGCCGGCGACACCGAGCGTCTTCGCCTCGCTGTAGAGCTGGTCTCGCGTGCGGCCCCTGGGCCGGTTCGTGCCCGACCGCAGGCCTCCACGCCGGCCGGACGAGATGTCTCGCGTCGATGTGCGGGACGCCGACCTGGCCTCGCCGGAGCGGGCCCTTTCCTTGTTCACGGTTCTCGCCGCGATCTCCTCGGCAGTGTCATCGGACTTTCCCTCCTCTTTCACGCTCTCCTTGATGTGCTCGTACTGACGAGCTCGCTTCGTGCCCTTCTTCACCCCGCGCGGAGGCATTGCCACTCCTTTCGTCACCTTCCACCGATCTTCCCGCCCGAACGCGGGCGAAACCGGCCGCCGCGAAGCCCCGGGCAGTCGACCGAACGGCCGAGCGCGTATGCAACGATGTGCGCCGCGCGGAGAGGTGTCCGAGCTGGCCTAAGGAGCGCGACTGGAAATCGCGTACTCGGCGAAAGCTGGGTCGCGGGTTCGAATCCCGCCCTCTCCGCCTCAGTGCTCTTCAGCGGCTAGCGCGCCGTCGCGTCCGCGAGATACGCGACCAGATCCGAGAGCTGCTTGTCGTCGAGCTGGTCGCCGAACGTTTGCGGCATGACCCCCGGCTCGAAGCCGTCGGCGATCTCGGCGTTGGGGTCGACGATCGACTCGCGAATGAAGTCGGGGTCCTTACCTTTGAGCACGTCGTCGAGGTTCGGCCCAACGGTCCCATTCGTCCCGGCATCCTGGAGCGTGTGGCATGTGCCGCAGCCGGCGGAGGTGAAGATCGCCTTACCTGCGGCGGGGTCCCCTGCCGGCGCGGACGGCTCGGTGCTGGCGGTCTCCCCGGTGGTGGCGGACTCGCTCGTCGTACCTTCGGCGGACGTCGTCCCCTCGCTTGAGGTCGGCTCAGCCGCCTTTCCATGAGCGCTGAAGTGGTGGCCTTCGCCCAGCGCCTCCACTGCGGCGAGCATGCCCGCGACGAGGATGACCGCGATCAGGGCGAAGAGCTTCAGATGCCGGCCGGGGAAGTCTGGCCACCGCCGCGGGACGTAGAGCGAGACGATCAGCGCGAACCCGACCAGCACGGCCGCAAAGACGCCAATGATGACGTCGTTCCTGCCCTGGATGAGGGCGACAATCAAATCGGTCCGGGCCACCGGGCTCGCATACGATACTGCCTCGAATGCGCCGCGTCGGCATTTACGTGGTGGCCGGCGGAGCGTTTCTCCTGGCGGTCGTCCTCACCGTGACGGGCGCCGGCGAGCGACCCGGCGCGCTGCCGAACTGGCAAGCGCTGATCCTCGGGATCGTGCAGGGCCTGACCGAGCTCTTACCTGTCTCCTCGTCCGGCCACCTCATTCTCGTGCCGTGGTTGGGCGATTGGAACTACCTGGAGACGCACGAGCAGTTCAACAAGACCTTCGCCGTCGCCCTCCACCTGGGCACGCTCGTCGCGGTAGTGGCCTACTTCCGGCGGGACATCTGGGCACTCATCGTCGCCTGGTTCAGAAGCGTCGCGCGGAGGCGTATCGAGACGCCTGCGGAGCGGGTGGCGTGGTTCGTGCTAGTCGCGACGGTCCCCGCGGCATTCGTCGGAGCCGTGGGCGAGAGCGTGATCGAGAAGCACCTCGGCGACCCATGGCAGATAGCGATCCTGCTGACCGCGTTCGGGGCTCTGCTCTGGATCTCGGACCGAACCGCTCCGCGCCGGGAGATGAACGAGCTCGGCTGGCGCGGAGCTCTGGCGATCGGGTTAGCACAGTGCCTCGCCCTGGCGCCCGGCGTCTCCCGGTCGGGCGTGA
>JBBQXP010000041.1:0-22503 GCA_038209555.1 Gaiellales bacterium
TTCCTCCCAGGGCTCGAGGACGAGCCGCATCGTCTCGATCGTGCTCAGCGGAGGCGTTCGGAGGGGTAGCCCCAATCGCTCATCCGCTCCAGGAGCTCCTCACAGTGCTCGTGATCCCGGGTCGCCAGCGTCAACTCGACCTCGGTGACCGCCAGGGGGATCTCCATCCCCTCCCGGTGGTGCTCGACCGCATGGATGTTGACGTGCTCCTCCGCCAGGCGCGTGAGAAGCGTGGCCAGCGCGCCAGGCCGGTCCCGAACCTGGGTTCGTACGACGAGGAAGCGGCCCCCTCTGGTGAGCCCGTAGCGGGCGACCTCCATCAGCAGGCTCGCGTCGATGTTTCCGCCCGAGAGGAGCGCACAGGCTGTGTCCTCGCCCGGCACCTTCCCCCCGAGCAGCGCAGCCACGGATGCGGCTCCGCCGCCTTCGACCACGAGCTTCACCCTCTCGAGCAGCAGGACGATCGCCTGTGCGATCTCGTCGTCGGTCACGGTCACGACGCCGTCGAGGAGATCGGCGAGGATCGCGCTCGTCAGCTCCCCGGGCTGTTTCACGGCAATGCCGTCGGCGATCGTGAAACCGAGCTCGGTGCTCCCGGCGAGGGGCGCGCAGTTCGCCGCCTGCACCCCGACGATGCGGACGTCGGGCCGCCGCGCCTTGAGCGCGATTGCGATCCCCGACGCCAGACCGCCTCCCCCGATCGGGACGACCAGGACGCCGAGGTCAGGCAGCTGGTCGGCCAGCTCGAGCCCGATCGTCCCCTGCCCGGCGATCACGACGTCGTCCTCGAACGCGTGAATCAGGGTCGCGCCGGCGTCCGCCCGCTCACGCGCCGCGGTCTGCGCGCCGTCGTAGCCCGCCCCGGCCAGCACGATCTCGGCCCCGTAGCTCCTGGTCGCCTCGATCTTCGCCATCGGAGCGTCCTCGGGCATGAAGATCGTCGCCTCGACCCCCGCCTCCCGGGCTGCCCAGGCCACGGCCTGACCATGGTTGCCCGCGCTCGCGGTCACGACACCCGCGGCCCGCTCCTCCGACCCCAGGGTGGCGACACGGTTGACGGCGCCCCGGATCTTGAACGACCCCGTCCGCTGCAGGTTCTCGGCCTTCAGCCAGACGGGCCGCCCCGAGAGCCGGCCGAGGGTCTCGGAGGAGGAGACGGGCGTGAGCCGAGCGATGCCCTCCAAGCGCTGCTGCGCGGCCTCGATGTCTGCGAGCGTGGGTGCCGTTCGTGTCGCCATCTGGTTTAGGGCTCGATCCTGAACACCTTCTGCATGATCTCACGCACTGCGCTCAGGGGATCAAGCTCGCGGCGCTCTACAAGCTCGAGCAGCCGGCGGAGCTCCTCGTCTCCCGCCACCGCCCGCTCCAGGTGAGCCTTGGCACGGCCGCTCGCCAACGCGTAGACCTGGCCGGCGAGGTTCGAGGCGCGACGCTTCGCGAGAAGCCCTGTCTCCTCGAGGTGGCTCCGATGGGCTCCCACTGCGTCCCAGAGCTCCTCGACTCCCTCGCCGGCGATGGCATCCGTCAGGACGATGGGGGTTTCCCACTCGCGGTCCATGTCGAGGGCGAGGATCGACCGCACCTCGCTCTCCATCGTCGTCGCGCCGGCGCGATCCTTCTTGTTGACGGCGATCACGTCGGGGATCTCCATGATACCCGCCTTCAGTGCCTGGATCGAATCGCCGGAACCCGGCATGAGGACGAGTACTGTCGTGTCGGCGATCGCGACGATCTCGACCTCGCTCTGGCCCGTCCCGACGGTCTCCAGGAAGAGCAGGTCCTTCCCGGCCGCGTCCAGGATGAGCGCAGCCTGGAGAGTCGCTTCGGCAAGCCCGCCTAGATGCCCGCGTGTGCCCATGGACCGGATGAAGACATCCCGGTCGAGGAAGTGATCCGCTAGCCGGATGCGGTCGCCAAGGAGCGCGCCGTGAGTGAAGGGGCTCGAAGGGTCGACGGTGACGACGCCGACCGTCTGCCCAGCGGGGCGCACATGTCGGACGAGCGAACTGACGAGAGACGACTTGCCGACGCCGGGCGGGCCGGTGACTCCGACCATGTACGCATGCCCGGTCTGGCCGTAGAGCTCCCTGATCACGTCCTCGGCCAGGGAATCCGCGCTCTCGACGAGGGTGATCGCACGAGCCAGCGCCCGGCGATCGCCTGACCGGACGCCGGCAACAAGCTCATCGAGGCTCCAGGTCCGGGCCATCAGAGTGTCTGGGCGACGGGCGACTCTCGCTCCTCGACCCCCGAGAGGAGCACGAGAGCGAAGCATGCGGCCACCGCACACAGCGCCGCCGAGATGCCCCACGCCGTGCGCGCGCCAAACCCGTTCGTGAGCGGGCCGGCCACGATCATCCCCAGGCCGAAGAACGCGTAGCCGATGCTCATGACCACGGTGAAGGCACGCCCGCGCAGGCGGTCCGGCGCGCCGCGTTGGACGAGCACGGCGTTGCAGACGACGACCGCGCCGTTCCCGAGGCCCGAGACGACCACGAAGACCGCTGCCACCCAGACGTTCGGAGACACAGCGGCCGCTGCGAACCCGACTGCGAGCAGAACAACGCCGGCGACGTAGGGGACTCGGATCCCGAAGTGGCGTATAACGTCTCCCCCCGCAAGGCTCCCGATCGTCAAACCGACCGCGGCGGTCGCGACGAGGACGCCGTAGCCAAAGTCGCCCGCATTGAACTCCTCCTTGGCGAGGACGATTTCCGAGACGTTGCCGATCGCCTGGCCGAGCGTCACGATGCTCCACGCCACGAGAATCGTCAAAAGCCCCCGCGAGCGCGTCACCATCCGCAGGCCTTCGACGAGGTCGCGGCGGTGACCGGCGCTGGGGCTTCGTTCCTGCTCGAGGCTCTGGCGAATGCCGAGGATGAAGAGCGCCGAGACGACGAAGGTTCCCGCATTGAGCCAGTACGCGGCATCGGGCCCGGAGGCGGCGACCAGAGCCCCTCCCGCAAGAGCCCCAACCGCCCAGGCGAAGTTCTCGGCCGACTGGAGGATCCCGTTCGCATGCCCAAGGTCGTCGTCGCCGACGAGGTTCGGGAGCCCGGCGAACACCGCCGGCCTGAAGAGGCTCGTCGCAACGCCGATGATCAACGCGAGCCCGACGATCTGGGCGGCGCTGGTCGCAAACGGGAGGACACAAAAGACGCCCGCTCGCAGCGCGTCGGCGGCGACGAGGATGTTGCGGCGCGGCAGGCGGTCGATGAGCGGCCCGAGCAGGATCCCGACCAGGACGATGGGCAGGAAATCGGCGATCAGAAGCGCGCTGACCCAGTTGGCGTCCCCGGTGCGGTCGTAGACATCCACCACCAGGGCCACGAACGCGAGCCACGTTCCGATACTCGACGTGAACGTCGCGAGGAAGAGCCGTCTGAAGCTCGCCGCTTCCGCGATCAGCCCGAGTCCGGCGCCGCTGCGGCCCGACGTCACGCGCCGCAACCTAACACCGCGAGACCCTGGAGTCGTGACCCGGCGAAGGTTCGAGCCGTTCTAGGCGACGATCTGTGACGAAGCGGCGAGAACGTGCGCGAGCGCGGCCGTGAAGATCTCATTCTCGTCGGGCGTCCCAACCGTCACCCGGATCGCGGCGGGGGCACCGAACGGTGCGAGTGGCCGGACGATCACGCCTTCGTGCAGCAGGGCGTCGAAGAGCTCACGTGCGTCTCGGCCGACATCGAGGAAGAGGAAGTTCGCCACCGCCGGCTCGGCCACAGCGACCGGCAGGGCCGCGCAGGCCCGCACCAGCTCGCTCCGAGCGGCGGCCGTGACCTGACGTCGGCGCGCCAGCTCGGCATCTTCACCGAGACTCGCCAGCGCAGCGTCCTGAGCGGCCTGATTGACATCGAACGCGTTCCGCACCTTGCCGATCGCCTGCACGACGTCCGCAGGGCCAACCCCGTACCCGACCCGAAGGCCCGCGAGCCCGTAGATCTTCGAGAACGTCCGGAGCACAAGGACGCGGCGCCCGTCGCGCTTCAGGTACTCCTCGATCCCGTCGGGATACCCGGGCTCCTCGACGTACTCGAAGTAGGCCTCGTCGAGAACGGTCAGGAGGTGGCCGGGTACGCGCTCGAAGTACGCGTCGATCGCCTCCCGATCGATCATCGTCCCGGTCGGGTTGTTGGGGTTGCAGAGGTAGACGATCTTGGTTCGCGGCGTCACCTCGGCGAGCAAGGCCTCCGGGTCGTAGCGGTGCTCGACAAGCGGCACCCGCTTCACCTCGGCTCCCATCTTGATCGCATCGAGGACGTAGCTCGGGAACGACGGCCACCCGCAGACGATCTCGTCTCCCGGATCGAGGGCTGCGAGCGAGAGGTAGCCGATGACGCCGTCGGCGCCGGCTGCGAGGGCGATCTCGGCGGATTCGACCCCGTGGCGCGTTGCCAGGGCTTCCCGCAACCTGAAGGCACCGCCGTCCGGGTAGCGGTTCAGGTCTCCGGCCCCGCGAGCCAGGGCTTCGAGCGCGCTCGGGAAGGGCCCGAACTGGCCTTCGTTCGATGCGAGCTTTACGACCCGGTCGAGCCCGAGGTCCCGCTGAACCTCCTCCACGGGCTTGCCCGGCTCATACGGCACCAGATCGGCGATCGCATGGCGAAAGAATGGATCTCGGTTCACGACGAGAGCTTAGAGCTACTCCGTCCCGGACCACCGCGTCTACCCTTTGCGCGTGGACGAGATCGGACTCTTCCCGCTCGAGCTGGTGCTCCTCCCGGGCGAGCAGCGCCCGCTCCACATCTTCGAGCCGCGGTATCGCGAGCTGATCGGCGAGTGCCTGGAGACGGGCGAACAGTTCGGCCTCGTCCTCTCCGACGAGGACGGTCTGCGGGAGATCGGAACGCGGGCCGCCGTCGTGGAGGTGCTGGAGCACTTCGACGACGGGCGGCTGAACGTCGTTATCGAGGGCGTCGACCGCTTCCGCCTGGTCGAGGTGACCGAGGGGCACTCGTACGCGACCGCCGAGGTGGACGACCTCGTCGATGAGGGGGACAGCCCGACGGAAGACGAGCGCGAGCGCGTGCTCGCCGCCTACGACAAGGTGCTCGAGGCCGCCCAGGCCGAACTCGACGAGCTGGACCCCGCGACCGAGAGCCTGGCCTTCGAGATCGGGGCCCGGATCGAGCTCGGCAACGAGATCAAGCAGGACCTGCTCGAGCTGCGCTCCGAGCGCGAGCGCGTAGTCCGGCTCGAGCCCATTCTCACGAAGGCTGCCGAGGCCGTCCTCCGCGAGCGGACGGTGCGCGAGCGAGCCTCGGGGAACGGCCGGGTCGAGCCGGTGCCGTAACCGGCACAGGACCTCCGAAGCGGTCGCTAGCGTACGACTCCGCCGTGACCGTCAGGAACCCCCTCATTGTCGCGCTCGCCGCCTTGGCCGTCTTCCTGCTGGCGCTTGCGTTCGCGCTGGTCGCGTACGTCGCGCTGGTCTAGGCAGGACGCCGCGAACGCCTAGACGCTGCGGCGGATGCCATGGACCGGCCGGCCGGCCGCCTCCCACGCGTAATACGAGGCGCTCGGGCCGAAGCCCCGCTCGTACGGGATGATCCGCGGATTTCGGCCCACCTCGACGGCACGTTGGGCGTGGCGCAGCAGGTTCGGGTCGTCGCTCTCCTGCCAGACGAGGATGAGATGCGCCGCCGTCATGAAGTTCGCGACGAAGCCGCAGCCTGCTGCCGGACAGGGAAACGGATCGGTCCGGACGCAGAACCACCCGTCGTAGTCACCGCCCCCTTCGTCGGTCCAGAGCTCCTCGTCGTGAACGAGCTCTTGCTCCTCGAAAGTCAGGGTTCCCCTGCCGGTCTCCGGACCCTCGCTCACCCCCAGATGGTAGATCCACAATTGCCACGCCAATTATCGACCGACCATCTACCTCCCGACCTGCTTCGCCATGAGGATCGCGTCGACCAGCTCGCTCCCGCGGCGGTAGTGGCCGCGGCGGAAGCCCTCCTGCTCGTAGCCAAGCTCACGGTAGAGAGCCTGGGCCGCGTCGTTATAGGGGAAAACGTGTAGCTCGATCTTTGTCACGCCGGCCGTCAAAGCCCACTCCTCTGCGGCCTCCATTAGCGCGCGGCCGATTCCGCGGCGACGATGCTCGAGCGCGACGAGAAGCCCGAGATCGGCAACGTGCCGGCTAGCCGGATGGGTGTCCCGGGCAATCGACAGCCGGCCCACGAGCCCCGTGGAGTTCTCCGCCACGAAGACTGCCGCGTGAGCAGAGCGGCGGATCGCCCGAATGTAGCGCCGCTCTTCCGCGGCGCTCCGCCATTCGCCGCCGGTGATGAGCCAACCCTCGGGCTCGGCGCCGACCTCACTCGCAAGCGTGACCAGTGCGCCGGCGTCCCCCGGCTCTGCGTGCCGGACGTGGAAGCTCACCCGACGACGACTCCAGCACCGCCGCGGCGTGGGTCGCCCGCAGCTTCCAGACGACCATCGGCCGGATATGCGACCGCTGCCGCTCCGCCGAAGTAGAGGTTCCGAGCGCTCCAGCGGATCACGTCGTATCCGTCGGCTTCGAGCTCGTCAGCCACCTCGGGATCGATTCCGCCCTCGAGGTGAAGCCGCCCCTCGTCGAAATGGACGCGAGGCGCCGGAAGCGCTTGCTCGAGAGGGAGCTTGTGGTCGACCACGTTCCGGATGATCTGGACGATGGCACCCCGGAGACGAGCCGAACCGGCGCTGCCGAGAACGAGCCGCGGCTGTCCGTCTTCAAGCAGGACGGACGGCGCCATCATGCTCGTCAGACGCCGGCCTGGAGAGCCGGCCGTTCCGCCCGGGTTGAGGTCGGTCTCGCCCAGCATGTTGTTCACGTGGATCCCCGTCCCCGCCACCACGATGCCGGAGCCGCACCCGGTCGACGCCGAGAGCGACGCGGCGTTCCCGTCCCCGTCCACGACGCTGATGTGGGTGGTCGAGGGTAGGCCCGCCGGCTCCGTGACGCTCCCGCGGCGTCCCTTGCGAACAGCATCCGCAGCGCGATGAACCGGCTCGTCCGCGAGGACGCGCCCTGTGATCCCGCCGCGGTTCAAGCCGCGGACGAATCCCTTGTCACGGACTCCGGTCGCCTGGCGCATGACCTCGGCCAGTGTTGCTAGCTCGCCGGCGCTCCCCGCGCGCTTCGCCTCGCCCAGCCGGTCGAGGACCCGCAGTGCGAATCCCACCAGCAGACCGCCTGCGGCGGGTGGCGGGTTCGAGACGAGCTCGCCTCCGCGATAGGTGACCCGGACGGGCCGACGCCGGATGACGCGATAGGCCGCCAGATCCTCGGGCGTAATCCTGCCTCCCTGCTCCTGCACCGTGGACGCGAGCAGCAAGGCGAGCTCGCCGCGGTAGAAGGATGCCTCGCCCTCGTCCGCGAGCTGCTCGAGCGTCGCGGCGAGCTCATCAAGGTGAAGGGTCTCCCCCGCGCCAAGCCCGCAGGACTCCCCGTAGATGGCACGCGCAGCGGGACGGTAACGGAGGATCGGGTCGAGCACGTCGTGCAGAAACGCCTGGGCCTCGTTCAGCGGCACGCCGCGTCGGGCGAGCTCGATGGCAGGCTGGAGCAGGACGGGCCAGGGCAGGCGTGCGTAGAGGCGGTGGGCCTCCGAGAGCCCGGCGACGGCGCCGGGGACTGCGCACGATGCTGCGCCGACCAGGAACCCCTGTGTGGTCGTCCCGTCGAAGGAGACGTCGACCTCTTCCATGGGTGCTCGGTTTTCGTCCGGGAGACCCTTTCCCGGCACCGCCACGAAGAAGTCGAGCACCGAGTCAGGGCGCCCTCGACTTGCAGTGGCCCGGTGCACGAGCAGGAAGCCGCCTCCCCCCGGGCCGGTCAGCGGGCTCTCGGCCACCCAGGAGACACAGGCAGCGGCGATGCAGGCATCGACCGCGTTCCCGCCTTCGGCGAGAATGCGCGCGCCGGCCTCGGCGGTCAGGCGATGTCCGGCCGCAATTGCGCCCTTCATCGGGAGAGCGTAGATGGTTGATCGACAATTACCACACCCGCGGCACGCCAATTACCGACCAACTATCCCGCTCGGTGCAGGGCCGATTACAGGTCGCGCAGGAAGCTTGGAGGCTCGAGAGTCTCCTCGCTCCGGCCTGGTTCCATGGCCGCGCGTGGGGTTGGCCGCCTGCTCATCTTCCCGATTCCGGTTGCGACGACCGTAACCCAGACCTGGCCGGTGAGCCGGGGGTCGATGGTCGCGCCGAAGATGATGTTCGTTTCCTCGGTGGCGGCGCCTCGGATCTCCTCCGCGGCCGCGTTGACCTCCTGCAGGGTGAGGTCCTCCCCGCCGGCGATCGACAGGAGGATGCCCTTCGCCCCCACGATCTCGGTGTCGATCAGCGGCGACTGCAACGCGCGGGTCGCCGCCTCGGTGCCGCGGTTCTCGCCCGTTGCGAAGCCGATCCCCATGAGAGCCGAGCCCGCGTCGCTCATGATCGTTCGAACGTCGGCGAAATCGAGGTTGATGAGCCCCGGCGTCGTGATCAGGTCGCAGATGCCCTGGACACCCTGCCTCAGGACGTCATCGGCGATCCGGAACGCGTCGAGCATCGAGGTCGAGCGGTCGAGCACCTCGAGCAGCCGGTCGTTCGGAATCACGATGACGGTGTCGCAGACGCGACGGAGCTCCTCTACTCCTGCGTCCGCCTGTCCGCGCCTGCGCGTCCCCTCGAATCGGAAAGGCATGGTCACGATCCCGACGGTGAGGGCGCCGAGCTCACGAGAGATGCGCGCCACGACCGGAGCCGCGCCCGAGCCTGTGCCACCCCCCTCGCCCGCGGTCACGAAGACCATGTCGGAGCCGCGAAGGACGTGCTTGATCTGGTCGTACGCGTCCTCGGCCGACTTCCGGCCGACCTCGGGATCGGCGCCCGAGCCGAGACCCTGAGTCAGGTCGCGCCCGATGTGGAGCTTGACGGGGGCGTCCGAGCTCCGGAGCTGCTGGATGTCCGTGTTCACGCCCACGAACTCGACCTGGGAGATGCCGGCTTCGATCATGCGATTGACGGCATTCAACCCGCCGCCGCCGACGCCGACCACGCGAATGACAGCCAGATAGGCGGACGAGTCGGGTCGCGGCGCCCGATGGAGACGCTGCGGGTCGGCCATCCTCGTCACAGGCGGCTCGAGCCAGTTGTGCTCCCTCTCCTCGCGCGGGGCGTGCTCCGGCTCGGACGCCGGAGCGGCCTGAGCCGCCCCACCTCGCTGCATGGCAGATGCCGGAGCGTCGGCGGGCTCCGAGGGCGCGGCGTCGGGTCCGGCGTGCTCCGCGGTCGGGAAATCCTCGGCGGGTGCAGGTTCACGGGAGGGATCCTCGCGATCCGACTGCCGCTGGGCCGCTTCCGTCGCCTTGAAGAGCTCCGCGAGGGGGCCTTCTCGCATGCTAACTCGGCGTCGAGCCATTGAGCACCTCCTTGGCTAGGTCGCGGTAAGCCTTAGCGGCCGAGCCGGACGGGTCGTACTTGAGCACCGAGCTGCCCTGAACAGGCGCTTCGGCATAGCGGATCGTCTTCTTGATCTTCGTGTCGAAGACGAGGTTGCCGAAGTTCTCCTTCAGCATCTCGACCGCCTCCTTTGCATGGAGGGTCCTTCCATCGAACATGGTCGGGAGGATGCCTCTGATCTCCACTGACGGATTCAGATTCTCGCGAATCATCTGAAGCGTTCCCTCGAGCTGGACGAGGCCACGGAGAGACAAGTACTCGCACTGCACAGGAACGATCACGTGGTCCGACGCCGTCAGCGCGTTGATGGTCAGGAGGCCGAGCGAGGGTGGGGTGTCGATCAAGATGTAGTCGTAGTCGTTCCGGACCGGCAGCAACGCCTTCTGGAGCGCGCGCTCGCGCCCGATCATGCTCGAGAGAGCGAGCTCGGCGCCTGCGAGATCGATCGACGAGACGGCGATGTCGACCTCCGCCTCATGGATGACGTCTTTGATCGACAGCGCGTGCACGAGGACGTCGAACATGGAGCGGTCCACCGTGTCCGGATCCATCCCCTGGCTCATCGTGAGGTTCCCCTGGGGATCGAGGTCGACGGCGAGAACCCGGTGACCGAGCTCCTGAAAAGCAACGCCGAGGTTCAGGGTGGTCGTGGTCTTGGCCACGCCGCCCTTCTGGTTCGCAAACGAGATGACCTGTCCCAGCGTCACTCCTTGAGAGGCGGGCGCTTGCTTGCGCG
Source organism: Gaiellales bacterium (assembly GCA_038209555.1). Taxonomy (GTDB): domain Bacteria; phylum Actinomycetota; class Thermoleophilia; order Gaiellales; family Gaiellaceae; genus DASQGA01. The sequence goes on from JBBQXP010000041.1 coordinate 10,172, forward strand.
AGCGCGAGATAGTGTTCAGAAGGCTCATCCGGAGCCTTCCTTTCGGGTCAGGCTAGCACAATCCTTCCACGCCAAATGACGCGGATTCCCGCATGAAGTAAGGCGACGGAACCCGTTGGAACTCCCTCGCCTGTCCCGAAGTGGCAGGGCTACCGCCGCAGAGCCAGCAACGAGAGCATCTCGAAACACGCGTTCGCCGCCACGAACGCCGTCTGGCCGGCAGGGTCGAAAGGCGGCGAGACCTCGACGCAGTCGAAGCCCCGAAAGTCGAGTCCCGCAAGCGAGCGGACGTAGGTCAGGGCTTCCCGGCTCGAGGGCCCGCCCACCTCGGGCGTCCCAGTCCCGGGCGCGTACGCCGGGTCGACGAAGTCGATGTCGAAGCTCAGGAAGCACGGAGCGCCTCCCACGCGATTTCGAACCCGCTGCGAGAACCCCGCCGGCCCGAGGGCCGCCAGCTCTTCGTACGTGAGAGCGTCGATACCGAGCTCGGCCGGGTACCCAGCCTCCTCGGCCGAGCCGAGCGAGCCGCGCAGGCCGGCCTGCACCGACCGGGACGGATCGACCAGCCCCTCCTCGACTGCACGCCGAACGACACTCCCATGGAACAGCTTTTGCCCGAAGTACTCGTCCCAGAGGTCGTGATGCGAGTCGAGCTGGATCAGCGCGAGTGGTCCGTGCTTCCGCGCCAAGGCTCTCAGCTCGGCCAGGAGAACGGTGTGATCACCGCCCAGGCACAGCGTCGTCACGCCCGCGTCGACCACCTCGGTTAGCGCTCGCTCCGACCGCTCGAGGGAATCTGCTGTCGAGCCCGGGACGGTTGGAACATCCCCGTAGTCGACGAGCGAGAGCCGCTCGACGACATCGACTGCGAGCAATGGGTTGAAGTTGCGGAGCATGACCGAGGCCGACCGGATTCCCTCCGGGCCGAACCGCGCCCCCGACCGGTAGACGACCGCGCCGTCGGTCGGGATGCCTACGATCGCGACGTCCACTCCCTCGAGATCGCGCACGTGCGGCAAGCGCATGAAGGTGCGAGGGCCCGAGAACCGCGGCGTCTCAAACGCGTCCGGCGGTCCGTACCTCGGCATGCAGGGCCGATTCTATGCCACGGGCGCCTCCGTCCCTCGGCGCTCCCCGAGCACTGCACGGCACCGGTCGACTGCGCGCTCGGCGCCCTCCGTCCCGGCGCCCTCCGCGCGGATCCACGACTCAGCGTCGGAGAGAAGCCGGCGGACCTCCCCGAGCAGCACCGGCGAGGCCACGCCCGCTGCGCGCAGGGCATCGATCCGATCAAGGCGTTCCAGCACGCGTGCCGCTTCATCCATATGTCGAAGGTAGTCGGGGAAAGCGCACGAGTGGCGCCTGCGGTGAGCCGCATTTGTGACGGCTCTCAAGCGGAACGCGCCCAAGTCCTCCTAGGCGTCGAGTCTTCGGCACTCGCGCCAGTAGGCAAATGCCACGAGCGTGATCCCGACCACGGCGACAGAAACCGTAATCCAGCTCGGCTGCAAGATAGGCAAGAGAATCCCGAAGGCGCCCGCGAGCAGGAGGAGCCGGCAGCGGCGGAGCCGGAGCAGCTCACTCCTGTTCATCCTGTTGCGACCACCCTTGCAGCGGTCGTCTGCGGCCGTGGCCGCACGCCAAGCAGCGCCTCGTCGAGCGCCGCGACGAGGGCGGGCCGGGAGTCGTGCAGGATCGTCTCGACCAGCGCCCGGCGCACCGCTTCCTCGGCCCGTGCGCCTGGACCGTCGCCGTCGACAAGCGAACGCAGTGACGCGAGGAGCTCACCCCGCTCGCGAGCGTTATCCCCGAGCAGCACCGCGGCTCGCATCGCCGCCGCCCATGGGCCCTCGTCACAGCCGAGGAGCGTGGTCAGCGCCTCACGCAGCTCGTCCGCCCGGACCGGACCCTGCTGGAAGAGCGCGAGCTCCCACCGATCCAGCGCCTCGAGGATCTCCGAATCGCTCGGCACCGCCGCGAGCTGTTCCTGCAGGCTGACAACGAGACGTGCCCGGAAGGGATCGAGCCGGGTCGCCTCGCCCGGAGGCATCTGCGCCGCCAGGGCAGGAACTGGCCGCACACCATACGGACGCCAGTCGAGGCGCTCGAAGATCACGGGCCCCGCCGAGATTGCCCCCGGCGTTGCGAGCCGAAGCGCCGTGACCGCCCGGGAGATCTCCAGTGGGGCGTCGGGGGCGCGGCAGGCTGTGCCGTCCAGCTCGGCCTCGAGCTCGAGCACGAGCGTCCGGTCGACCTCCCGCCCAAAGTCGCGCGGCAGGAGACGACCCGCCTCCGGCCAGGTCGAGGCGAGCTCGCCGGCCGCGGCGGGGCGCACCGTCATCCCTCGACCCAGCTCGATCGTGCCGCCCGCGGTCAGGCCGACGAGCGGAGCGAGAGCGCCGTAGAGGCGCCGTTCGCCGAAGAGCGAGGCCTCCAGCTTGGCGTACGCATGCTCGAAGGCGGAGTCCTCCCAGTCGAAGCCGCCACACGCCTCCGCAGTCGCGACGAGTAGCGGCACCAGGATGGTACGCGTGAGGGCCTCATCCTCCCCGACCCGCTCGCCGGCGTGAGCTTGCGCGAAGATCCCGGCCGCCGGCTCGTCCTTCAAGACGGTGAGCGCATCGCGTGCGTCATCACGGCGTGCCAACCGCTCGGCGCGCGACTCCACGAACGCACCGACGAGCGGCCGGTACTCGTAGAGCGTCGGCCGGTTCGGCTTCGCGTGCTCCTCGAGTGCGACCGGAACGTCGGCTCCCTGCTCTAGCTCGAGCCCTAGCTCGAAGAACGCGCCGAGGCAGAATCCGCGAAGGGTGTGGAGCAGGGCAGGTGAGCGGGGAACGGACGTGGCCACCGCCCGGAGTTACGCGCTGGTCCTCCCCGTTCCTGCCTGGCAGCCCGCACACCAGTACGCCGTCCGCGCCGTTTCACCCTGGGGCCGGGAGCGGATCGGTTCGCCACACCGCCGGCACGGACGCCCCACCCGGCGGTAGATCGCCCGCCCCGTCCTGGGGGCGTGCATGACTCCGGCCGCAGCCTCGAGGAGGCCCCGGAGCTCGTCGTCCGAGAGCGAGCGAAGCGGCGCCCACGGGGAAAGCCGCGCCAGCCAGAGGGCCTCGGCCTTCCACATGTTCCCGACCCCGGCGACGAGTCGCTGATCGAGGATCGCCTCTCCGATCTCTCGGCCCTGGTCCGTCGCCCGCAGCCGCTCGACCATCCCGTCCACGTCGGGCGGCGCGTCCATGATGTCCGGGCCGAGCCGTCGGAGGAGCCCGGGCGTCCTCGACCTGAGCTCGAGTACCGGCCCGTTCCACTGGACGGCCTTCCACTCGTCCCCAGAAAGGATGAGCCACGGCCGCCCGGTCAGCTTCTCCTCCGCACGGCGGACGTGCCACCGCCCCTTCATCCGCAGGTGACTTCGAAGGACGAGGCCGCCCTCGAACGTGAGGAGGAGGTTCTTGCCGACCGCCTCGACTCGCTCCAACCGCTTTCCGTCCAACCGGTGGGCGAGCCCCAGGAGCGCTGCCCGCGGATGCGGCGTCTCGACGGAGACGACCTGCCCCTCGAGGACGCGAATGCGGTCGGCCGCGCGACGAAGACTGTCTCCCTCCGGCATGTTTCAGAGAACGCTCGCCAGGCCGGGTTCGATTTAAGCTCTGAGGACGGCGCGCCGTGGACCGGCGAGAAACCCGGCCTCGATGAGCAGTGGCATTACCTCGGTCTCTGCAACTGGACGGCCGTCAAAGCGCTCGACCGCGAGCCGCTTCAGCCCGGTCTTGCGCGCGTGAGCAACGAGCGCCGCGAGTGCGTCGCGAAGCCAGTCCTCCTCGGGGTCCCGGAGCGGGACGATCGTCCGGCCGCCGCGCTCGACGAAGAGCGCGGCTTCGCCTCCGAGCAGGACGACGTAGGCGCCGGCCACGCGGGCAGCGCGCGAGCCGGCACGCCGTGGCCACGGCACGGCCCCGCCGTACGGCTGAGCCGGATCGGCCGCGGCGAGGACGAGTGCGTCCGTTCCCGCGCTCGTGTCCCGGAGCCGCTCGACTGCGCCGGGGAGTGCGAACTGAGCACCGCCCAGGCCCTCGACGAAATAGCCGCGGCGGCATACACCCAGGGTCTCCAGCTTTCGGAGCTCCTGGTAGACGGCGCCATAACCGCCAGGCACTCCTTCACCCCGTACTCCATCGCGCGTGACTACACCTTGCCGCTCGAGCAAGAGCTCGGCGAGCGCGCGTGGTTCCGGCGCTCCGGGGAAGAGCCCTTCGGTCGTGGACCAGCGTCCCTGCGTTGCGGTGATGGCGTTCGCGCGGTTTCGAGAGAATCGCCGCGGCCGCCGCTCAGCCCGGGGAGCCCGGAAGCGGCGTTCGGCCCGCAGAGGCTGCCAGGCGTCGTTCGTGATCTCTCCGGCCCAGACGAGATCCCAGAGCGCCGGCAGGACGCTCTCCGCTTCGAGCCCTGCCTCATGGACGAGGTCGAACCAGAAGAGGGCGCCCCCGGCGAGAGCCGAACGGATCGCCTCGTGCGCCGGATCCGCCGGCGGCGGCAGCGCGGCGGGGCGTCCGAGGACCGGGGCGTCCTCACGGAAGAAGAGCGCCACTCGCTCGAGCCCGGCTCCGACCCACACCACCTCACCCGAGGCGCAGAGCTGGTCGAGCTGAGCAGGCTGAAAGCCGGGCACCCGGCGCGGAAGCACGTCGCGCTCCCACAGGCCGACCGGAAGCGAGAGGCCTTGCAGCGGCACGAGCGCTTCCCGGAGCGGCGCCCTTCGGTCGACGCCCTGCCACGCGGGCAGGAAGCGACCGAGAGCGGACTGGTCGGTCGGCTCGACCTGCTTTCGGAGCGTGGCCAGGCTGGCTCGGCGCAGCCGCCGGAGCACGTCCGGATCACACCATTCCCGCTCGCTCCCACCCGGGCGAAGCTCGCCCCGAACGAGGCGCCCCTGGCGCTCCAGGCTGGTCAACTCCGTTTCGACCCGCTCGAGTGGGAGCGCGAACCGTGCCGCCGCCTCCGCACTCGTGAACGGGCCACGACCGCGGGCGTAGCGGACGAGAAGGAAGCGAAGGGGCGCCTCGCCGGCTTCCAGGAAGGCATCCGGAAGGCCCGAGGGAGGCATCGAGCCCAGCGCGTCTCGGTAGCGGCCCGCGTCCTCGGCAGCAATCAGGCGCTCCGCTCCCCCCACTCTCACCTTTACCGCCCGGCGCTCCTGGACGAGGGGTGTTGCGAGCGCCTCCAGGTACTCGCCCGGAGCGACGTCGCCGCGGCGGAGGAGCAGGTCGTGGAGCTCGTCCGGCGATCGCGGAGAGCCTCGGAGCTCTCCCTCGACGTGCTCGAGCGCTCTCGGGTCGAGCAGGTCGCGTAGCTCCTCCTGCCCGAGGAGCTCCTTCAGAAGGTCGCGGTCGAGCGCGAGGGCCTGGGCGCGACGTTCCGCGAGAGGGGTGTCGTCCTCGTACATGTAGGTGGCCACGTAGTCGAAGAGGAGCGACGAGGCGAAGGGCGAGGCCCGGGGGGTCTCCACAGCGACGACGTCGATCCGCCTCGACTGCAGCTCCCCCAGCACGGAGCGGAGCGACGGCAGGTCGAAAACGTCCTGCAGGCACTCCCGGAAGGTCTCGAGGATGACCGGGAACTCGGCGTAGCGGCGGGCCACCTGCAGCAACGCCTGAGCCTTGAGTCGCTGCTGCCACAGCGGCGTTCGCTGCCCGGGGCGGCGGCGCGGGATGAGGAGCGCCCGCGCCGCGTTCTCGCGAAAGCGAGCCCCGAAGAGCGCAGTTCCCCCGAGCTCGGCGACGACGAGCTCTTCGAGCTCACCGGGGTCGATCATGAGATCTGCGGTCGCCGGCGGAGCGTCGGCGTCCGGGAGGTGCAGCGCGATGCCGTCGTCGGACCAGATCGAGCTGACCTCGAGCCCGAGGGTGTCGCGCAAGCGCGCGACCAGGGCGAGCGACCAGGGGGCGTGCACCCGGCCCCCGAAGGGCGTCAGGAGGCAGAGGCGCCAGTCCCCGATCTCGTCCCGAAAGCGCTCGACGACGATGGTGCGATCGGAGGGGATCACCTGGGTTGCCGCTTCCTGTTCCCGAAGAAAAATCATGAGGTTTGCCGCCGCCCGGACGTCGAGGGCGTGCTCGCCGGTGAGTCGCGCGGTCGCCGCCTCGTCGTCGAGGGCCATGAGCTCACGGGCGGTGCGGCCGATCTCGCGCCCGAGCTCGAAGGGCCGGCCGATGCCTTCGCCCTTCCAGAATGGGACCAGACCGGGGATCCCTGGTGCGGGGGACACGAGCACGCGATCGCGCGTGATCTCCTCGATCCTCCAGGTCGACGCGCCGAGAAGAAACGTCTGCCCCTGGCGGGCTTCGTACACCATCTCCTCGTCGAGCTCGCCGACACGTCCGCCTCCTTCGACGAGGTACACGCCGAAGAGCCCGCGATCAGGGATCGTGCCGGCATTCGTGACCGCCAGGCGCCGCGCGCCCTCCCGCGCGCGGACAAGCCCGGCCACCCGGTCCCAGACGATCCTGGGGCGGAGCTCCGAGAACTCCTCCGAGGGATAGCGCCCAGCCAGCATGTCGAGGACGTTCTCGAGCTGCTGCCGGGATAGATCGCGGAACGGATAGGCGGCCCGGACGAGGTCGTGGAGCTCATCGACGGATATCTCTTCGCGGGCGGCGACGGCGACGACCTGCTGCGCCAGAACGTCTAGCGGGTTGCGGACGATGCGCGTCTCCTCGATCGCGCCCTCGGTCATGCGCCGTGCGACTACCGCCGACTCGAGAAGATCGGCGCGGAACTTCGGGAAGATGCGGCCCTTCGACGGCTCCCCGAGGCGGTGCCCGGCACGGCCGACGCGCTGCAGGCCCGTGGCGACTGACTTCGGCGACTCCACCTGGACGACGAGATCGACCGCCCCCATGTCGATCCCGAGCTCGAGCGAGGACGTCGCCACCAGCGCCGGGATCTCCCCTCTTTTCAGGAGCTCCTCGACTTCGACTCGCTGCTCGCGCGCCAGCGAGCCGTGATGCGCCCGGGCGATCTCGCGCTCGGCAAGCTCATTGAGCCGAAGAGCCAGCCTCTCCGCGAGGCGGCGGTTGTTCACGAATACGATCGTCGACCGGTGCGCCTCCACCAGCTCGAGCAGCGCCGGGTAGATCGACGGCCAGATCGAATTGCCCTCGCCAGGCTCTCTCATGTCCTCCACCGGAACGACGACGCGCAAGTCGAGCTCCTTCCGCGTCCCCGCGTCCACGAGCTGGATCGCGCGACCTCCGGAGACGAAGCGGCCGATCTCGTCGAGTGGGCGCTGCGTCGCCGAGAGGCCGATCCGCTGCACGCGCTCGGCCACGAGACGCTCGAGGCGCTCGAGGCTCAACGCGAGATGAGCTCCTCGTTTCGTACCGGCGACGGCGTGGACCTCGTCGAGGATCAGGAACCGGACCGTGCGGAGCATCTCGTGTGCCTGGGAAGTCAGGATCAGGAACAGCGACTCGGGCGTCGTGATGAGGATGTCGGGGGGTTTGCGTTGCATCGCCGCGCGCTCCTTGGGTGGGGTGTCACCGGTGCGAACCGCGACCTCGAGCGGCGAGCCGATCCCCGCGAGCGGGCCCCGCAAGTTTCGCTCCACGTCATAGTTGAGCGCCTTCAGAGGGCTCACGTAGAGCACCTGAACCCCTTCGCCGTGCTTCGCCTGGTCGATGGCCCAGAGGAACGCGGCGAGCGTCTTCCCGGAGCCCGTCGGTGCCTGGATGAGCGTGTGCGACCCGGACGCAATCGCGGGCCATCCTCGAGCTTGCGCCGGAGTGGGCGCGTCGAAGGTCTGCTCGAACCAGGAGCGAACCGCGGGCGAGAACTGGGCGAGGGGCTTCACAGAGCCAGAGTACCCCTGTGCCCAACGGCCGCGAAGCACCTTGAAGGAGCTCTTCGCGGGATCACTCGCGCGCCCGACGTAGGTGTACCCAGCCTCCTCCCCGGTCTCGAGCGTAACCGGGTGATGCGCGCACGTGGCGCACGAACCTGACGAATCCGTGCCGGCACGGTGACGTTTCCTTCGCGGCCGTAGAATCCGGGAGTGGCAACGACTCGACCCGACCGCCTTCACTTCACGGAGAACGACGAGGCGGACGAGCTGCTCGCGCGGGAGCCCCTGGCACTGCTGATCGGTTTCGTCCTCGACCAGCAGGTGCCGGTGCAGAAGGCTTTCTCCTCCCCGCTCGTCCTTCGCTCACGGTTGGGCGGGCTTGACGCGCACGCGATCGCCCAGATGGATCCGGCCGAGCTCGAGCGGGTCTTCCGCGAGCGTCCGGCTCTGCACCGGTTTCCAGGCGCGATGGCGGCACGCGCCCGAGAGCTCTGCGCGACGCTCGCCGACGCCTACGACGGCGATCCCGAGCGCGTCTGGGCCGACGCGCCCGACGCCGCCGAGTTGGAGCGCAGGCTTCTCGACCTGCCGGGGATCGGCCCGATGAAGGCCAAGACGCTCATCTCCGTTCTGGCAAAACGGTTCGGTGTCCGGCCCCCTGGCTGGGAAGAGCACGTGCCGGGGCACCCGACGCTCGGAGACGTGGACTCGACCGAGGCGCTCCTCTCCTACCAGGCGCAGAAGCGAGCCTACAAGGCCGCACGCAGAGCCGAAGCCGCGGCGTCGCAAACCGAATCGCCCCGGCCGCACTAGTTCCGGACAAGCGATACGGGAGGTCTTTCATGCCTGGAAGGGCGATACTCGCTGCGGGCACGGCGGTCCTGGCCCTCACGCTCGTCGGTGCGGGCTGCGGTGGGAGTGACGGCGGGAGCTCGGGTAACACGACGGCGGGCTCCGGCGACAACGCCAAGACGGTCACGGTGAAGCTCGACGAGCAGAACGGCTCCGGGGAGTCTGGGACCGCGACGCTGACCGCGGAGGGGTCGAGCACGAAGATCGTGCTCGAGCTCCAGAACCCCGCCTCGCCCGACCCGCAGCCCGCGCACATCCATAACGGTACGTGTGCGAATCTCGATCCGACACCGGTCTACCCGCTGACCAATGTCGAAGGTGGGAAGTCGGACACGACCGTGAATGTGGCGCTGGACAAGCTGACCGCCGGCGGCTTCGCGATCAACGCCCACAAGTCGGAGGCGGAGATCAAGACGTATGTCGCCTGCGGCAACATCGGCAACGCAGACGGTTCCGGCGGCGGCTCAGGTGGCGGAGGCGGCTACTAGAAGACGGCTCGCAGGGCGGCCTGTGCCGCCCTGCGTCCGCACATCCCGTGAACGCCCCCGCCGGGAGGGGTCGAGGACGAGCAGAGGAAGAGCCCCGGCACCGGCGTCGAGTACGGGGCGCGTCGTGCGGTCGGCCTGAAGACCAGCTGCGCGAGGTCTTGCGCACCTCCGTTGATGTCGCCGCCCAGAAGGTTCCGGTTGGCCGCTTGGAGGTCAGCCGGCGAATGCGCTCGCCGAGCGACGACGTGGCTGCCGAACCCGGGCGCGAAGCGCTCGATCTGCGCCTCGATCCGCGCCGTCATGTCAAGCTCGGAGCCGTTCGGAACATGACAGTACGCCCAGGCCGTGTGCTTGCCCTGCGGCGCTCGCGAGGGATCGAAGAGGCTGGGCTGGGCGAGGATGACGAACGGCCGCTCCGGAGCGCGCCCCGCCCACGGCCCCCGCTCCGAGGCCATGATCTCCTCCAGCGTCCCGCCGAGATGGACACAGGCCGACCGGGCACACGCCGGTGCCGCCCACGGGATCGGCGCGTCCAGGGCGTAGTCGATCTTGAAGACGCCCGGCCCGTACCGATACCGCCCCAGACGCTCGCGGAAGGCATCGGGCAACTCCGCTCCCGCGAGCCTCGCAAGCTCCCGCGGAGTCACGTCGCAGATGACGGCGCGCGCCGCCAGCTCTCGGAGTGACTCCACAGGCGCACTGGTTTCGATCTCCCCGCCCAGCGAGCGCAGGTGTGCGGCGAGGGCGTCAGCAATCCGCTGCGCACCGCCGCGAGGCACCGGCCAGCCGACCGCGTGCGCGAGCACGAGGAGGACGAGGCCAAAGGAGGCGGATGCCGCCCGGCCGAGTGGCAGCATCGAGTGTGCGGCACCTCCTGCCAGGAGCGCGCGAGCCCGCCGTTCGCGAAAGGAAAGGCGCGCCAGCACAGTCGCCGGGAGGAGTGCAGCCAGCCCGAACCGGCCGAGTGCGACGGGATGCCGCGGCACGTGAAGAAGCGGCCCGAGGACCTCCCGCTCGAGCTTCGGCCAGTCGGCGGCAAAGCGGCCTATGAGCCTTCGGTAGGCGCCTGCGTCGCAACCAAGCCCCGCCGCAGTTGCGCCGACAGAGCGCTCGACCACGGTCGCGGTGCCGTCGTCGAACGGGTGCACGACCTCGGCGGGAGGAAAGATCCACTCGAGCCCGTGCTCCTCGAGCGGCAGCGTCCGAAAGAACGGGGAGGCCGCACCGAGTGGGTGAACCGCCGAGCAGAGGTCGTGGACGTAGCCCGGCAGCGTCAGCTCCCCCGAGCGCACGCCGCCTCCGATCGTGTCGTTCGCCTCCCGGACCGAAACCGAGAGTCCCTGTTCGGCGAGCGTGATCGCGGCGGCGAGGCCATTCGGCCCCGATCCGACCACGATCGCGTCGTGGCGCGCCGTCAGGAGACTTCCGCGAGGAGTGACGAGCGGTTCTCGCGCACCATCTCGCGGGCAATCACGAGGCGCTGAATCTCGCTCGTCCCCTCGTAGATCTGCGTGATCTTCGCGTCCCGCATGAACCGTTCCACGGGGTACTCCCGCATGTACCCGTAGCCGCCCAGCACCTGCACGGCGTCGGTCGTGACCGACATCGCGTTGTCCGACGCCACGCACTTCGCGACGCTGGAGTGGAAGGTCATGCGCGGGTCGCCGGCGTCGCAGGCCGCGAGCGCGCGGTACGTGAGCACGCGGCCGGCCTCCACCTTCATGGCCATGTCGGCGAGCATCGAGCGGATCACGTCGAGGTCCGCCAGCCGCTTGCCGAACTGCCGGCGCTCCGTCGCGTAGCGCGCCGCGTAGTCGAGTGCGCCCTGCATGATGCCGACCGCCTGCGCGGCGATCGCCGGCCGGGAGTAGTCGAGGGTCTTCATGGCGATCGCGAAGCCGCCGCCCTCCTCGCCGATCAGGCGGTCGGCCGGGATGCGCGCGTCGCTCAAGATCACCTCGCGCGTCGGAGACCCGTGGATGCCCATCTTGTGCTCGGCCTTCCCGAAGGAGACGCCCGGATCGTCGCGCAGCACGATGAATGCGCTCACGCCCCTCGACCGCTCCTCGGGATCGCGCGTAGCGAACACGACGTACGCGTGCGAGACGCCGGCGCCCGTGATGAACCGCTTCGTCCCGTTCAGCACGAAGCCCTCGCCGTCGCGCTCGTACCTCGTCGACATGGCGCCCGCGTCGGAGCCCGCGCCGGGCTCGGTGAGCGCGTACGACATCAGGATCTCGCCGCGACAGACGCCCTCCGTGTACGTGTGGCGCTGTTCGTCGGTGCCGGCGATCGTCAACGGGACCACGCCGAGCTTCGACACGAGCGGGGTGAGGGACACGCCTGCCGACACACGCGAGATCTCCTCGATGAACACGCCGAACGCGAGGGAGCCGCCGCCCGATCCGCCGTCGGCCTCGGGGTAGCCGACGCCCATCAGGTCGTTGTCGACGAGGACGCGGTAGACGTCCTCGGGCCACTCGTCGGTCTCGTCGATCTCCGCCGCTCGCGGTGCGATGCGCTCCTCGGCGATCTGCCGGACGAGCGCGCGGACGTCCTCGAGCTCCTCCGGCAGCTCGTAGCGGCGATCGTCCATGCGCCTACGCGCCGACCCGTCGCAGGATCAGTGCGTCGCCCTGCCCGCCGCCGCCGCAGATCGCGACGGCCCCGAGGCCGGCACCACGGCGCCGCAGCTCGTTCGCGAGCGTGAGCACGATGCGGGTGCCGCTCGCGCCGATGGGGTGCCCGAGTGCGACCGCTCCGCCGTTGGGGTTCACGATGGCCTCGTCCAGACCGAGCAGGCGGGCCGAGTGCAGTGGCACCGCCGCGAAGGCCTCGTTGATCTCGACGACCTCCAGATCCGACGCCGTGAGCTCCGCCCGCTTCAGCGCCTTCTCGAGGGCGAGCGCCGGCACCGTCTGCAGGCTCGGGTAGCGGTCCGCCGACATGCCATACGCGACGATCTCCGCGATCGGCGCGAGGCCGAGCTCGGCGGCCGACTCCTCGCTCGCGACGACGACCGCGGCGGCGCCGTCACTGATCTGCGAGGCGTTGCCGGCCGTCACCGTGCCGCCCTCGCCGAACGCCGGGCGCAGACCGGCCAGGACCTCCTCGGTCGTGTCCGGGCGGATCCCCTCGTCGCGGTCGAA
>JBBQXP010000042.1:0-22479 GCA_038209555.1 Gaiellales bacterium
GACCATGCGCTTCGCATACTGGATTGGGATGCGGCGCTGGCCCTCCTGGACGAAGACGACGGCCAGGATGATCGCGAGCGCGAGGAGCGGGAACATGAGCTGCTCGAACGGCGTCCCCTCGTACCAGGCGCGGATGCCGCCCGGGAGGCCCGAGAGAATCGAAGCGAAGATGAGGAGCGAGATGCCGTTCCCGATTCCGCGCTTCGTGATCAGCTCCCCCATCCACATGAGCAGCGTTGTCGCCGCGGTCAGCGAGATGACGATCAGAACGAAGCGGCTCGGCGTGAGCGTGAGCGCACCCTGGCGCTGGAAGAGGTACGAGTAGCCCGCCGCCTGGAGCGCTGCGAGGACGACCGTCAGGTAGCGCGTGTACTGGTTGATCTTGGCGTAGCCGGCCTCACCCTCTTTCTGCAGCTGCTCGAGCCGCGGGATCACCACGGTCATCAGCTGGAGAATGATCGAGGCCGTGACGTAGGGCATGATCCCGAGCGCGAAGAGCGCGAACTGGGAGAGCGCTCCCCCCGAGAAGATGTTCAGGAGGCCGAGGATCGTGCCCCCCTGGCCGTTGAAGTACTCCTCGATCTTCGACGAGTCGACGCCCGGGACGGGAATCCAACTCCCGAGCCGGTAGAACAAGAGGATCATCGCCGTGAAGAGCACCCTGTGGCGCAGCTCCGGGACGCGCCATGCGTTCGTCAGCCAGGAGAACATTCCGGGTTAGGCCTCGCTCTCGGGAGCCTCGGCCTCGCCGTTCTCCTCGGGCTCGCCCGTGTTCTCGGGCTCTGCGGGCTCCGTCTCGGCTGCGTCCGGCTCGCCGGCGACAGGCGTCTCCACGTCGTCGGCCGGCTCTTCGGCCTTGACCTTCTTCGGCGCTCGCCGCTTCACCTCGCGCGGAGGGCGCAGCGCGGTGGCGGTGCCTCCGGCGGCTTCGATCTTCTCGGCCGCCGTCTTCGAGAACCGGTGCGCGGTCACGGTCAGCTTCTTCTTCAGCTCGCCGTTTCCGAGAATCTTGACGTCGGTGCGAGTGTTTCGGATCAGACGCTTGTCGAGCAGAGCCTCGAGCGTCACCTCGGCGCCGTCGTCGAAGACCCGCTCGAGGTCGGCGAGATTGACCGGAATCGTGTGGGTGCGATGCGGCCCGACCGGCATCGCGTCCTTCGACGTCGAGCCGCGCTGCTTTCCGAGCCGCATGTAGAGCGGCATCTGACCCCCCTCGAAGCCCGGGCGCATCGAGTGCGAGCCGGCACGGGACTTCTGCCCTTTGATGCCGCGACCGGAGTACCGCCCCTTCCCGGAAGCCAGCCCGCGGCCGACGCGCTTGCGTCGCTGCCGCTTCTGGGCGGGCTTCAGGTTGGAGAGCGAGAGCTCTCGCTCTTCGGGTGTCTCTGGCGGCATCAGCTTTCGTCGATCCTCACGAGGTGGCGGACCTTTCTGAGCATACCGAGCGTCTCTGGGCTCTCCTGGTGCTCGGCCGTGCGCCCGATCTTGCCCAGGCCGAGCGCTCGGAGCGTGCCGCGGTGCTTCTTGCTCTGGCCGATCTGGCTACGAATCTGGGTGATCTTCAGCTTGGCCATTCGTCTCCGTCGTTTCCGTCGCCTCCGGCTCCGGCTGCTCGGCAGCCGACGCCGGCGGGGCCTCCTGTACGTCAGCCGGTGTGCTCTCGGCTTCCTGCTTTTGCTTCCGCGGGAAGAGCACCTGCTGGACGGTCAACCCGCGCGCCGCGGCAACCTCTTCCGGTCGCCTGAGCTGCTGCAGGCCGTCCACGGTCGCCTTCAGCACGTTGATCGGATTCGGCGTACCCAGGCTCTTCGCGAGGATGTCGCGAATCCCGCCCAGCTCGAGGACTGCACGGACGCCGCCCCCGGCGATGACGCCGGTGCCCTCGCTCGCGGGGCGAAGCACCACGCGGGCGGCGGCGAACCGGCCGACGACCTCGTGGGTGATCGTCTGCCCCTTCTTCGGCACCTGGAAGAGGTTCTTCTTCGCGTCGTCCACTGCCTTCGAGATGGCCAGCGGCACCTCACGCGCCTTGCCGTACCCCACGCCGACGCGGTCGACCTCATCGCCGATCACGACGAGCGCTGTGAACGAGAAGCGACGGCCTCCCTTCACGACCTTGGCGACGCGATTGATCTCGACGACGCGCTCCTTGAGCTCACGCGACTCGATCTCGCGCTGGCGCACCTGCTGTACGTCAACTGCCACTAGAAAACCAGTCCTCCTTCGCGCGCGCCATCGGCGAGCGCTTTGACGCGTCCGTGATAGAGGTAGCCGCCGCGGTCGAAGACCACCATCTCGATACCGGCCTTCTTCGCGGCCTGCGCAAGCAGCTTGCCCACCTCCGCCGCCTGCTCGGTCTTCGAGCCCTTGAACGACTTCTTGACGCCCAGATGGTTGGCGCCGGCGATCGTCTTCCCATTCAGGTCGTCGACGAGTTGGGCCTCGATGCCTCGATTGGAGCGAAAGACCACGAGGCGAGGGCGCTCCGCGGAGCCCGAGACCCGGCTGCGGACCCTCTTGTGGCGGCGCTCGCGGGCCGCACGTGTCGTCAGCGTCGCCATCAGATGGTTGGCCGGTAATGGGCGTGGTAGACCATCAGGCGCGCTTTCCGAGCTTGCGGGCCACGTACTCGCCCTCGTAGCGGATGCCCTTGCCCTTGTAGGGCTCCGGCGGGCGAACGCGACGGATCTCCGATGCGATCTGGCCGACCTGCTGCTTATCGATCCCCTTGACGATCACGACTGTGGGTTGCGGTACCTCGAATGCGATTCCCTGCGGCGGGTTGATCGAGACCGAGTGCGAGAAGCCGACGTTGAGCTCGAGGCTCGTGCCCCGGAGCGCAGCCCGGTAGCCGACGCCCTGGATCACGAGCGTCTTTTCGAATCCTTTGGTGACACCCTCGACCATGTTCGCGACCAGCGACCGCGTCAGCCCGTGCAGAGCGCGGTCCTGACCCCGCTCCGTTGGACGTGTGACCACGATCTGGTCTTCCTTCTGCTCGACAGCGATCCGCTGCGGGAGCTGCTGCGACAGCTCGCCCAGAGGACCGTTCACCATCACGCGCCCAGGGGAAATCGAGACGTTGACGCCGGAAGGTAGTGAAATTGGGCTCTTACCGATTCTGCTCATTTAGATTTTCGCTTCTCGCCTCACCAGACGAAACAGACCACTTCTCCACCGACGCCCAACTCCTGCGCCCGCTTGCTCGTGACGAGCCCGCCGGAAGTGGAGATAACAGCCGTGCCCATGCCGCCGAGGACGCGCGGAAGCCGCTCCTTCTTCGCATAGATCCGGCGCCCGGGCTTAGAGACGCGCTTCAGGTCGGTGATGACCCGTTCGCGGTTCTGCCCGAACTTCAGCTCGACGACAAGGGTATCGAACGACTCGCCCTGGTCGATCCTGTAATCGCGGATGTACCCCTCCTCCTTCAGGATGCGGGCGAGCTCCGTCTTCAGATTCGACGTCGGCATGGACACGGTCTCCTGGAGCGCCTTGTTGGCGTTCCGGATCCTCGTCAGCATGTCGGCAACCGGATCAGTAAGCATTTTTGGTTCTCCTCCCGAGCGAAGCGATGGGACTAGCCTCGCCCCGCGGGAAATGCGTCAGCATTTGTCGCGGCATTACCAGCTCGCCTTCGTCATGCCGGGGATGGCTCCCTCGTGTGCCAGCTCGCGGAGGCAGATGCGGCAGACGCCGAAGCGCTTGTAGACGGCTCGCGGCCGTCCGCAGCGGTTGCAGCGTGAATACTGGCGCGTCTTGAACTTCTGTGGCCGCGCCGCCTTCGCGATCAAGCTCTTCTTAGCCATGCAGTAGGTCCTCCTAGCTCTCTGCTCGGAAGGGCAGGCCGAACTCCCGCAGGAGCGCCAACCCCTCTTCGTCCGTCTTGGCGGACGTGGTGATGGCCACGTCGAGGCCTCGGACGCTGTCGATGTCGTCATAGTCGATCTCCGGAAAGATGATCTGCTCGCGGACGCCGAGCGAGTAGTTGCCGCGCCCGTCGAAGCTCTGGACCGAGAGCCCGCGAAAATCGCGGATGCGCGGCAGCGCGATCGAGACGAGCCGGTCGAGAAACTCGTACATGCGAGCTCCACGGAGCGTCACCCTGGCGCCGATCGGCATACCCTCTCGGATCTTGAAACCGGCGATCGACTTCCGGGCCCGGCGGATCTGCGCCCGCTGGCCGGTGATCGTCGTCAGCTCCTCGACGGCGCTGTCCAGCGCCTTGGTGTTCGTCTTCGCCTCGCCGACGCCCATGTTCACGGTGATCTTCAAGACCCGCGGGACCTCCATGATCGAGCGGTACTCGAATCGCTCCTTGAGGCGCTCGCGAATCTCGGCGTCGTACCGGTCCTTCAGGCGTGGGGTCGGAGTCTCGGTCGCGGTCGAAGTCATCGATCCAGCACCTGCCCACAGTCGGCGCGCTTGCAGACCCGCACCTTGATCCGGCCGCCCTTCCCGTCGTCACGGAACTCGTAGCCGACGCGCGACGCGCGGTTGCAGGTCGGGCACACGATCATCACGTTCGAGATGTCGATCGGCGCCGCGATGTCGAATACGCCCCCTGGCTGCACTTGGGTCTGACCCATCCGGCTCGAGTCCTTCATTGGACGCGCCCGCCGGTGCTTCTTGACCATGTTCAGGTTCTCGACGATCACCCGCCCCTCGGTGGGATGTGCCTCGAGGATGCGCCCCTGCTTGCCGCGGTCCTTGCCGGAGATGACCTGGACGACGTCTCCCTTTCGGATCTTCAGCGCCGCTGGCATCAGATGGTTGGTCGGTAATTGGCGTGGCCGCGATCAACCATCTCTACAGAACCTCGGGCGCGAGTGAGACGATCTTCATGAAGTTCTTCTCCCTGAGCTCGCGCGCGACGGGCCCGAAGATACGGGTGCCGCGCGGGTTGTTCGCAGCATCGATGATCACAGCCGCGTTCTCGTCGAACGCGATCGAGGTGCCGTCGTTCCGTCCGAAGGGTTTCTTCGTTCGGACGACGACCGCCTTCACGACCTCGCCCTTCTTCACGGTGCCCTGCGGGGTAGCCACCTTCACGGTACCGACGATGATGTCGCCGACCCGCGCGTAGCGGCGATGCGACCCGCCGAGCACGCGGATGCAGAGGAGCGATCTGGCTCCTGTGTTGTCCGCGACGCGAAGTCTCGATTCCTGCTGGATCATCGGAGGTCGATCACCTGGCCTGTTCCACGACCTCGGCGAGACGCCAGTTCTTGGTCTTTGAAAGCGGACGCGTCTCGATGATGCGAACCACGTCGCCCACGTTCGCCTGATTCTGCTCGTCGTGCGCGTGGATCTTCTGCGAGCGCCGAACGACCTTCTTGTAGCGCGGATGCGGCTTGGCGCTGTCGACCCGGACGACGATCGTCTTGTCCATCGCGTTCGAGACGACGGTCCCGCGCCGCTCCTTCCGTTGCCCTCTTGACTGCTCGGGTTTTGGCAGGCGAACCAGTGGACCGCGCTCGGAAGGCTTTCTCGCACGGGCGCGGGCCTTCCTCGATTGCGTGCGCGCCGTTCGCTCGGCCTTTGGCCGGCGGGGAGTCTTCGGCTTCGCAGGCTCGACCCGGGGCACAGCCGCCTCCACCGCGGGCTCGGCGGCCTCGGGCTCGGCCGCTTCGGGCTCGGCTGCTGGCTCTTCCGCGACTGGCTGCTCGGCGGCGGGCGCCTCGGCGGCGGCTTCTGCTTCCGGCTCAGGAGCTGCTTCCTCGGCAGCAGGCTCCTCGCCCTCGGCTTCCGGCTCCGGCGTGGCCTCTGCAGCCGGCGCCTCCGCGGCCACCTCGGTCTGCGCCACCTCGGTCTGCGCCTCCTCGGCTGCAGGCTCTTCAGCCACTTGATCCGGGACCGCTTCTTCCGCGGCAAGCTCGTCGGGAACCGGCTCCTCGGGAGCAGGCTCGGGCTCGGCCTGGACTACGGGCTCTTCGGGTGCAGGCTCAGGCTCCGCTGCAGGCTCTTCTGCAACGGGCTCCTCCACCGCGCGCTCGGCTTCGAGCTCAGGTGCGGCCGCAGGCTCCTCGCTCGCGGCGTCCTCGGCCGGCGCCGGCTCTGACGTCTGCTCGGAGACGAGCTCCTCAGTGCCCTCGGCCTCTGCCAGGGGCTCCACGGCCGTCTCCTCGACCTTCGGCTTCGCCTTGGCCTTCGGCTTGGGCGCCGCCTTCGGCTTGGTCTCCTTGGCCTTCGCCGCCTTCGGCTTCGCTGACTTCGGCTTCGGCTCCTTCTCTTCTTCCTTCTTTCTCGGTGGTGCCATTTACCTTCTCTCCAGAGTGTTTTCCCGTTGGGCCTGAATGGTCAGGATCCGGGCGATGTCGCGTTTGGTCAGGTTCAGCCGCGCACTGTTCTCGAGCGCCCCTGTCGCGGCCTGAAAGCGGAGGTTGAAGAGCTCCTCGCGACTCTCCGCGAGGCGCTTTCCGAGCTCCTCGTCGCTCAGCTCCCGAAGCTCTCTAGCCCTCAAAGAGATCAGCCTCCCGCTTCACGAACTTTGTCTTGACCGGCAACTTCATGCCTGCGAGGCGCATCGCCTCGCGTGCGAGCTCCTCGGAGACGCCGGCAAGCTCGAACATGACGCGACCGGGCTTGACTACCGCCACCCAGTGCTCGGGGGACCCCTTGCCGGAGCCCATGCGCGTCTCGGCGGGCTTCTGCGTAACAGGCTTGTCCGGGAAGATGTTGATCCAGACCTTGCCGCCACGCTTGATCTTCCTGGTCATCGCGATACGCGCCGCTTCGATCTGGCGATTGGTCACCCAGGCAGTCTCGAGCGACTTCAATCCGAAATCCCCGAAGTTGACCTGCTGCTGGCCCTTGGCGAATCCACGCCGGCGCCCGCGGTGCTGCTTCCGGAACTTCGTCTTTCGTGGGAGCAGCATCTACTTCTCGCCTCCGGATTTCTCGGCGCCCTCGCCGCCGGACGACTCGAGCGTCTTCGGGTCTTCCTGCATGGTCGTATCGGGCGCCTCGGCGACTTCCTTCGCCCCGTCGGGCTCGGCCGGCTCGACGGCGGGCTGCTCCCGCCCTGCCTCGGACACACCCTGCTCGGTCTGAGGTTGTTCGACGCGGGCTCCGCGCGGACGCGAGCCACCCTGGCCGCCTTGAGCACCTTGCCCGCTCCCGCGCTTCCGCTTCCGGACTGGACCGAGACCCTCCCGATCCGGGGGCCGGCGGCCCCCCTCGCGCGGTCCGAGACCCTCGCGGCCACCGCGGCGCCGTGCCTGATCCTGCTCGCCCAGCCGGCCGGAGGCCCCGTCGCCCTGGCCCATATCGAAGCCCTCGGGCATGATCTCTCCCTTGTTGATCCAGACCTTGACGCCGATCCGGCCGTAGGTCGTCTTGGCCTCTGCGAAGCCGTAATCGATGTCGGCGCGCAGCGTGTGAAGCGGGACGCGGCCCTCCGAGTAGGTCTCGGAGCGGGACATCTCGCCGCCCCCCAGCCGCCCGCCGCACGTGATCTTGACTCCCTGCGCGCCCGACCTGATCGCTGAGGCGAGTGAGCGCTTCATCGCCCGGCGGAAGCTGACCCGGTTCTGGAGCTGCTCGCCGATCGACTGCGCGACGAGCTTCGCGTCGAGCTCGGGTCGCTTGATCTCGTTGATGTTGACGTGGACGCTCTTTTCGGTCATCCCGTGGATCTCGCGCCGCAGCGCGTCCACCTCGGAGCCCGACTTACCGATCACGATGCCCGGCCTGGCCGTGTAGATGTCGATCGTGATCCGCTGCTTGTCCTTCTTGATGAGGATGTCCGAGAGCCCAGCGTGACCGAGCTTCGCCCGGATGTGGTCTCGGATCTTGACGTCCTCGATCAGGTACGCCGGAAAGTCCTTGGTCCCGGCGAACCAGTTGGACTTCCAGTCGTGGATGATGCCGACCCGAAGGCCGCCTGGGTGAACCTTCTGGCCCATTAAGACTCCTCTTTCTTCTTCCGTGGCGCGCGCTTCGGCTTTTCGGCTGCATCGGCGGCGGCCTTGGGCTTCGCGGCTCGCTTGGGCTTTGCTTCGGCCTTCGGCTTGGCCTCGGACTTGGACTTCTCCTTCTCGGTCGGCTCGTCTGGCTGCTTGTGTGGGGCGCGCTTTGGCTTCGCGGTCTCCGTCGCGGCATCCCCGGCCTGCTTCCGGGGTGCCCGCGCAGGCTTGGGCGCCTCCTTTGCGGGTGTTGCCTCAGGCTCCTCAGGCGGCGGTTCGATCACGACTGAGCCGCGAGGCTCCGGAATCGCTTCCCCAGTCGGCATCGCGAGCGTGACCGTGATGTGGCAGGTGCGCTTTTTGATCCGTGCCACCCGGCCACGCGCGCGAGCACGCCACCGCTTCAGCGTCGGTCCGGCGCCCACGTAGGCGGCGGAGACGTAGAGGTCGTCGCCGAGCAGCCCGTGGTTCGTCTCCGCGTTCGCGACCGCGGACGTGAGGACGCGCTCCACGTCCCGGGCTGCGTCCCGCTCCAGGAACGCGAGGATTGCGCGCGCCTCCGGAACGGTGCGGCCGCGGATCTGGTCCACGACGAGCTGCGTCTTCCGCGGGGCGGCTCTCACGTACTTCGCCTCGGCACGCACTTCCGTGCGCGGTGCTTCGACCGTCGCCATTAGCGCCCCTTCCCGTGATGCTGTCGCGTCGGAATGGGCACTACCTGACCTTTGCCTGCCGGTCGCCGGAGTGGCCGCGGAACGTTCGCGTCGGCGCGAACTCGCCGAGCTTGTGGCCGACCATCGACTCGGTCACGAACACGGGCACGTGCTTGCGCCCGTCGTGCACGGCGATGGTGTGGCCGACCATCTCGGGAAAGACGGTCGATGTGCGCGACCACGTCCGTACCGGCCGCTTCGCGCCCGATGTGTTCATCTCGTTGATTCGCTGCATGAGCCGCTCCTCGACCCAGGGCCCCTTCTTCGACGATCTACTCACTTACGAGTCACCCTCCATTCCATTCACCGGCGCTCTTTGCCGCGGCGGCGGGCGCGGACGATCAGCTTGTCGGAATCCTTGTGCTTCTTGCGGGTGCGCTTGCCTAGCGTCGGGACGCCCCACGGAGTGACCGGGTGCCGGCCCCCCTTCGACTTGCCCTCTCCGCCGCCGTGCGGATGATCGACCGGGTTCATGGCCGAGCCACGGACGGTTGGACGCTTGCCGAGCCAGCGGCTCCGTCCCGCCTTGCCGCTGTTCTGGTTTTCATGGTCCACGTTCCCCACCTGCCCGACAGTCGCGCGGCAGGTGAGCGGGACCCGCCGCATCTCACCGGAAGGGACACGAAGCACGGCGAAGCCGCTGTCCTTGGCGACGAGCTGCACCCCGGCCCCCGCGCTACGCGCCATCTGGCCACCACGGCCCGGCTTCAGCTCGACGTTGTGGACGAGCGTTCCGGTCGGGATGTTCGCCAGCGGTAGGGCATTCCCCGGCTTGATGTCCGCCCGGGGTCCGGACTCGACCTTCTGCCCCACCTGGAGGCGCGCGGGCGCGAGGATGTAGGACTTGGCGCCGTCTGCATAGTGGAGCAGGGCGATTCGCGCCGAGCGGTTCGGGTCGTACTCGATCGCCGCGACCTTCGCGGGAACGCCGTCCTTCGTGCGCTTGAAGTCGACGACGCGGTACCGGCGCTTGTGGCCGCCGCCCTGGTGTCGCGTCGTGATGCGCCCGTTGTTGTTCCGGCCGCCCGTCTTCTTCACGGGCTCGAGCAGGCTCTTCTCCGGCGTCGTCTTCGTGACCTCCTCGAAGGTCGAGACGCTCCGGAAGCGCCGGCCCGGACTCGTCGGCTTGTACTTGCGGATGGGCATCAGTGTCCCTTCATGTGATGCTGTCTAGCAGCTGGGTCGCAAGCACCAAGCCAGGAGCCGCACTCGGCCGCGGCCAAGGCTAGAAGCCTTGGCAAGGGCGAGGGGGGTTCCTGGCGCAGCGTGATCGCGGGCCAGACGCGGGCATGCATTGCGTGAAGGGACACCTAGACCGCGACTCCTTCGAAGATCTCGATCCGGTCACCGGCGCGTAGCTGGACGATCGCCTTCTTCCAGCCCGGCCGCGTGCCCTTTGACGTCCCCCGGCGCTTCGGCTTGGCCTGCACCTTGACGACGTTGACGCCCTCGACCTTCACATCGAAGAGCTCCTCGACGGCCTGGCGGATCTGCGTCTTGTGCGCCTTCTCGTGGACGCGGAACGAGTACTTGTTGTTCTCGATCAGGCTGTAGCTCTTCTCGGAGACGACGGGAGCGATCAGCACTTCGCGGGAGGTGAGGCTCATGAGTGCCGGCCGCCTCCGTCCGCCATCTGCTGGACCCGGTCGAGCGCGGCCTGAGAGACGAGCACCGATCGCGCCCAGACGAGAGCACCGACCTCGAGCTCGGCCGGCTCGACGACGAGCGAGCGCTCGACGTTCCGGAACGACTTGACGAGCGGTTGCTCGTCGCGCTCGGCGATCACGAGGAGAGGAAAGTCCTTGCCCCAGGCGGTGGCGAGTGCGATAGCGCTCTTCGTCGAGGGTTCCGCGAAGTCGGCGGCGTCGAGCACGGCCAGCGTCCCCTGCTGCGCGTGGTAGGAAAGTGCTCCGCGCAGCGCGGCCTTGCGAGCTTTGCGGTTCACCTTGACGTCGAAGGCGCGGTTGTTCGGCGGGAAGGCCATTCCGCCTCCCGTCCACTGCGGCGCCCGTGTGGTGCCCTGGCGCGCGCGGCCGGTCCCCTTCTGGCGCCATGGCTTCGCCCGCCCGCCGGAGACGAGGCCACGAGACTTCCCTCCACGCGTGTTCGCGCGCGCGGCGGAGGTCTCGGAGCGGACGGTCTCGTGGATGAGGTGCGGCTTGACCTCGGCGGTGAAGACAGCCTCTGCGAGCGTCACGTCCTTCGCCTTTTTGCCGGCGAGGTCGAGGAGGGGTGCTTTCGGCGCAGCCATCTACACCATCACCTCGGGTCCTCGCGGATCACGACGATGCCGTTCCTATGGCCGGGGACCGCCCCTTTGAGAAGGAGCAGGTTCTGCTCGGGGTCCCGGTCGACCACCGTGAGGCCGACCTGGGTGATGCGCTTGTTGCCCATCTGACCGGGCATCTTCCTCCCTTTGAAGACGCGCGAAGGCGTCGCGGAGGCGCCGATCGACCCCGGCGCACGCACGTTGTGCGAGCCGTGGCTGACGGGGCCGCGGGAGAAGTTGTGGCGCTTGATCGTCCCCTGGAAGCCCTTCCCGATCGAGATTCCGGACACCTTGACCTTGTCCCCGGGCTCGAATGCCTCGACGGTCATGGTCTCGCCCGGCGTCAGCTCGTGCGCCCCGCGGATCTCGACCAGCTTCCGGTGCGGCTCGACGCCGTGCTTCTTCAGATGCCCGAGCCTCGACCGCTGGAGCTTGCGCTCCGGCACGGCATCGAAGGCCAGCTGGACGGCGTCGTAGCCGTCCGTGTCCGCCATCCGGATCGACACCACGGGGCAGGGCCCCGCCTCGATCACCGTCACGGGCGTGAGCGAGCCGGTCTCCGGGTCGAAGACCTGCGTCATCCCGAGCTTGCGTCCGACGATCCCTTTCACTGGCGGCACCTCGCGGGCGGGACATGTCCTGCCCCTACGGACCCGGTAGGGGCCGGGCATGCCCGGCCCGCGTGAATCGAGAGATTCCGCTCCATCACAGCTTGATCTCGATGTCAACGCCCGCGGGAAGGTCGAGCCGCATCAGGGAGTCGACCGTCTTCGGCGTCGGCGAGTGGATATCGATCAGGCGCTTGTGCGTGCGCACCTCGAAATGCTCGCGGCTGTCCTTGTCCTTGAACGGGCTTCGGAGAACCGTGTAGCGGTTGTTCTCGGTGGGCAGGGGCACCGGCCCGGTGACCGTCGCACCGGTTCGCTGCGCCGTCTCGACGATCGACACTGCCGACCGGTCGAGCTGCGTGTGGTCGTAACCCTTGAGGCGGATGCGGATCTTGGGCTGGGCCATGAGTGCTTAGGTAACGATCTCCGTCACGACACCGGCGCCCACTGTGCGCCCGCCCTCGCGGACGGCGAAGCGAAGGCCGGAGTCCATGGCGATCGGCTGGATCAGCTCGATCTCCATGTTGGTGTTGTCACCCGGCATTACCATCTCCTGGCCTTCCGGCAGCTTGATCGAGCCCGTCACGTCTGTCGTCCGAAAGTAGAACTGAGGGCGATAGCCGTTGAAGAACGGCGTGTGGCGCCCACCCTCGTCCTTGGAGAGGACGTACACCTCGGCCCTGAAGTGCGTATGAGGCGTGATCGAGCCTGGCTTGGCGAGGACCTGGCCGCGCTCGACCTCCTCGCGCTTGGTGCCGCGGAGGAGAGCGCCGATGTTGTCGCCTGCCTGGCCCTGGTCGAGAAGCTTCTGGAACATCTCGACGCCGGTCACGACCGTCTTCGTCACCTGCGGGTGGATGCCGACCATCTCGACTTCCTCGCCGACCTTGACAGCGCCCTGCTCGACGCGGCCCGTGACGACAGTTCCGCGGCCGGTGATCGTGAAGACGTCCTCGATCGGCATCAGGAACGGCTTGTCGATGTCGCGCTCCGGCTCCGGGATGTACGAGTCCACGGCAGCCATGAGCTCGAGAATCTTGGGCACCCACTCCTCGTCGCCCTCGAGCGCCTTCAGCGCCGAGCCGGCGATGACCGGGGTGTCGTCTCCGGGGAACTCGTACTTCGAGAGGAGCTCGCGGACTTCGAGCTCGACGAGCTCGAGGAGCTCGGGGTCGTCGACCATGTCGGCCTTGTTCAGGAACACGACGATGTAAGGCACCTCGACCTGGCGGGCGAGGAGGATGTGCTCCCGGGTCTGCGGCATGGGGCCGTCCGCTGCCGAGACGACGAGGATCGCGCCGTCCATCTGGGCGGCGCCGGTGATCATGTTCTTGATGTAGTCGGCGTGGCCCGGGCAGTCGACGTGCGCGTAGTGACGATTCTCCGTCTCGTACTCCACGTGCGAGGCGGCGATCGTGATGCCGCGCTCCTTCTCCTCCGGAGCTTTGTCGATCTGGTCGAACTGGGTGAAGGAGGTGCCTGTCCCGGTCTCCGCCAGCACCTTGGTAATCGCCGCCGTCAGAGTCGTCTTCCCGTGGTCGATGTGACCGATGGTGCCGACGTTGACGTGGGGCTTCGTGCGCTCGAACTTCTGCTTAGCCATTAGTCCTCCGTGTCCTTTACGAACCCTGCGCCGCTGAGACGATCTCGCTTGCGATCGACTGCGGCACCTCTTCATACCGATCGAATTGCATGGTGAAAGTGGCGCGGCCCTGGGTCATCGACCTGAGGTCCGTCGCGTATCCGAACATCTCTGCGAGCGGCACGTGTGCGCGCACCGATTGTGCGTTCCCCCGAGGCTCGAGATTCTCGACCCGCCCGCGCCGCGAGTTCAGGTTGCCCATGACGTCGCCGAGGTAGTCCTCGGGCGTCACGACCTCGACCGCCATTACCGGCTCGAGCAGCTTCGGCTTCGCCCGCTGCGCGGCGTTCTTGAACGCCATCGAGCCCGCGATCTTGAAGGCCATCTCGCTCGAGTCGACGTCGTGGTAGGAGCCGTCGACGAGCTCGATCCGGATGTCGACGACGGGGTACCCCGCCAGGATGCCCGACTCCATTGACTCCTGGATGCCCAGGTCGACCGACGGGATGTACTCACGCGGGATCTTCCCGCCGACGATCTTGTCGATGAACTCGTAGCCCTCACCCGGCTCGCTCGGCTCGAGGTTGATGACCGCATGGCCGTACTGACCCCGACCGCCCGTCTGGCGGACAAAGCGTCCCTCGATCTTTTCGACACGCTTCGAGACCGTCTCGCGGTAGGCGACCTGGGGACGGCCCACCGTTGCGTCGACCGAGAACTCGCGCATGAGGCGGTCGACGATGATCTCGAGGTGGAGCTCGCCCATGCCGGCGATGATCGTCTGGCCGGTCTCCTCGTCCGTATGGACGCGGAAGGTCGGGTCCTCCTCGCTGAGCCGCTGCAGGCCTGCACCGAGCTTGTCCTGGTCGCCCTTGGTCTTCGGCTCGATCGCCACCGAGATGACCGGCTCGGGGAAGTCCATCGACTCGAGCAGGATGGGAGCCGTCTCCGCCGACAACGTGTCACCGGTGGTCGTCGCCTTGAGCCCGACTGCCGCAACGATCTCCCCGGCACCGATTTCCCCGCGCTCCTCGCGGTGGTTTGCGTGCATCTGGAGCAGGCGCCCGATCCGCTCGGTCTTTCCGGTCGTCGTGTTGAGCACGCGCTCGCCGGCCTTGACCTTCCCCGAGTAGACCCGGAAATAGGTCAGCTTGCCGACGTACGGGTCGCTCATGACCTTGAAGGCCAGTGCTGAGAAGGGCTCGTCTTCGGAGGGGCGGCGCGAAAGCTCGTGGTCGGTGCGTGGGTCGCGCCCGTGCATCGGCGGAACATCGAGCGGGCTCGGCAGGTAGTCGATCACCGAGTCGAGAAGCGGCTGGACGCCCTTGTTCTTGAACGCCGAGCCGAGGAGGACGGGGGTGACGGCGATCTCGAGCGTGGCCTTGCGAAGGGCCCGTCGGATCATCTCGGAGGTGACTGACGACTCGTCCGTGAGGTACGTCTCGAGGAGCTCCTCGTCGTGCTCGGCGACGGCTTCGATCAGCTGGTGGTGGTATTCCTCGGCTTGCTCGCGAAGCTCCTCGGGGATCTCGATCTCGTCGATCTTGATGCCGAGGTCGTCAGCCCAGACCACGGCCTTCATGTCGATCACGTCGACGACGCCGCGGAAATGCTCCTCCTGCCCGACCGGGAGTTGCACCGGCACCGGGTGGGCTCCGAGCCGGTCGACCATCGACTGGACGGAGCCGAAGAAGTCGGCTCCGACGCGATCCATCTTGTTGATGAAGGCGACTCGTGGGACGCGATACCGGTCGGCCTGGCGCCAGACGGTTTCGGACTGCGGCTCGACGCCTGCAACCGAGTCGAAGACGGCTATAGCCCCGTCGAGGACGCGCAGGCTGCGCTCCACCTCGACCGTGAAGTCCACGTGCCCGGGCGTATCGATAATGTTGATGCGAAAATCACGCCAGAACGCCGTCGTCGCAGCAGACGTGATCGTGATGCCACGCTCCTGCTCCTGTGCCATCCAGTCCATGACGGCAGCGCCCTCGTGCACCTCGCCCATCTTGTGGGTCCGTCCGGTGAAGTACAGGATCCGCTCGGTCGTGGTGGTCTTGCCGGCGTCGATGTGCGCCATGATCCCGATGTTCCGGACCTTCTCGAGCGCGATCTTGTCGCCGGCGACAGTTGCGGTCTTCTCAGCCATCCGAGGTCCCTGCTACCACCTGTAGTGCGCAAAGGCCTTGTTGGCCTGCGCCATCCGATAGAGGTCGTCCTTGCGCTTGAAGGCTCCGCCCTGCTGGTTGATCGCATCGAGGATCTCGCCGGCGAGCTTCTCCTGCATGTGCTTCTCTCGCCGGTCGCGCGAGTAACCGACGATCCAGCGCACCGCGAGCGTCCGCGCACGGCGCTGGGGCACCTCGATCGGAACCTGGTAGTTGGCGCCGCCGACACGGCGTGAGCGAACCTCGAGCACGGGCGTCACCGTCTTCACGGCCTGCTCGAGCACGTCGACGGGCGGCTTGCCCGTCTTCTCGCCGACGGCATCGAGCGCCTCGTACACGATCCGCTCCGCAATGGACTTTTTCCCGCGTGTCATCACCTTGTTGATCACCTGGGTGACGAGCTTCGAGTTGTAGACGGGATCTGGATCGAGCTCGCGAACAGCAACTTCTGCGCGGCGCGGCATTAGCGATCACCTTCCGAGCAGATCGTGCTCTCAGGCCGCGAAAAGCGAGCATCGTAAGGACGCAAGGAGTGCTCGTAGCTGGAAGCTACGGGCGCGACCGAGGACGCCGCGAGGCGACGCTTTGCAGCGGTCATAAGAGTGCGAGATGGGAGGAAGGGGGTCGCCAAGTTAGTTACCTGCCTTCTTGGCGCCGTACCGTGAGCGTGCCTGACGGCGATCGGAGACGCCGGCAGTATCGAGCGCGGCGCGGATCACCTTGTACCGGACGCCAGGGAGATCTTTGACCCGGCCTCCGCGTACCAGTACGACCGAATGCTCCTGAAGGTTGTGGCCCTCCCCCGGGATGTAGGTGGTGACCTCCATCCCGTTCGTGAGGCGCACTCGGGCAACCTTGCGTAGGGCCGAATTTGGCTTCTTCGGGGTGACCGTGAAGACGCGCGTGCAGACACCCCGCTTCTGAGGCGCTCCGCGCAACGCGGGCGTCTTGGTCTTACTGGTGGGCGCAGTGCGGCCCTTCCGGACGAGCTGATTCACGGTTGGCACGAGTGTTTCGAGGTCTCCCTGGTCGAGGTTCTCTACGCAAAGAAAGCTCGGCGCAGGCAGCTGTTGCCCACTCCGAACCTCGCGGAATGGTAGCAGCAACGGGCCACCCGTGACGCCGGGCCGCAGGGGTATCAAAAGTGGAAAAACGCCCCTATTGTCAGTGAAGCGGCCCTACAACACCGGATGGCGACCGGGATGACTTTGTATTTTGAGACGACGACGTGGATAGCGGTCGGCGCTGCGGTCGGCGCCGCTGCAATCACGCTCGTCGTCGCCATCTTCCTGCTGGTGCTGGTGCTGCGCTCAGGGCGCGACCGACATGATCCCGACGTTGAGCGCACGCTCGAGGAGTCCGACGCTCGCTTCGAGCAGATGCTCGAGGGTCTTTCCCGGGAGCTGCTGCGGGCTCGCGAGGAGAGCCGGCGGTCACGGCGGTTTGCGAGCCTTGGCGGCTCGATCGACCTCGACTCGGTAACCCGACACCTGGTCGAAGCGGCGCTCGATATCGCTCCGGCCGAGGCAGCCATGGTCGTGGTCTCCCAGCCGGGGAACGAACCCGTCGTGGCGACGGCCGGGATGACCCCGGAGGAGGCGGAGCATCAGCTGATCGGCGGTACGCCGGACGGCGGCGAGACGCGCGCGATCACGATCAACTACCGCTACGCGGCCGAGAGCGTGGACGACGAAACCCTCATCCGCGGCGGCATGATGATCCGTCTGATGACGGACCGCGAGCCGATCGGGAGCCTCGGAGTCTTCTGGCGGGGGCGCGAGCGACAGCTTTCGGAGCATGAGCTCCGCGAGCTCGAGGGACTGGCCACGGCGGCGGCACCTGTAATCGAGAACGCTCGCCGGTTCCGAGAAGCGCGGCAGCTGGCCGATCTCGATTCGCTCACCAGTCTCCACAACCGCCGCTATTTTCACGAGGCCCTCGCCCGTGAATGTGCGCGCGCAACCCGCTACCAACGCTCGCTGGCGCTGCTCGTGTTCGACATCGACGACTTCAAGTCGATCAACGACCACGAAGGCCATCTGGGCGGCGACCGCGTGCTGGCGCAGCTGGGCGACCGGGTTCAGACCGTGATCCGCAGCTCCGACCTCGGTTGCCGGATCGGCGGCGACGAGTTCGCGGTCATCTTGCCCGATTCCGCTCTGGTGGACGCCGAGCAGCTCTTTCGTCGACTTCAGTTTGCCGTCGCCAACCGTTCCACAGGACCAGCGGAGCGTTTACGCATTTCCGGCGGGGTGGTGGAGCTTCGACCGAACGACGATCCGATCTCGTTCTTCGAACGCGCCGACGATGCGCTCTATGAGGCCAAGCAGGCCGGCAAAGGACGCGCCATCGCAGGAGTTGACGCGTCCTGAAGGGCGTGCTGAGTTCTCCCCAGGCTCCTGTGAGTTCTGTGGACAACCGAGGACGGGCCTCGAGCCCGCCGTGCCGCAGCCGGCGTCGGAGAATGTAGAAGAATCGAGCAGGTTGCGCTAGGCCCGCTCACCGAGAACTTTTCGCAAAGAGCGGTGTTCTTCTGACGGGAATCGGCGGGCCCTGGAACGCGAAGGGGCGGATCTCCCCGCCCCAACGCGCAGCCCAATACGCACGACGTCCTACCTTACGAGGGCTTCTCCTCGTCCAGGGGCGTCTCGACCTCCGGGATCTCCTCCGCCTCCGGGCTCTCGAGCGCGGCGTCGCCGTTCGTCTCCGGCTGTCCGCCGAAGTCGAGATCGAGCAGGCCGAGCTCTGCGCCGCCGTCGGAGCCGATCTCCTCGAGCGCGGCCAGGAGCTGCTCTTCCGTCGCAGGGCGTGTGTACGCGGAGGCGGGCACCTTGTCGCTCGGACCGATTTCGACCTGGCGGTACTTCTTGAGCCCAGTCGCGGCCGGGATCAGTTTCCCGATGATGACGTTCTCCTTCAGACCGAGAAGGCGGTCGACCTTGCCCTCGATCGAGGCGTCGGTCAGCACCTTCGTCGTCTCCTGGAAGGAGGCGGCCGACAGGAACGACTCGGTGGCGAGGGACGCCTTCGTGATGCCCAGGATGAGCGGCTCGAAGGTCGCCTGCTCGCCCTTGGCCTTCTTCACGCGGGTGTTCTCCCGCTCTAGGACGACCTTGTCGACGAGCTGCCCTGGCAGCAAGTCGGTCGTTCCGGCCGATTCGACCCGCACCTTCTTCATCATCTGGCGGATGATCAACTCGATGTGCTTGTCGTGGATGTCCACGCCCTGCGACCGGTACACGCGCTGCACCTCGTCGACGAGGTAGACCTCCACGTCCGTCGCGCCTTTGAGGCGCAGCAGGTCGGCCGGAGTCAGCGAGCCCTCGTGGAGTGCGTCGCCGGGCTCGACGACCTGCCCTTCGCCGACCAGGAGCCTGGTGCGCCGTGGGATCAGGTAGGACACGTCCCCGAGAGGCTCGCCGTTCTCGTCGACCCCGTCGGGGTGGATCGTCAGCTTGATCGAGCGCTCGGTCTGCTCCAGGGAGACGGTTCCGCCGATCTCGGCGAGCTTTGCAGCTCCCTTGGGGTTCCGGGCCTCGAAGATCTCGACGACGCGCGGAAGGCCGTGCGTGATATCCGCCCCGGCTACACCACCCGTGTGGAACGTGCGCATCGTGAGCTGTGTACCGGGCTCGCCGATCGACTGGGCGGCGATGATCCCGACCGCGTCACCGATCTCGCACGGCTTCCCCGTGGCCAGGAAGGTCCCGTAGCACCGCCGGCAAACCCCGAACTCGCTCCGGCACTTGAGCACGGAGCGGATCGGGATTCCAATCCCGGCGGCGACCTCGGGCTCGAGCTCGGCCTGCACATGCTGGAGCGCGGCTGTCGTGATCAGCTCGCCTTGTTCGAGGAGCACCGTCTTTCCGGGCTTCCCGTCCTTCAGTGGCTTGTGGAGATCTACTGCCACCAGCCGTCCCGGCAGCGAGCGGTTGACTCCATCCGCGGTCATGAGCGGAAGCTCGATGTGCTCCTTGGTGCCGCAGTCCTCGTCGCGGACGATGACGTCCTGAGAGACGTCGACGAGACGCCGCGTGAGGTACCCGGAGTCCGCCGTGCGGAGCGCCGTGTCGGCCAGGCCCTTGCGGGCTCCGTGCGTCGAGATGAAGTACTCGAGCACGGAGAGGCCCTCCATGAAGTTCGCCTTGATCGGGCGCTCGATGATGTCGCCCTTCGGATTTGCCATGAGGCCGCGCATACCGGCCAGCTGGCGAATCTGCTTGAAGGAGCCCCGCGCGCCGGAGTTGGCCATCATGAAGATCGGGTTCAGCTCGAAGAGCGTCTCCTCCATGGCCTTGGCAACCGTGTCGGTCGCCTCCGTCCAGGTCTCGACGATCCGCTCCTTGCGCTCTTCCTCGGTGATCAGGCCGTGCTGATACTGATCCTCGACCTTCTGGATCCGCCCCTCGTACTCGGCGAGGATCTCTTCCTTGTTCTCGGGGATGACGATGTCGTTCTTCGAGATCGTGATCCCGGCCTGCGTCGCGTAGTGGAACCCGAGCTCCTTGATCGCGTCGAGGACGGAGGAGAGCGCGAGCGCGCCATAGCTCTCCACGAGCTCGGAGATGAAGTCGTTCGTCTCCTTCTTGCCGAGCGTCCGGTTCATGAACGGCTGTCCCGCGGGGTCGAACCCTTCCCCGATCGCGGTCGCTAGAGCCCGGACGATGTCCTCGTTGAAGATGACCCTACCCGGCGTCGTCAGGACCAGATCACCGTTTCGCTTGTACTCGATCGGCTCCGTGAGCTGCACCTGCTTCGCGTCGAGAGCGAGGAGAACCTCGTCCTCTCCGCCGAAGCGGGTCGGCCGGGGATCGAGCTCCTCGACCGTGGTCTCGGTGAGGTCGATCGGCGAGTACGTCAGGTAGTAGGTGCCGAGCACCATGTCCTGTGTCGGCGTCGTGAGCGGCTTTCCGTGTGCCGGCGAGAGGATGTTGTTCGCCGAGAGCATGAGGATGCGCGCCTCGGCCTGCGCTTCCGCCGAGAGCGGGAGGTGGACCGCCATCTGGTCGCCGTCGAAGTCCGCGTTGAACGCGTGACAGACGAGGGGGTGGATCTGGATCGCCTTGCCCTCGACGAGGACAGGCTCGAAGGCCTGGATGCCCAGCCGGTGAAGCGTCGGCGCTCGGTTCAGGAGCACGGGGTGCTCGGCGATGACCTCCTCGAGGACGTCCCAGACCTCTGGCGCCATCGAGTCGACGTGCTTCTTGGCCGCCTTGATGTTCTGGACGGTCTTCCGCTCGACGAGCCGGCTCATGATGAACGGCTTGAAGAGCTCGAGCGCCATCAGCTTCGGCAGGCCGCATTGGTGGAGCTTCAGCGTCGGTCCGGACACGATGACCGATCGGCCCGAGTAGTCGACGCGCTTCCCGAGCAGGTTCTGGCGGAAACGGCCCTGCTTGCCCTTCAACATGTCGGAGAGCGACTTGAGCGCACGGTTGCCCGGGCCCGTGACGGCGCGGCCACGACGACCGTTGTCGAAGAGCGCGTCGACGGCCTCCTGGAGCATCCGCTTCTCGTTGTTCACGATGATCTCGGGGGCGCCGAGATCGAGCAGCCGCTTCAGGCGGTTGTTCCGGTTGATGACGCGCCGGTAGAGGTCGTTCAGGTCGCTCGTGGCGAAACGGCCACCGTCGAGCTGCACCATCGGGCGGAGCTCCGGCGGGATGACCGGGATCGCCTCGAGCACCATCCACTCGGGCTTGTTCTCTGACGTGATGAACGCACTCACGACCTTGAGGCGCTTGATCGCACGACTCTGCTTCTGGCCCTTCGAGGTCGCAATCGTCTCGCGGAGCGACGCGCCTTCCGCGTTGAGGTCGAGATCGCGGAGAAGGTCGCGGATCGCCTCGGCACCCATGCCACCGCGGAAGTAGACGCCGAAGCCGTACGGCGAGCCGAACCGGTCCTTGAGCTCCCGGAACAGCATCTCGTCGTTCACGACCTGCTTGGGCTCGAGATCCTTGAAGAGTTGCCAGGTCTGCTCGAGGCGGTTCACGGCGTCGACTGCGGCCTCGCGCGCATCCTCGCGGCGCGACTCGATGTCGAGGTACATCTCCCGGACCTTCAGCGACCACTGGACGATCGCGTCGAGATCCTCCTTCTGCATTCGGCTTTCGGTCTTCAGGCAGAGATCGTTGGCAAGCTCGCGTACGACGTCCGGGCCCTCGTCGGCCGGAGTCGTCTCGAGCAGCTCGCGGAGGAGCCCCTTGCCGAGCCCCCGAGCCTTCTCGAGATTCTTCTGGTCGATCGATGCGACCATCTCGGCGTCGTCGCCCTCGAGCTCACCGCCGGTCAGAAGGGCGTCCTGGACCTTGTTCAGGTGCTTCGTGACGGCGCCCTTCTTCGCGCCGGTGGCCTTGTCGTACTCGTTCTGAAGCGGTGAGAGGGCCTCACGAACCTGGATGGCCGCGTTCGCCACGGAGTCCAGCTCGCGCGGCGTCAGCTGCCGGTCCTTGCGGATCGCCGCGTTGCGCACCAGCTCGCGGATCTTCTTGGAGTCCTCGGTCGTGATCTTGCTGGCGACGTCGACGAAGAGACCGCCCACGAGCTTGCGTGCGTCTTCGAGAGGAGGAAGCCCCTGCTCCTCTGCCCAGGACACGAGTCCACGTGCCCAGAACTCATCGTCCTCGTCGAAGTTGCGCTCCTTGCCCTTCGTGAAGAACTCGCGGCGCCGGGCGAGCCTGTCCTCGAGTGCCGCGAGCGCCTCGTCGCGGTCGACGTGGATCCGCTCGGACTCGCCACGAACCTTGTCCTCGAGGTCGGCGAGATCCTTGCCGCGCTGCTCAGCGTCGACCGCGGTGACGATCGACGCTGCGAAGTAGAGAACCTTCTCGAGCTCCTTGGGAGCGATGTCGAGTAGATAGCCGATCCGGCTCGGGACACCCTTGAAGAACCAGATGTGCGAGACGGGCGCGGCCAGGTCGATGTGGCCCATGCGCTCGCGACGGACCTTCTGTCGCGTCACCTCGACGCCGCAGCGTTCGCAGATGATGCCCTTGTAGCGGACGCGCTTGTACTTGCCGCAGTAGCACTCCCAGTCCTTCGTCGGACCGAAGATGCGCTCGCAGAAGAGCCCATCTTTCTCAGGCTTCAGCGTGCGGTAGTTGATGGTCTCGGGCTTGGTGACCTCGCCGGAGGACCAGTCGCGAATCTGCTTGCTCGACGCGAGACCGATGCGAATCGCGTCAAAGTTGTTGATGTCGATCAAAGCGTCTCCATCCTCGTTTCGTGTCGCCCCA
>JBBQXP010000043.1:0-22466 GCA_038209555.1 Gaiellales bacterium
CATTCGCGCGACCGTACGGGGTGCCCACTTCGCGCATCGTCACGCAGGTGATGCTGGCAGACTCGATCCGTTCGTGTCGGCGAGCGTGGCAGCATCCGCCATCACGTCGGCCCCTATGCCGGGCGCGAGTGGGGAACCGCAGCTTGCCGCTTGGCGGCAGGGCGGATCTGGCCGCGACAGCGGCAGTAGTCAAGAAGCCCGAGCTCGTTCCGTCGGCTTCCAGGCCGAAGCACGCGCATGCCTGTCCACGTCTCGAATGTTGGGCGGTTCCGTCAGACCAGCGGCGGGGGTGGGATTCGAACCCACGAGGCCCCTTTCGAGGCCTAGCGGTTTTCAAGAACATCTCGAAACCGTGGATTTGCAGGTCGTTCTGCGCTGGTGCGCCAGTCTGTGCGCCAGTCAGCAGCCGTCGCTGCACGAACTGAGCCGGCTGGAGCACTTCACTCGTAATGAAGGGGTCCGCGGTTCGAATCCGCGCGTCGGCTCTCTGCGATTTGCAGGACTTTCCTTCTCGACTGGCGGGCTTACCTAGTCGTACTCGGTGCCCAATAGCTGCCCAAACGCCTCGGTTTTCGCGTCGTAGGCGTCGAGCAGACCCCGCTCATACTCCTCCGCGTCGGGGGCCAGGTGCCCGTAGGTCGCGTCGATCATCGCGACGCTCGTTCCCATTCGCCGCGCCAGTGTGAAGAGGGAGACGCCGGCGGCGAGGCTCATCGTGGCGTAGGAGTGGCGCAGGTCGTAGATTCGTCGCACCGGGTCGATCCCGGCCGCTCTGACCGCCGGCTTCCACTCGCGCGACCTCCAGTTGTGGAGGTTCATGTGACCGCCGCGCAGGGCGGGGAAGAGGAGCGGCGAGTCGAGCCTTGGGGGAAGTTCCTCTAGCACGTCCAGCACGCGCTGTCGCAGCGGAACCCGCCGCCGTGACCTGTTGGTCTTCCCGTACTGGCGAAGCTCCCCTCCCGAGTACGTGCGCCGAACCGAGACGACCCTCTCCAGGCGATCGACGTCACGGCGCTCGAGCGCGAGCCACTCCTCCGGCCGCAGCCCGGTGCCGGCTGCGAAGACGACGAGCGGACCCCAGGGGCCGAGCTCCTCGGCGACGAGCTCGATCTGCTCCCAGGATTCGAAGGGGAGAATCTCCTTGCGCTTCGGCTTGGGGTTGGGGACGAGCTTGGCCGCGTTCTCGTCCACGACCTTCCAGCTGACGCCTGCGTTCAGGACTTGGCGCAGGGCGACCATCGCATCGTGGCGGTGCCCGTCAGGAAGTCGTTTCGACCATCTCCCGATCTCGTCGGGGAGCAGCCTGCGGACGGGCACATCGCCGAAGGCAGTGGACGCTTTCACCAGCATCGCCCGCAGGCGAACCATCGTCGCGGGCGCCGCCTGGTGCTGTTCCATGTAGCGATCGACGAGCTCGGCCAGCGTCCAGTCGCGCCGGGCGGCCGCGAGCGGTCCGAGCCGGACGCGCTCGAGGGCCAGGTCGAGCGCGAGACGCGCCTCTCCCTTCGTCTGGAGCCCGCCCACCTGACGACGTGTGCCGTGCTCGTCGCGGAAGCGATAGGCCCAGGAGCCGCCGTCGAGCTTGTAAACCTGCCCTGCCTGAACGCTGGGCATTGAGATGTCCTCCTGTTATCGAGGGGTTGCTGGCACGTGGGATACTACGACGCTGGGCGGGCGCTTGGAAGGGGTTGCTGGCGCTTCTCCTCCGGCGCTCGTCCTCTGTCTTTCGAGCCACGTCTCGACCTCGGTCACGCGGAAGCGCAGTCTGCCGCCAATCTTGAACGAGGGCACCTTCCCGGCCTCGGCCCAGTCGACGATCGTCCCGGGGGAGAACCCGAGGACGTCGGCGAGCTGACGGGCGGTGAGGAGCTGCTCGTTCACGGCTCCCCCGCAGGGAGGG
The DNA here is from genome assembly GCA_038209555.1 of Gaiellales bacterium. Taxonomy (GTDB): domain Bacteria; phylum Actinomycetota; class Thermoleophilia; order Gaiellales; family Gaiellaceae; genus DASQGA01. The sequence continues at coordinate 1,901 of JBBQXP010000043.1, forward strand.
CACGCAAGAGGTGGACCCTGTCCTCCTCCTCGCATGCGATCGCAAGCCGGAGGCCGACGGGGTCGAGCAGGCCCTCGATCTCCTCCCGAACGATCGCGGCGAGGAGATCCGGTGCGAGCGCTTCGAGCTGGCAGGTCTCGCCGGCCCAGCGACCCGAGCGGCTGTCGGATGCCTTCGCGGGTGCTGTCGGGAGTTCGTACTCGACGACCTGGTCGGCCGTGAGGGCGATCCTGACCGGGATGATGCGTAGCGTGTAGACGATCCGGTCCGCCTCGACGAAGGCGGCCGCGTCGGCCGCGATCGAGTCGAAGATCGACTGGCCGGACGGGTCGTAGTCGCCGACGTGGAGGAGGATCGTCGGGACGTCGCGATCTAGAGCACGCTCGGCGATCAGGCGGACGGCTGTAAGGCTCGCGAAGCCTCCGGAGCTGAACACCGGCACCGAGTAGTCGTCGGCGACGCGGGCGAGCTGGGGACCCATCCCGGCTGCCTCACACCAGAGCTCGAGGCGGTGTCGCTGGTGAGCCTGCCGATCACGACGGTACTTGTGGATTCGCCGGCCGGTGTCGTCCCAGAAGTCGACGATCCCCTCGTGCCAGGGGGACGAGTAGGTGACGACGCCGTCGTCGCGAATCGCATCGAAGGGGACGATTCGAGCTCTCCGAGCCCGGACGAGGAGTTCGGCGAGCCGGTTGTACGCGAGGTCGCTCTTCTCGTACTCGTAGACGGCGACGAGGCGGTAGAAGATCTGGCGCACGGTCAGCGGCAGGTGCTCCGCGTACTCGTCCAGGACGGCGCCGATCTGATCGAGGAGGAGGGACGTCTTCGCCTGCGGACGCCATGGCGCGTAGCCCTTCGGCCTCGCCCGTCGGTTTTCACGGCCCGCCGTGATCACGGGGCGGCCCTTCGCCTCAGCGCTCTCGCGGCTCTCCACGCTCACGACGCCGCCTCCTCCGCGGCCGCCTCGGTGAGAAGGTCGGGGGCGGGGGGAATGGCTTGCATCTGCTCCTCCGTACTCCCCTTTAGGGGACGGGGAGCACGGAGCAGATGCTTTTCGCCCCTTTCCCCCCCAGGCGGAGCAATCTGCTCCCCGTCTGCTCCTGACGCCGGGAGCAGATGAGAGATCAGGGGGTCGTCGGCCAGGTGAAGCTGTGCCGTGCGACGTTCCGGGCAGTAGGCGAGCGCGACGTCGACGCCGCCTTCATCCCTCGCGACGTTCACGATGCGGCCGGCGGCGAAGAGCCCGTCGCGGACGCCGTTCCGGCGGTCCCGGCTCATCCCCGGCGTGGCCTTCTCGACCGCGCCCCAGGTCGTGCCGGGGTGCTCGTCAATGCGGGCGACGATTAGCTCGCCGATCGTCTCGTCGTCGAGCTCGTCCTTCTCCTCGACCTCGAAGCTGTCGCCCGCGGCCCAGAGGAGTTGCAGCGTCGTCGCGTGGTAGTCGCTCGCCCACCGCGCCTTCTGGAAGTGAAGTCGGAGCCGGCCGTGCCCTTGCGCGGAGACGTGCAGGAGTGTGTCGCCGGCGCCCTCCCACGCGCCGCTCACCTTGCCGCCCTTGTTTTCGTGATGCACGAGGATGACGACCAGTCGACGCCCGGAGCGCCGCCGCACGTCTCCGACGAGCACGAGGAAATCGCGTACCTCCTGCAGCGTCCCGGCGGCGTTCATGCCGGCGCACGTGACCGGCCCGCAGATGACGACGTCGACCTCGTGCTCGAGCACGCGGTCGACGAGGAGCTCGCGCCAACGCTCGTCGGCGAACGTGAACGCCCCCCAGGGCGCCTCGAGCACGGAGATGCGATCGCCAATCGGCGAGCCCGCCCACGCGTCACGCTTGCGCTTCAGCTTCTGGCGGAAGCGAGGTCGCGGGCCTTCGTTCTCGATGATGAGCACGCGGAGAGGACGAGGGACGCGGATGCCGAGCCACGGGTCGCCCGCGGCGAAGTGGCAGGCGGCGTCGACGCAGAGCGTCGTCTTGCCGGCGCCGCCGTCGCCATAGACCATGACGTCGCCGCCCTCGGGAATGACTGCGTTGTCGGCGTCGCCGAGCACGGCCTCGCTTCCCTGCTCTTCGGTGTCGACGAAGACGTCGAGCGGGACGATGCGGACGCCGGCGAGCGCGCCCTTGACCGCCTCCTCCTCAGTCTGCGGTTCCTTGATCGACCCGAGAGGCTCGGGGGCGGGAAGGTCGGCGGCGACTTCGAGCTCGATCGCCTCGGCCTCCGGGTTACGCTTCGGGGTCTCAGAGCCGTCGAGGGCGTGGTTCGCTGTAGGGGCGGCGCGATCGCGGAGGAGGATCCGATGCAGCGCGAGCCGCGCCGCATACTCGGTTTCTGTGAGTGCCTCGAAGGTCGCGTCCGCAAAGTGATCCTCCCAGCCCGGATCGCCGATCACAGGCGCGACGCTCACGCGTGCTCCTCCTCCTCGACGAGCCGCCAGAGATCCTCGGCCAGGTCGTCCAGGGCGATCGCGCACGTCTCGATGTCGCCGACCTCGAGCTGCTCGTGGATCCAGGTCGCCCGGGCGTGGGCGTCTTTCAGGGCGGCGAGCTCGGCGGGGCTCACGCGGACCACCGCCGAGCGCCCCGGCCGTACGGGGCTGCTAGAGGAGCAGGTTCAGGGTCGCCGTCGGCTTGCCGGCCAGGCGAGCCGCGAGACGTGCGACGGGATCGAGAGCGCCGACCGGCCGGGCGGCAGTGCCGGCCGGGTGTCCGGAGGCGCCGCGGTGCCTGGTTCTGGCAGGCGACTCGCTGCCGCACGATCCGCGCGCCGCGTCGGAGCTCGCGAGCGAATCTGGCGGACGAGCGGGCAGTCGGGCCGGCGAGCTCCACCTCGAGGAGGACGATCTCGACACGGAGTTCGTCGGACGTCTCCACGTCGCCCAGCTCGATGGCTTCCTCGAGCTCGGCGCGCGCCTCTTCGAGTCCTTTTCGACGAAGCTGCAGCTGCGACGCATAGCCGACGGCTTCCTCGGGACTGATCGCCCAAGGTCGTTCTAGCCGGGTGCGCACTCTCGCCGATCCTTGTGATGCGACATGCCGAGCAACCTAAACGACGCGTCGGCTAGACCAGGGCGGCCCTAGAACGACTGAGCCGGGCCTCAGAAACCCGGCTCGGTCGCGATCATGTCGCTCGCAGGATGGCGAACGAGAGGAACCTAACAGCTCCGTCGGCCGTCGTCCGAGCGCAACAGCTATTGTTGCGCGCAACGAAAGATGTTGCGCCGAGATGCCGAACCCATACCGACGATGCGCGCCGATAGCCGAGGGCGATGGCTGCTGAATCCCTGATCGAGGCGCGGTACCTGACCGTCGAGGAGGCCGCGCTCTGGTCGCGGCAGTCGCGCTCGACGATCCGCCGGAAGGTCGCAAGCGGCGATCTCGAGGCGTACCGGCTCGGCGAGCACGGGCCGCTGAGGATCCCGGTCACGGCGCTCGAGGAGCATCTTCAGCCCCGACGTCCAGGTCTCGCCTCGCTCGGCGAGAGCCCGCAAGCGCGCCGCGGCCCGAACGGGGCAGTCGACCCGCCGGCGCACGGCGGGACCACAACGAGAGGAGCCTGATGGAGGCTTTCACCGACCACAGCGGCAGCCGACGGACGCTCGTCGTGATGCCCGAGCCCGTGCAGAAGAGCAAACGCCTGCGAAAGCCGCTCGAGGCCTATCAACGTGTCATCGACGAGCAGCGCGCGGCGAACGTTCGGCTCAGCGAGCTCTTTGCAAACCGGGAGCGTGCCGAGGCGGCCCAGCTCGAGGCCGAGGGCGAGGCGATCTTCACGGGCTCGACTCTCCCCGTCGTCAAAGAGACGGGCATCGCGGAGGAGATTTTGCAGCTCGAGGGCCGGCTCGAGGCGATCGAGGTCGCATTTGGGCGAGCCGAGCTCGCGCTCGCCGAGGCGTTCGAGGAAGAGCGCGGGGCCTTGCTCCAGGAGGCCGAGAAGCGCACCCAGGCGGCCGGTGACGAGTACGCCGCAGCGGTCACGAAGCTCGAGGAGAGGCGTCTTGAGTTTTTCGGCGAGAAGCGGATTGCGACCTGGATCGGCTCGTTCCCGCGCGAGCGGAAGGGCATGCCCTCCGGGCAGCCGGCCGTGTCCGCGATCCAAGACGCAATGTCCGGCGAGGCGCTCTCGTTCGACCGTCTCATCGGCGCCCTTCGCGGCGAGCTCGAGGGCCCTGTCGCTGTGCCCGGGCCGCGTGAGGTCACGCTGCCGCTTCGGGTGGCCTCGTGAGCGTCCGCGACGAAGGCGGCCGCTTCACTCGGCCGGACAACATGGACGACGCGATCAGACGCGCGGCCGGCTACTCGAGCCTCGAGCAAGCCGTCGCCGAAGCGGGCCGGACGTCGGGGATCTCGGCCGAGGCGGTCGAGGAGGCCGAGCAGCGAGCCGCCGAGGCCCGCGAGGAAGCGGACCGGCTGGCTGCTCGGCGGTCGGACGAGCTAGGCGCGGCCGCCGGCCACGGCGACGGCGGCGAGGGACGCGAGCGCGCAGGGCGACGGGAGGTCGGAATGGACGACATCATCCGGAGCGCGGCCGGACTGGCGCCCGAGTATCCGGGGCGCGGCCCCGACCAGGGCGCAGAGGACGTGGCCTAGATGCCCCGCACGATCGTCGAGGGGGACTACTCCGCGGCGGCGACCGCGGCGACCCGTGAGGACACGCTCGGCGCGGCCCCGTTCCCGGCCACGGTCACTTCGGTGCTCTTCACGCCGCAGGCGGCGATCACGGGTGTGAACACGAACACGCGCCGGGTCGAGGTCAGAAACAAGGGCCAGGCAGGGGCGGGCGTCGTGGTGGTCGCCTCGCTGCAGTTCGACTCGGGTGTGAACGGGGTCGCCGACGACGAGAAGGTGCTCACCCTCTCGGGCACGCCGACGATCGCCGAGGGTGACGTGCTTGCGGTGAACACGGTCGCTGTCGGCACCGGTCTCGCCGACCCGGGCGGGACCGTTCGGGTGCTCGGGGAATACGACACCGCGTAAGCGGGCGGAAGAGGAGGCCTTATGAGCCCGGTCGGCTACGTCTGCGCTTGTGGCGAGTTCCATTCGGGTGGCACCACTTGCCCGCGTCAGCCGCGCTACCGCAAACCCTCGGGCCGAGACGGCTCGACCCGGCGCTGGCGCAAGACGCGCGCTCGTGTGCTTGCTCGCGACCATCATCGCTGCGCCAACTGCGGCGAGATCGTCGGACTCGAGGTTCATCACGTGAACGGCGACCACCTCGACAACGCGCTCTCGAACCTCGCCACGCTCTGCGGTAGCTGCCACGACCGCGAGCACGCGAGGTCGGAGGCCGAGACGGGGGGTACGGCTCGTCGAGGACGTGGGCGCTGGTGACCCCGTGCGCACGGGGTCACCGTACCTCCGTGGGCGAAGACGCATGGACACCCTCAGCTGGCACCCTCGCGGTCTGTACGGGTTCCAGTGCGCGTGAGGCCGACTAGCCATGCCTGGGCCCGCTCCGAAGCCTCCAGGGCAGCGCAGACGGCGAAACAAGGGCCCCAAGGCGCAGTCGCTACCGCCGCCGAGCTCCGCGCGGAAGGCGCCGGTGCTGCCGGGCTCTTCGAAGCTTCTGCCCGCGACGCGCCAATGGTGGCGCACCGTCTGGGGCTCTCCGATGGCGGGCGTCTACCTGGACGCGGACGTGCCGACGCTGGTCCGTCTGGCCGGTCTCGTCGACCGGGTCGGACGCGGCGATCAGGCCTATCGGCTTCCGAGCGAGATCCGCGCGCTCGAGGACAGGTTCGGCCTCTCCCCGCTTGCACGCCGGCGGCTGCAGTGGGAAGTCGAGCAGGCGACGGAGCAGCCAGACGAGCATGAGGGCGGCGACGACCGCTGGCTCCGCGCCGTCTCAGACTAGACCGCACGCTCGGCCCGGCGGTCGTCCGCTGGATCGAGGATCAGCTCGTCCACGGGCCCGGTGATGTGCAAGGCCAGCCGGTCAGGCTGGACGACGAGCAGACCCGCTTCGTCCTGCGCGCCTACAGCCTCAGCGATCGCGGCAAGCGGGTGGTACGTCGCGCGGTGTTCTCGCGCCCGAAGGGGCGAGCGAAGTCGGAGTTCGCCGCCATGCTCGCCTGCGCGGAGGCGTTGGGCCCGGTGCGCTTTGCCGGCTGGGGCGGCGACGGAAGGCCGCTGGGAAGGCCGGTGCAGGCGCCGATCGTCCTCTGTGTGGCGACGGCGGAGGAGCAGGCGGACCACGCGTACAGCGCGATCGAGTTCATGCTCCGCCACGGCCGCATCTCGGAGACGCCGGGCCTCGACGTCGGGATGACGCGGACGTATCTGCCCGGGGGGGGGAAGGTCGCGCCAGTGTCGGCGAAGGCGTCGTCGAAGGACGGCGGACGGGAGAGTTTTGTCGTCTTCGACGAGACGCATTTGTTCGCGAGCGACGAGCTGCGCCGGCTGCACGCGACGATCCGGCGCAACCTCGGCAAGCGCAAGAGCTCGGAGCCCTGGAGCCTGGAGACGTCGACCATGTACGCGAGCGGCGAGGGCTCGGTCGCGGAGGCCTCGCACGCCTACGCGCAGGCGGTCGCGGCCGGCAAGATGCGGGACCCCGGCTTCCTGTTCGACCATCGCCAGGCGCCGGCCGGCTTCGACTTCGATGATGACGAGCAGCTCCGGGCCGCTCTCGTCGACGTGTACGGCGCCGCGGCCGAGTGGATGGACCTCGACCGGCTCGTGCTGGAGGCGCGCGACCCGCAGACAGACCAGTCCGACTTCGTCCGCTACTTCCTGAACCGCCCCACCCGCCGGCAGAAGGCGCAGTGGATCAAGCCGGAGCAGTGGGCGGCGCTGGCCGATGACGAGTCCGAGATCGAGCCCGGGGCGAGCGTCTGCCTGGGCATGGACGGATCCCGCACGTTCGACACGACCGTCGTCGCCTGGGCCGCGAAAGCCGCGGACGGGCGCATCGACGTCGACGCGCGCGTCTTCTCCGTGCGCGCCTCGACGCCCCACCACGTCCTCCACGAGGGCGGGCAGATCAATTTCGAGGACGTGGAGGAGTTCGTGCTCGACCGCTTCGAGCTCTACAAGGTGATCGAGGCCGCCTACGACCCGCGTTACCTCGACCGTTCCGCCGAGATCATCGACCGGCGCCTGAGCGATGCGGCGATCGCTCGCGTGGAACCGCAGAGCTCCGTCATGCGAGCGGCTCTGACCGCGTTCGAACGCGCGATCCTGGACGGCACCTTGCGCCACCGCGGCGACCCGGTGCTGGCCGAGCACCTGGACTGGGCCGGCGTCCAGCGCGGCGAGTCGAACGAGGTCCGCCGCGTCTCCAAGATCGACCGCGCCCGCCCGATCGACGCCGCCGTCGCGATGGCCCTGGCGGTCGACCGCGCCACGAAGGCGAAGCCGAGGCAGCCGGCCCGGCTCGTGTCATGGTCCTAGGCCCGCGCGCGGCGCTTCGTCAGGTGGCTACCCGTCGACCGTCTCGAGGATCTCGTCGATAGCGTTGCGTAGGTCTCGGAGCACTGGAAGCCGAATCATGCAGTCGACGGTCTCGCCGCCCCAGGACAGCAGACTCAGGAGCGCCATTTCCTCTTTCGTCGCCGACGGCATGCTCAGCCCGGTCACCGTATTGAGCGCGAACCACTTGACGAGGCGGTGCTCGTCGACCTCGACCGCCTCTTCCCCCGGGTAGTCACTCTCGTACACGATCGCTCCCCTCCTTTGTTCCAGGTCCCATCATCTCTCGTGCCTCCTCTAGGTCATGAAGCGGACTAGAAAAAACGCCCAGGCAATCCAAAAGAGAACGCTCCCGACGATCAGCGCGAGCAGCCACGGCCAGTGCCACGCGGGCTCCTTCTCCTCCGCGAGCCGCTCTTCGAGCAGGTGCATGACCGCGATCCGCTCGAGCGGCGTGTAGTTCTCGATCTCGCCGGCGCGGTCCTCGTCGACGAGCTGCCTCAGCCGGCGCGCGTCCGCCCCCGACACGAGCCATTGAAAGAAAGACGACGCCGTGCCCGTGAATGGAGGGATGATCCGGGTCAAGACCGACCCGCAGACCGGGACCGAGGACGTGACCGGCCGCACCGAGCCACGCCCTCAGCTCCAGGTTCTCTCTCGGCCCCCGACCGTCTGCGGCAGCGAACCGCCGGGGGACGAGCCTCTATCGCGCAGCTCGCGGCGAAGCGCCGTCCTGAAGGTGTCCAAGGCCTGCTGGAGCTCGAGGCGGTGTCCCGTGCCTTCGGGGGACTGAACATAGACCCGAAAACACCGCACGAGCCTGCGCAGGGCCTCCTCCCGAACGATGCTCGTCGGCTGCACGAGGCCATTGTCCACCTCCGATGTCAGAATGTCAATCTTAGATGGCTGAAGCGACACTTGGAGTTGCGGAAGGACGCCCACCGGCAAGCAAGAACTGCGCCGATGTGGGCCGAAAGAGACAGGCCATGACTGAACTACCTGCCCAGCTGGCAGCGGTTGCCGAAGCGGCTACGGCGCTGCGCGCGCTCGAAGACGAGCTCGGAGCCGCGCGCGAACTTCTCTACGCTCGATTCGAGACGGCGCACGAGGCGGGGGCGTCCTATGCGCTCCTCGGCAAAGTCGCCGGCTTCTCTCGTCAGGGAGTCGCGAAAGCGCTCCGGAAGTAGCATGCCCGGATTCCGGGCTGCCCCCCCGGTGCCGAGCGGGCGCCTCGGGTGCCCAATCAGTGCCCATACGTCGGAAAACTGACTCGTGGAGCCATGCGGGTTTGCAGCGAACGCCCGTTCCGAAGGCCCTGCAAAAAGCCACTTCCCGCCACGTCCCGCCAACTCCCGCCAGGGTGCCGAACTTCACTCGTAATGAAGGGGTCCGCGGTTCGAATCCGGGCGTCGGCTCTCCTCAGGCAACAGGAGTTGCCGGGTTCGACAACGCGATCCATTGGTGCGTTGTCCGGCTAGGCGACGACCGGGTCCGTCCCGTGCCCGTCGCGCCGAGGAGCGTCTGAAAGCGGTCGCCCCGGTTTGATGCTCTGGAGAGCAAGCCGATAGCCTCCAGCTGGTCGCCGGTGGGGCGGTAGGCGTCGGAGACGCGGAACGCGGCCAAAATGGACGCATCGTCGCCCGGGGCGTGCAGCCCGTCGCGTGGGCTGCCTGCCTTGACATTTGTGGCACCACGCGCGAATCTGGGGCAACCGCCACTGGATGCACTGGTGTCAGGGTCGGCCGAACGGGAGGAAGGCCGCTGAACCCGTTTCCGCGCATGACCCGCTTGCCGACGGCGGTTGGTGCCGTTCTTCTCTCCATGCTCACGGCGCCTGCGTCGGCGCTCTCGGGGCCCCCGAACGACGATTTCGCGAACGCGAGCCCGGTCGTTGGCGCCCAAGGGAGCGTTCTCGGGACGAACGTCGGCGCCGATAGGGAGATTGGCGAGCTCGACCACGGGAACCTCGGCGGCGGCTCGATCTGGTACCGCTGGAGGGCGCCCGCTGACGGGCTGGTCGGCTTCGTCGCCCAAGGAGGGGGCGTCACACTGCTCGCCGTGTATACGGGCGGCTCGGTTGACGCGCTGACGTCGGTCGCAGCGAACAGCGGCAACCCGGCAGCCGTCGCGTTCCGGGCGAGTAAGGACGCCGTGTACCGGATCGCCGTCGACGGCTTCGACGGCCTGCTGGGCTCGTTCATCCTGGGCTGGGCGCCGGTGCCGAGCGCGGAGCTCGAGGAGGAGGAGGAGGAGGAGGAGGAGGAGGTGCTCGGTACGCGGCCGAGACCCGACCTGCTCGCGTTTGACGAGCTCCGGGTCGGCGTCACGGATGCTTCGCTCTTTACGGGCCTCCGTGTAGGAAACGGTCGTAAGCCCTTCGCCGGCGATCGGCGGCTGCTGACCACCGTGAGTCCGAACGGTGACGGGCTGCGGGACGCCGCCGTAGTGCGGTTTCGTCTCGCCAGGGCGGCCTCGGTGACGGTTGAGGCGTTCGCGACGCGGGTCAGGCTCGACGAGCGGGTTTGGGTCGCACGCGACCACTTCGGGCCCGGGCTCCACCAGATGGTCTGGAAACCGGGGGCGACGATCGAGCCTCGGGCATACCTCTTGCGCGTAGTTGCGGTCGACAGATTCGGAAATCGCGCCGTCTTCGGCAAGCGCTCACCGCATGCCGCATGGCCGCCTCAGGGCCCCGTCGTCCGCGTCCGCGGTCTGGACGCCGGCTTCAGGCGGCGAAGCTACCGTCCACACGCCTTAGCCAAGCTTCGCGTCGCCACCGACGTCCGTCGATTCACGCTGCAATTCTTCCGGGCGGGGCCCGACCCGCAGCCAGAGTACGCTCACGACAAGATGAAGGGCGCGCCCGTGAGCGACCCGATCGAAGTCGACTGGGCCGGGCGCCGGGGCAGGCCGGGCACGCTCTGGGTGCGCCTCGGCGGATGGGAGAGTGGCGTCTACTTCGCGCGGCTGAGCAGCGCCGACGGACGGGTCGGATTCGCGCCCGTAATCATGCGCCCGGCCCGGTTCGGTCTCCACCGAGTCGCCGTCGTTCTTCCGACGAATACATGGCAGGCCTACAACTTTCAGGATGTCAACGGCGATGGTTGGGGCGATACTTGGTACGCGTCCCTCGCAACGCGGACGGTCGACCTAGCCCGGGTGTACTACCGCGGCGGCGCGCCCGGCCCGTGGCTCTACGATCGCGGCTTCATCCGCTGGCTTTCGCGTACCGGGAAGCACCCGGACTTTTTCGCCGAGGATGACATTCAGCGCCTCCGCAGCGGCAACCAGCTCGCCGCCGCGTACGACCTGGTGGTCTACTCGGGTCATGCCGAGTACGTCACCGCCCACGAGTACGACGTAATCGAACGCTACCGCGATCTTGGCGGGAACCTGATGTTCCTCGCTGCGAACGACTTCTTCCGCCGCGTCGACCGCCGCCGACAGCGGCTCACGCTGGTCGGTCTTTGGCGCGACCTGGGACGACCAGAGGCCCCGTTGCTCGGCGTCCAGTACATCGGCTACCAGCCGTTCACGTACGGAAAATACGTCGTAACAGGGGCGCGGACGGTACCCTGGGTCATGCTTATCCGGTTAAGTCCGTCCGGGGCCGGTTCGTAGCGTCTGCCACCCACCAGGGCGCCTCGCCCAAGCACCTGCAGTTCTATCTCGATGAGTTCGTCTTCCGTCATAAATCGGCATCGCACCCCGCTCTCCGGCGTTCAGAGCCTGCTCGGTCTCGGAGCCGCGCACGAACCCAGCAGCTACCACGAGATCGCCCAGCGACCAGCGAAACCCGCCGCGGAGCAAACCGGATAAGCATGACCCTGGGTATTCGACGGTACGAGCCTGGACAACGGGGCAAGGTTCGGGAACTTCGGACGGGAGATCGACAAGCGGAACGCGCTTTCGCCGGCGCGGACGCGGCGGCTCGCCTGGATCCCAAACCTCTTCGGGCCCGGACTCTCGGCCGAGATGACCTTCTACCGACGGAAGGGGGCGAAGGTATTCGCCGCCGGGACGGTCAACTTCGGCACGTCCGCGCTGAACCCGATTGTCTCAGCGCTGCTCGAGAACATCTGGATCCGGCTTCTCGCTCCGTAACGGCGGCCGCCCCGGCGCCGCCCCGGGTCGTCTGCCCCCGACCGCAAATGCCTTCGAAACGGCCCTTCCCGTGTCGCCTTTGTTGTCAACTAACAAGGAGGCCGACTTGCCGGCCGACACCGATCTCACTGTCACGCTCTCGCCGGCCGCGCTCGAGATCCTCGCTCAGTGGCTGACCTACTCCGCGCCGAGCTCGAGGCCAGGAGGCACCGGAGCAGTCGAAGTTCATGACCGTCACCGAGACGGCCAACTACATCCGGTGTGGGCGTCAGCGCGTCTACGACCTCCTCAGCGCCGGGCGCCTGACGCGCCACAAAGACGGCTCACGAGCCCTGATCGAGCGCGCTGACGCTCTCGCGCAATCGCAGCTCGAGACGGCGCCGCTCTTGGTCTCCTGCCTGCACGAGACGCCGGCGCGAAGCGCGAAGCTCGGCCTGTGGGGTGATGCTCCTATAGATGTCGGCCTCCGCCTTACTCCCGTACACGATCAGGTAAAGGGCGCGCAGCGTTCGCAGGATCCCTTCCCCTTCGTGTCCACCAGCGCGGGGTCGGGGCGTCGAACGTTCGACGGTTGGGGATGAAAGTGCCTGCAAGTAGGCCCAGTCTCGCCGCTGCCTTCTCTGTCGAACACATCACGCCTCGCTCTCCGGCTTTCCATACCACACAATCGAACGCCCTGTCGAACGTTCGATGGTGTTCGACGGGTACAATCATGGACAGGCACTGTTCGAGCAGCGGATCAGCGAAGACGACGTGACCGCCGCGCGCAAGAAGATCGCGGCCGGTGCGTCGCTCCGTTCCGCCGCAGCGGAGATCCCTTGCGCGCCGTCGTCCATCCGGATCAAGAAGGCCGAGCAGGCTGAAGCCGACGCCCGCGACCGAGCCGGAGTCCGCGACAACGAGCAGCACACAGCTCAGCGCGCACCCGAGAATCCGGAGTTGCACGCGCTCGCCGCGCGCGAAGGCGCCGTTTCCGGCGACGTCGGCCCGGTCGAGATCCTGCGTGGCGCGCTGCTGGCCACGAAGGCGAGCGGCCAGCCCGACTGGCCGACCCGCGTCTCCGCCGCGCGGGCGCTCGCGGCGCTCCGCCCCGAGGAGGTCGAACCCAAGACGGAACATGACCAGCCGGCGGCGCCGTCGATCGTCGTCTACGACCTCCCGCCTGGCACCGACCCCGTCCTGCACCGCGCCCTGAACGGAGGAGCGGCAGCCCCGGTGAGCGACGCCGAAGCGCCGTCCGAGCCCCTCCCAGCGTCCAATCCTCACTGGTTCTACTACCAGCCCCCCGACGGGGAGATGGTTTCCATTGGCACGTGGTCTCCCGCCAGCGTTGAGCGATCACCAGACCCGGACGCCGTCACCAAGATCACGTCCTGCAGGACGGACGACCGCGAGACGGCCGAGCTCTGGCGGGCCGAGCTCGCCGCGGGCAGGCTCCCACCGGTTAGCACCGCGAACGTGCCCTAAGAGCCGTCTTTCGGCCCCGTTTCGGCTGGGACGCAGAGAGTGCGACGACCGCCACGTCCCGAGTGGCCCAGGAGGTTCCCTGCCTGCCGGCGCGACGCCCGCTCCGAAAGCCACAGCTTCCTGCCACAGGGTGAAAGGAGTGTCCGCCCTTTGGCGGATACACGCTCCCTCGATGGGCTGATCCCGCTTAGCTACCGGTTCGACGATGAGCGCATCATCAAGACGATGCCTGCGACCCTGCGGCCGGCAAGTATTTAGTCGGCGGTGCACCCGGGTCGAACTGGCCGACGAATAGCCGCCTCAGCGGCGGCCAAGAAAGGCCACGACGTTGCGGATAAGGCGCGTCCGAGGGAACATGCGTTCCCCGAGCAGGAGGTCATCGGGTGCTGAACCCGGCCCTTTGCATCTGACCGGACCGAGGAGGAGGGGAGCCCGGAGGCAACCCGGTTCCTGCGGACAAAACCGGGTGCGCCTCCCCAGGGAAGGGGACGGGCTCCCCCCATTCATGTCAATCGCTCGCGGAGCCGCGCTCTATGACCCCCGAACGGGGGAGCTCGCGCAGCGATTCGCCGCAATGCAGCCGAGCTCATCTTCGAGCCTAAAAGGGAGCCTTTGAGCCCCCGGCTCGAATGGCTTGGATAAAGGGATTGAGCCGCTCCTCAGGGGTCGAAAAGAGGTCCACTTTGGAGCCCTCCTCCTTCGCCCCTACTCGCCGGAGGCGAACCGAACGCTAAGGGACGCTAAGCGTCTGCCTCCTCTCCCGCGTGGAAAATGGTGGCTCTATGAGATTCGCCACCCGACCGGGCCCCCTTGGGAGTCACATCGGTCATTGAGAAGGAAACACGGCCGTTCCGGCTGCAGTTAGGCGGGCACTCCAGCGCTGTAGCTTGAGAGCAGTTCCGGGAGGCTCATCTCGGGTGGCGTGTTCAGATCGACCCCGGTCGAGTCAGCGAGCCGGCGCTTGAACCAGAGGTCGAAGTCGTCCTGCGAACTCGAGAACAGCCCTAGCGCGTTCGCGAAGTTGTCCGTCTCGATGTAGGCGACGAGCAGATCGCCGGCCGTCCCCGGTGCGAGAAACCAGGCCTCTTTCGTGATCCCAATTCGTTGCTCGGATAGGTCGTATTCGCTCTTCCTGGACTGCTCCAGCTCGCCCATAAAATCGCGCGCGTCATCGCTTTTACCCTCCAAGATGGGGATGGCGAGGCAGATCTGCTCCATCGCTCCTCCTTCGGCGCTTTCGTCGGACCGGCATTCTCCTGCGATGGCAGCTGGCGGTCAAGAGATGCGGGAGGTCTCCTTTACGGTGACTGTTACAACCGGTGGCGACCGGCTCTTGTAGCGCCGCCGGTGCTTTCTTAGACTTGCGGAATGCCTGTCTGCGCCCGTTGCGGTCAGGACAACCCTGGCGAGTTTCGTTTCTGCGGCGCTTGCGGAGCGCCGCTCGAGGCCGCCGACGGCCATGTGCACGATGAGAACAAGGTGGTGACCGTTCTCTTCGCGGACCTTATGGGGTCGACCGAGCTAGGCGAGCGGCTGGATCCCGAGCGGCTGCGCTTCGTCATGCGCTCCTACTTCGAGGCCATGGCAGGCGAGATCCGCGCCGAGGGTGGCACGGTCGAGAAGTTCATCGGCGATGCGGTCATGGCGGTCTTCGGGGCTCCCGTCGCCCACGAGGACGATCCACTGCGGGCCGTTCGCGCCGCCTTCCGGATGCAGCGCCAACTCGACCGGCTGAACGAGAATCTCGAAACGCGCTTCGGCGTCAGGCTCGCCCTTCGGATCGGCGTGAACACGGGCGACGTAGTCGCGGCCGACGAGCTGCGGCGAGACCTCCTCGTCTCGGGCGATACCGTTAACGTCGCGGCGCGGCTCGAGCAGGTCGCCCAGCCGGGAGAGGTGCTCCTCGGCGAGCGCGCCGCGCGGGTCGTGCGCGATCACTTCGAGGTCGAGGAGCGCGGCGAGTTCGCGCTCAAGGGCAAGAGCGCGCCGCTTCGAGCTTGGCGGCCGGTGCTTGGCACGGACGAGCTTCCACCGCCATCGCTGCGGGGCGTCCGTAGTTCCCCCTTTGTCGGGCGCACGCATGAGCTCGACCTCCTTCAAGAGCGGCTCGCTTACGCGAAAGCCGAGCAGCGCGCCGAGCTCGTAACCGTGTTCGGCGAACCGGGTGTCGGCAAGAGCCGTCTGCTCGCTGAGTTCCTCGGGTGGGCGGCGGCGGGGGAGTCGGCGCCCCTCGTGCGAAAGGGTCGCTGCCTCCCCTATGGAGACGGTGTCACGTTCTGGCCACTCGCCGAGATCCTGAAGCGCGAGAGCGGAAGCCTCGATTCGGATTCCCAAGAGATCGCACGGGCGAAGCTCGCCCGAATGGGCAGGCGCCTACTCGTGCTCCATTCTGCTGACTCCACCCGAGTTATCGCAGCGCTTGAACTCACGATGGGGCTCGCGGTGACGGAGCCGAGCCCGACCGGAACCTCGGCAAGCTCGATCCGAAGCGAGGTGCACTCGGCTTGGCGGACCTACTTCAGCTCGCTCGGAGACGCCGAGGCAGCCATCGTCCTGATCGAGGATGTGCACTGGGCTGATCCGTCGCTACTCGATCTTCTTGAGGACGCGGCCGATGGGATCGAGGCTCCGGTGCTCTTTGTCTGCACGGCCCGTCCGGAGTTCAGACAGACCCGTCCCGAGTGGCGGTTAACGCAGATGACCGCCGTGAGCATTGCGCTCGAGCCGCTCACACTGGCCGAGAGTCGGGAGCTTGCCGCCTTTCTCGTGGCCGTCGACGACCTGCCCCCGACCACGTGCGAGACGATCCTCGCCAGGGCGGAGGGGAACCCTCTCTTCCTGGAGGAGATCGTCGCCCGGCTGATCGACGAGGAGATGCTCGTTCGTGAAAATGGCCACTGGCGAGCGGCGGCAGGCCTCGAGTTCGTGAGCCTCCCCGACACAGTGCAGGGCGTGCTCGCCGCCCGGATTGACCTGCTCGGCCAAGCCGAGAAGCAGGCCATCCAGGCGGCGGCTGTGGTCGGACGGATCTTCTGGGCGGGGGCGGTTGCGCGGCTCGGCAGGGAGGACGGACCGCTAAGCGAGATCGTCCTCGCCGCGCTCGAGGAGCGCGAGCTCATCGCCGCGCGCGCGAGCTCCTCATTTGCCGCAGAGCGCGAGTACATATTCAAGCACGTGCTGACGCGCGACGTCGCCTACGCCAGCCTGACCAGGCACCGTCGCGCTGAGGCGCACAGCGAGGTCGCCGAATGGATCGAGGAACGAGCCGGGGAGCGCCGGGGCGAGGCGTCCGAGCTCCTCGCGTACCACTTCGACCAGGCGTATCAGGCGGGAGAGGACTGGCTCGAAAGCGAGCGGCGCGATGCGCTTCGCCGCCGGGCGTTCAGGAGCTACCTAGAGGCATCCGAGCGCGCCGCCCTCCGGTCCGCGGCCGAGCAGGCGGAGGCGTTCGCCCATAGGGCGCTCGCGCTCGCGGTCGAGCCGATCGAGCGCGCCGCTGCGCTCGAGACGCTCGGCGACGCCTTCATCTTTTCGGCGAGCTCTGACGAGGCGTGGCCGAGGTTGGTGGAGGCCGCTCAGCTTTTTGAGGAGGCGCGCGACGCACAAGCGCTCGCCCGCGTCTGCGCGAAGGCGGTCGAAATTCCAACCCGTTGGATGGGCGCGCTCCATGGCCGCATCGCGGAGGCGGAGACGGAGGAGATCTTCCGCCTCGGGCTTTCCTCGCTCGGAAGCGGCGGCGACGCTGCGGTAAGGAGTCGGCTGCTCGCTGCGCGTGGCTACTGGCTCTGGTCCTTCCACCGAGAGAGTGATCCGCCTCCCAATTTGGCAGCAGAGGTCGTCTCGGCAGGCGAGGAAGCCGCCAAGCTGGCTCAGCGTCTAAATGATCCGGCGCTCGAGTCCGTGGCGCTCGACGGACTCCAGCTCGCCTTCGTCCGCGTCGGCGACATGGCGCGCGCCGTCGACGTAACGCCGCGAAGACGCAGACTTGCGGTCCGGATCACGGACCGACGCGAACTCGCCGATCTCTTCGCGGACTGCTCTTGGATCGGACTCCTGACCGGCCGTTACCGGGAAGCAGCCGAGGACGCGGAGCGTGGCGCCGATGTCGTTCGCGGGCGCGATCCGGAGTTCGTGATGAACGCGCTCTCCTGGCTCGTGCTCGCCCGCCATCGTCTGGGCGAATGGAGCAAATGCCTGCTAGTTCAAGAAGAGCTCGACGAGTTGCTTCTGGATCACCGAGGGGAGATCGACCCGCCGTACGCCGCGCGCCAGCTCGGACTCATTGCTCAAATTCAGCATCTGCGAGGCGACGAGGAGAAGGCGCGCGAGACGATCGAGCGCGCGCGGGCCGTGGATCGCTCCATGAGCCGCCCCGCGCTCGAGCTTTACCCCGCGCTCGCCTGGGGCCTACTCGCAGGCGGCGAGGCGGCGGCCGCCCGTGCGCTCCTTGAGCCCCACCTCGAGCGAGCCGCGATCCTCCCGGCGCCGGGCCTCCTCGAGGCCTGGTGCGACGTGCTCGCAGACGTCGGCGACTGGGACGGTGTCGAGGCCGCGGCCGCCAGTGCGCGGCGCCTCTCGGAGGATCGCGGGCTCCCGGGTCCGCGGCTCTTCGCGCTTCGCTCGGAGGGACGCTCTGCGCTTGTCGGCGGCAACCGCGAGCTCGCAACACGGGCGCTTGCCGAGGCGGCGGACGGGTTCGCCCGGCTCGAGGCGCGCTGGGAAGAAGCGCTCACCCGCCGCGAGCTCGCCGACGCTCTAGCGGGCGACGATGCAGCCGTCCAGCTCGAACGCGCCGAGGCCGTGTTCGCGGGACTTGGGATCGAGCTAGACCGAGCCGACACCTAGACGGCCGTTCCACAAAGATCCGCCCCTTGCAGGGAAGTCGAAAGATGGGCCGCGAAGGGATGTTGCCCTAACGTTGCCCCCGTCCCGCTTGAAAATGGCCCGACCAAGTGCTTCCAATACAGGCCACCAGGACGCCGACGGTCTGCGCCAGCCAGAAATCCTTCTTTGCCCCCGTCATAGCCTCGAATGTGCGTCGGCTGACCAAGGGCCAAAGTCCCCGTGGCTAGGAAGTAGCCGCCCTGGAAGACGGCTAACTTCCCAGATCTGGCCGGCGGCATCGACGCTTTATACCGTTGGTCTCTGCCCCAACCGTCGTACGTGCGACTTAGACAGGATGGAGCCGTAGCCCGAGGGCCGCGGCGTCCGATTGTCGGCAGAGGGTGGTCGGCGCCTACGCATCTGTCGTGGGTTGCCGGGGTGCGCCCGGTAGAGCCACATACGGAGGCGACCATGTACGACTCTACGACGACGGTAACGGTCGGGCTAGACGTGCACGCGCGCTCGATCCGCTTGGCGGCGGTAGGCGCCGACGAGTTGCTGGAGGGAGCGGACGCTGCCCTACGATGAGGAGGCGGTCGAGCGGGCGCTGCGCCGTTGGCCGGTGCTGCGCTGCTGCTATGAGGCAGGCCCGACCGGGTTCGGTCTGCAGCGTCATCTCGTCGAGCGCGGGATCGACTGTCAGGTGGTGGCGCCGGGACTGGTCCCGCAGCGGCCGGGCGATCGGGTCAAGACCGACAGCCGTGACGCGCGCAAGCTCGCGCGTCTGCTGCCGGCGGGCTGTTGCAAGCGATTCATGTCCCCTCGCCCGAGTTGGAGGCGGCCCGCGATCTGGTGCGCGCCCGCGAGGATGCCCGCCTTGACCGGATGCGTGATCGGCACCGGCTGTCCAAGTTCTGCCTCCGCCACGGGCGGCGGCTGCCGGCCAGCTCCTGGACGGTCGTGCGGCGCAAGTGGCTTTGCGGGCAGCGCTTTGAGTTTCTCGCCCAGCAGCAGACCTTCGACACCTACGTGCACGCGGTCGACCTGGTCGACGCCCGGATCGAGTCGCTCGAGCGGGCGATCCGGAAGACCGCGGAGCAGGAGCCGTGGCGCGCGCTCGTCGCTCGGCTGCGTTGTCTGCGTGGGATCGAGACGCTGACCGCGCTCGCCCTCGTGAGCGAGATCGGCGACTTCAGCCGTTCCAAGACGGCTGAGGAGTTGATGGCCTTCGTCGGCTTGGTGCCCTCGGAGCACTCCTCGGGCGAGCGGCGGCGGCAGGGCTCGATCACCAAGGTCGGCAACAGCCACGTGCGCCGGCTGCTGGTCGAGGCCGCCTGGCATGCGCGCCGGCGCCCGAAGGTGGGCTACGAGCTCGCCCGCCGCCAACGCGGCCAAGACGCGGTCGTGATCGAGCGCGCCTGGCGCTGCCAGCAGCGGCTCTACCAACGCTGGCAGCGGATGGCCGGCCGCGGCAAGCCACAGCAGAAGATCGTCGTCGCCTGCGCGCGCGAGCTCGCCGGCTTCGTCTGGGCGATCGCGACCGAGCAGCCGCTCAGGAGCACCTGACCCTCAACCAGCCTCTCGACCTCGAGCAGCGGATGCGCCCGACCACACGGAGAACCCTCGAGAGCTCTATGCGGCACCGCCTGCCGGTGACCCGCGACCTTAGACCGCACACCACTGAGCGAGCGTACCCCCGAGGATAGAGCGCGCTTGCGTGGAGAGATGATGCGCAAGCTTGCGCGCATGGAGGCTGAGCTCGCGCCGGTCGAGATCAACGACGGGCTAGGCCCCTAGCCCCGGGTACCCCCTCCCCCGCAAATGCGCGGGACTCCTAACGGAGCCTCTCTGGAACTGCCGGGCGCGGGAAGGAGGGGCCGTGTGTGCGCGTCGGGCGCGGTGGGCTTGAGGCGGCCCGTCCGCGTCGCGGCGGCTACGCCTTAGCTCGGGTCTTCTTGTGAGTAACTCTCGCGGCGCCAGCAGACGGCGCCAGGATGCTCGTGTGCCCGTCCTCCCACCGGACGCGGACGCGCGGGGGATCTTCCTGGAGCACCTCCTCGATCACTCCTGCCCGGCTCGGGTGCGCCACCTTTTCGGACTCGACGACGATCCTGTCTCCGGCGTGAGGCCTCATCTGTGTCTCATCCTCCTGTTCAGACTTGCTCGGTGCCCTTGGAGAGCCTAGCGCGACCTTCCTCATCCTGTCTCGCCGGTGCACTCCTCGGCCGAGGGCGTACCCCCGGGGCGGCGATTCGCGGGCATCGGCAATCTGGAAGCTGATGTTTTGCGAGACCACCCAGTCCCTCCCCCGTCGAGGCCGGAAGGGGGATCGGAAGCGATGCGGCTGGGGTCTCGCTCGCGGGCGAGCTCGACCGGATGTCGTTGGGCGTGGTCTGGGGCGCCTGAGCGTTTAGGGCTCGAGGAAGACGGCCAGGGTGGCGGTGAACCCGTGCAGGAAGGCTTGGCCGCCGACGGGACCGATCTCGCCGCCGCAGAAGAAGCCGGCGAGCGCCTGAGTCCCGAGCGCCTCGGCGACGACGCGCGCGTCGTGGTCGGGCTCGGGGAACATGTTCGTCCCGCGGCCGTTGCAGGTGAAGAGCAGCGCCCCGGCCGGCCGCCCGCGGCGGAGCGCGTCCCCGAGCGCCTGCCGGAGATCTGCGTCCGCCGAGGCCGCGTCGCGGACGAAGAAGCGCAGGGTCTGGCCGACCCGCGCCGTGTCGCCGACTGAGAGCGCGCCGGTCGCCTCGTCGGCACCGAGGA
>JBBQXP010000044.1:0-21963 GCA_038209555.1 Gaiellales bacterium
TAGAGACGGCCGCCTTTCGGGCGAGGGCGACGAGTGAGAGCATCTCGAAGAGCGCGTTCGCCGCGAAGAGCCCCGTGACCTGCCCTGGGCCGTCGTACTGCGGCGCAACCTCTACGACATCGAACCCGACGAACGGGATGCCCGCGAGCGCTCGCAGGAACTCGAGGGCCTGGAAGCTGGTCGGTCCACCAACCTCGGGTGTCCCGGTGCCGGGGCAAAACGCTGCGTCGACGAAGTCGACGTCGAAGGTGAGGAACGTGGGGCCCTTCCCGATGCGTTGCACGGCCTGCTCGGCAAAGCGCCTGGGCCCCAGCTCGACGAGGTCGATCCACGGAATCGTCATGACGCCCAGCTCGTCCGGGATCTGCTCGTCGGCCTCGCCGTAGAGCGGGCCGCGCATCCCGGCCTGGATCGTCCGGGCCGGATCGACGATGCCCTCCTCGATGGCCCGCCTGAACATCGTCCCGTGGCTGTACGGGCGCCCGTTGTAGAGATCCCAGAGATCCGTATGGGAATCGAGGTGTACGAGGCCGAGCGGCCCGTGGACGCCGGCGATGGCCCGGAGCTCGGCGAGAGTCACAGAATGGTCGCCACCCATCCCGAGGGGGATGACACCCGCCTTCGCGATGGGCGCGACGAACGCCTGGATGGCGGCCAGCGTGTCCTCGATGTAACCGGGAACGGTCGGAGTGTCGCCGTAGTCGATCGTCGAGAGCGCGCCGAAGACCTGCACCTTGAGGACGGCGTTGTAGGTCCGGAGCATCGCGGAGGCCGAGCGGACGGCCTCGGGCCCGAAGCGCGCGCCGGACCGGAACGAGGTGCCGCCGTCCCACGGCATCCCGAAGACGGCGGCTTCGACGTCACCGAGCGTCTTGACGTGGGGGAGGCGGGCGTACGTGCGCGGGCCGGTGAACCGCGGAGCCTCGAGAGCGTCCCAGGGTTCGTACATGGATCCTCCCGGGTTCAGGTGGCGGAATCGTCGCGCGCAGGCTATCCCGTGCCGGCCGTCAGAGTCGCGCGTGATCGGCAGAATGACAGCGTGGACAGGTGGGAGCGAAAGCGAGTCCTGGGCCAGTGGGGCGTGCGCGACGAGAACGACCGCGAGCGCGCCCAGCGGGAGCTGCTCGAGCGGGAACTCGAGGGCGAGCCGTTTCGGAACCGCCGCGTTCGGCCGCGGCCGAACCATTTCCGCCCGTCTGCGGAGGGCTACACGCTCTCACGAGGTGGGCCGCTGCCCTACATGGTTCGCCTACGCGAGATCGAGGCTGAGACCCGCGCGCACGAGGAGGCGCTGGAGCGCGCCTGGAGGGAGCTCGCCGAGGCGTGCGCGGGCGACCCCGAGGGATTCGAGCGCCGCTGGCGCCGCCGCGCGAATCGCTGGGACTTCGGCGCCGTCAACGACCTGATCGAGCGCCACAACCGGTTCTATCCGATCGAGTCGCGCCTCCCGATGGACGTCCGCCGGCGTGACTACGCGCTCGTGAACGGCCGGCCGTACCGGCGCGACCGGCTCGGTGCCGGCTGGATCCTCGAGCGTTTCCCGGCGGAGCTCGTGGCCGCGCCACGTTCTCGCACCGCCGCCTGATCGCCCCTCAGTAGATCGCCTGCCCGGTGTCGAGGTCGAAGAACTGGAGCCGCTCAGGCTTCACCGTCATCTCGACCTCCTGGCCGCCGCGGGCCGTGGACGCGGCATCGAAGCGTGCGACGAACGAGACGCGCTCGACTCGGGCCTGAAGGTCCGCCGCAACGGCCGCGTCGGCGTCCGCAGCGATCTCGAGCACTTCCTCCGTGACGACGGGTCGCGCGTCCAGCTCCAGATGAGCGAGCCGCTCGGAGCCGAGCGCCTCCATGACAAGCACCTTGGCGCGGAGCCGTGGTGCGCGATCCGGGCCGATGCTCGCGTCCTCGACGTGCTCGGGCCGGATCCCGATGCCTACGGTCTTCCCCTCGTACGCCGCCAGGCCGGGCCGCGCAGCCGCGACCTCCGCCGGCACGGCCAGCTCCTGAGGGCCGATCCTGGCGACCAGGGAGCCGTTCCGCCCCTCGAGCGACGCCTGCAGGAGGTTCATGGACGGGCTGCCGATGAAGCTCGCGACGAAGAGATTCATCGGCCGGTCGTAGAGGACTTGCGGGTCGTCCGTCTGCTGGAGCACTCCCTTGCGGAGGACGGCCACACGGTCGCCCATCGTCATCGCCTCGACCTGGTCGTGCGTGACGTAGATGGTCGTCGCGTTCAGCTCGCGCTGGATCCGCGCGATCTCGGCCCGCATCTGGACCCGCAGCCGCGCGTCGAGGTTCGAGAGAGGCTCATCCATGAGGAAGACGCTCGGATCGCGCACGATCGCGCGGCCCATCGCCACTCGCTGTCGCTGGCCGCCCGAGAGCTGGCGTGGCTTTCGCTGGAGGAGCTCGTCGAGCCCGAGCACGCGGCTGATCTCAGTGACGCGCTCGTGGATCTTGCCCTTCTTGACTTTCTGCATCCGCAGGCCGAACGAGATGTTGTCGTAGACCGACATGTGGGGATAGAGCGCGTAGTTCTGGAAGACCATCGCGACGTCCCGTTCGCGGGGCTCGAGGTCGTTCACGACCCGGTCGCCGATTCGGATCTCCCCTTCCGAGATCTCCTCGAGCCCCGCGACCATCCGGAGGGCCGTTGTCTTACCGCAACCCGACGGGCCCACGAAGACGACGAATTCGCCGTCGGCCACCTGGAGGTCGAAGTTGTCGACCGCTCGCGTGCCGTCGCCGTAGACCTTGCCGACCGAGCTGAACGTGACCGTTGCCATCTAGTTCGTACTTTCGTGGATCTCCGCGCGGAGCGTTGTCGCGAACTCGGCGCCCGGCTCGAGCTCGATCGCCTCGCCGGCCTCGACTGCCTGCTCGAGGTTCAGCCTGGTCACCCACGGCTCGACGCCGAGAGCGTAGGAGCCGGCGAGCGGCATCGCACGGGCACCGCCATAGGCCTGCCAGGAGATCACCCAGTGGAAGACGGCGGGATCCCACTCGAGCCGGAAGGTAAGGCCGAGCCTCGGATTCTCGACCGCAGCCCAGCCACCATCGAGATCGGTCAGGTAGACGTCGTCGTGGCTTTCCTCCTCGGGGCCCGGAACGACCGTGAGATCGGCGGTCCCACCGCGTCTCAGACGGGCCTCGGGCCACGGCTCGCGCTGGCCCGGATTGAGCCGTGCGGTCTCCTCCCACATCTCAGGAATCGTCTCGATCGTCCGGGCCGGCACGCGGAGGCGGCAGCCCGCCTCCAGGAACGGAGGGCCGAGCACGCAGTGGTGGCCCCAGACCAAATGCGCCGCCTCGCCGCCTACGTTTCGGACTCGTTCCTCGAGGATGAGCGAGGCGCCCTCGAGTCGCATCACGCGCTCCAGCAGGAAGGGTGTCTCGCGGCAGCGCACGGTACATCGGAGTGAGTCGCCGTCGCGCTCACAGGCCCACGGCAGGGTTGCGACCTCCCCGTGGAAGGGGATCGGATGCCCTCGGTAGGTGCACGGATCGTTGACGCTCGGAAAAAGCTCTTGCCAGCCGCCCGCGTAGACCTCCAGGAACGCATGCCCGTCGCTTCCCTTACGCGGGGGCGAGCCGGGCGGACCGAGCCCCCACGGCGCGTGGAAGAGCGGATCGACTCCGGAGGGCCGGTGGAGAAGCTCGACGATCTCCGCACCCCGGTCGGGGAGGACGACCACTCGAAGCACCTCGTTCTCGAGCGGCAGCTCCCGCCAGCCGCTACTCACTCGGTGGGCAGCGTCTCGAGGATGTACCAGTTGGCCGTCAGGCCGCAGTCCACCGTCAGGTTGATGCCTGTGATTCCCGAGGCATCTTCGGAGGCGAGGAACGCGAACGCGGCCGCGATCTCCTCTGGCTTGACGAGGCGGCGCATGGGAACGCGGTCGAAGTCGTGCAGGAGGTACTCCATCAGCTTGGGACCGACTGCCCGCTCGGTCATGTCCGTGTGGGTGAAGCCGGGGCTGACCGCGTTCACGCGGATGCCGTGGGGAGCCAGCTCCACGGCCATGGTCCGGTTGAGTCCGAGGATGCCGGCCTTCGAGGCGTTGTAGCTCGCAAACGGCCCGTCCCCGCCCGAGGCGTCGATCGAGGCGTTGTGGAGGATGACGCCGCCGCCCTGCTCCGCCATGACGCGGCCGACGCGCTGGGACACCACGAAGGGGCCCTTCAGGTTCGTCGCGATCACCGCATCCCAGTTCTCCTCGTTCATGTCGAGGAACGGTGTCTCGTCGTCGATGCCCGCGTTGTTGACGAGTACGTCGATCCGGTCCCAGCGGTCGAGCGCAGCGTCGACCAGCCCGCCGGCGTCGGCTTTCACGGACACGTCCGCCGAGTGGGCGAACCCACTTCCGCAGAGCGCGACCGTCTCTTCCAGCGGCTCGAGTGTGCGCCCGACGCACATGACTTCGGCGCCCTCGGAGGCGAAGCGCTGCGCGATCGCACGCCCGATCCCGCGTCCCGCACCGGTGACAATGACGTTTTTCCCGTCGAAGCGCCCGGCCATGGCTATCCCTTCACCGCTCCGGCCGTCAGGCCCCGGATGAAGAAGCGCTGGCCGAAGACGTAGAGGAGGATCATCGGGATCGACGCCAGGAGCATCCCGGCCATCGTGATTGGCACGTCGAGGTTGTACCGCGAGCGAAAGACCGTGATCCCGACCATGAGCGTCTTCAGCTCGTCCTCCGGAAGAAAGACGAGCGCGATCAGGAGCTCGTTCCACACCCAGAGCGCGTTCACGACGACGAGCGTCACGAGGGCGGGCGCGGAGAGAGGGAGGATGATCTGGACGAGAACGCGGAGGTTCGTGGCGCCGTCGGTGAGCGCGGACTCGATCAGCTCGCGCGGGATCGCGCGGAAGAAGTTGGCGAGCAGATAGATCGAAAACGGGATCGTCAAGCCCGCGTAGATCAGGATCGTGCCCTGGTAGGTGCTCACGAGGCCGAGGTCGACGAAGAGGACGAAGAGCGGAATCAGCATCACCACCGGTGGGACGACCATAAGCGCCACGTTCAGGGAGAAGAACACGTCACGGCCGCGGAATCTCATGCGGGCCACCGCGAACGCGGCGAGGGCGGCACAGAGGGTGCAGAGGACGACAGAGCCGGTGGTCAGGATGACGCTGTTCTTGAACCAGAGGAAGAACGTCCCTCCGCGCAGGGCTGCGGAGAAGTTTCCGAAGTACAGAGGCCAGGGCAGGTCGTACTGGTTCTCGAGGTACTGGGCGCGGTCCTTGAAAGCCGTCGACGCCATGAACACGATCGGGTAGAGGGCGGTGAGCCCGGCACCCGCAAGCACGATCTGACGCACGATCTTGCCCGGGCGCAGTCTCAGCCTCCCGGGTCGGCGCCGGGCCGGCAGCGCGGGAGCCTCGGCGCGGCTCATGCGATCTCCTCCTCGCGGGCGCGGGCCCGGAGCCAGAAGAGGATCGTGATGAGGACCGTGGTGAAGGCGAGGAGGATGACAGCGGCTGCCGATGCCATTCCCGGCAGGGAGTTACGGAGGCCCTGGTTGTAGATGTAGAGCTCGATCACGGTCGTCGCGGTGCCTGGCCCGCCCTTCGTCAGCGTGAAGACGTAGGCGAAAACCCAGGCGAGCATGGTGATGCCGGCGACGACGGCGTAGAACTCCATCGTGCCCCGAAGCTCGGGGACGATGATGTAGCGAAGGCGCGCCCACCAGCCGGCTCCGTCGATTCGCGCAGCTTCGATCGCCTCCTCGTTCATGGTCAACAGGCGAGCCAGGAAGACGATGATCCCGAAGCCGACCTCGCGCCAGACGATCACGATCATGAGGGTCAGGAGGGCATAGCGCGAGCTCCCGATCCAGTCGACCGCGAGCCGCTCGAGGCCAACCTGATGAAGGATGTCGTTGAGCGCGCCGTTCCGCGTGAAGATGTAGCTGGCGACGATGCCGACGACCGGAACCGCGAGGATGTAGGGCAGGAAGAAGACGCTCCTGTATACGCGCCAGCCGCGCACGCGGTCGTAGAGGAGCACGGAGACGAGGAGCGCGATCGCGACGAGCACGGGCACCGTCAGGAGAAGGATCGCGCTGTGCTTCAGGGCCGCGTGGAAGGTCGGGTCCTCGAGCACCAGCTCGAAGTTGAGCCTTCCGACAAAGGGGCCGCTGTCGCCTCGGATCAGGCGCATCGAGAAGTCGATCACCCGCGCCACCGGGTAGGCGAAGACGAGCCCGATGAGTGCCACCGCCGGCGCGAGATAGGCGTATGGCACCCATGGACGGGTCCTCAGCATGCGAGCTCGTGCGAGACCGGCCTACGCCTCGGCCAGATCCGTACCCCACGTCTTGTAGTTCTCGAGCAGGTCAGGGTTCTGCTTCTTCCACTTGGCGGTCACTTCCGCGGCCACGTCGCCCGCCTTCTCCCCGGTCGACTCGCCGTTCAGGATCTTCTGCGAGTTGACGAACATGGCGTCAGTCCAGAAGAGGGTCGGCATGAGGTCGGCGATGTAGACGTTCGTGTCTCCAGCGACCCACTTCTCGTCGATCGTCTTGAGTAGCGGGTCCTCGATCGCACTCGCGTCGAACGACTTGTTGGCCGGAATCTGAGTCGAGAGCTCCCACATCGCGTTGACGCGCTCGTCCGAGTGCATGAACTCGAGGAACGCCGCGGCATTGGCCTTGTCCGCCGCCTTCGACGGGATTCCGAAGCCCTGCGTGTCGGTGATCGGTGTCCCGGCCATCGAGCCCGTGCCGAACGTCGGCATGACCATGTAGCCGACCTTCTCGGCGCCGAGTTGCTTCTGGGAGTTCGGGATCGCCGGAGTCGTGTTGAAGCACATCGCGGCCTTGCCGGTGTCGTACAGCTGAATACCCTGGTAGAGCTCGACCGAGCCGATGTCGTCGTTGAAGTAGCCGGCCTTCTTCAGCTCTTCGAGCTTGACCCAGTGCTCGTGGTACTTGGGGTCACGCCAGTCGAGTTCTCCGATGAAGAGGCTGAGTGCGTCCTGAGCGGAGTCGAGGTTCTGCGTCAGCGTGTTCACCAGGTACCACTCGCCCAGGTACCCGTCCTTGACGCCACCGCCGATCGGGATGACGCCCTTGGCCTTCAACTTGTCGCAGGCGTCCACGAAGCTGTCCCAGTCCTCCGGCGGCGAGTCCGGGTCGAGACCGGCCTGCTCGAAGAGGTCCTTGTTGTACGAGAGCCCGAATCCGACCGGGTAGAAACCGACGCGGTACTGCTTGCCCTCGAACACGGAGAGCTGCGTCGCGTTCGAGTTCTCGAGCACCTTGGCGTCGACGAGATCGTTCAACGGGTCGAGATAGCCGAGCCACACGTTCTCCATGTGGTAGATCCCATTGAAGAGGAACTGGATGTCCGGCACGTTGCCGGCGGCCGCCGCCTCGGTGAACTGGGGGATGACGGCGTCCGTGTCGAGGAGGGTCGCCTTGACCGTCGACCCCTGCTGCTCCTTGAACTTGGCGACGGTGTCGTCGACCCACTTCTTGATCCCGACGGCTTCCTGTTCGCCCCACCACCACATCTTGAGGTTGCCGGGCTTCGCCGCGCCCGTGCCGGTGTCCCCGGTCCCCGCGCTCTCCTTGTCGCCCCCACAGGCGGCGACAAGAGGGGCGAAGCCTGCCGCGGCAAGGCCTCCCGCCGTGTAGCGCAGAAGCTGACGTCGTGAGAGTGGCCGCTCGAACTGATTCACGTTCGGACCTCCAGATAGCAACGGGATCGACTGGTCAAACCAATACGGCGACCCTAAGCCCCTTGGCGGAAGGCTGTCAAACCGCGCTCGTAGGCCGCACTTGACGGCCGCACGAGCAGCCGTTTAGCGTCGCAGGGGCAGGTGGTCGGGCCTTTCGCCGATGCGGATCCTCATCTCTGATCAGAATTTCGGCGACGGCGCCCGTGTGGAGCGGGAGCTGGCCGAGCAGGCCGGCTGGGAGCTCGTCGTGGCAGACTGCCGCACGGAGGAGGACGTCGCCGAGGCGCTCGGGCGCCACAGGCCCGATGCCCTGCTGGTGCAGTTCGCCCCGATCGGGGCCCGCGCCCTCTCCGACGCAAACGGTCTCGTTGCAATCGTCCGCTACGGGGTCGGAGTCGACAACATCGCGGTGGAGGTCGCTCAAGCTCGCGGGATCGCGGTCGGCCGCGTGCCGGACTACTGCATCGAGGAGGTGGCCGAGCACACGATCGCCTTGCTCCTCGCCGTCGAGCGGCGGGTCGTCGAGCTGGCGGTTCAGACACGGGCGGGAGGGTGGGATTGGTCCGCCGCTAAACCCACACGGCGGGTGGGCGACCTCCGGCTCGGCCTCGTCGGGTTCGGTCAAATCGCGAGGGCCGTAGCCCTGCGAGCGAGTGCCTTCGGCATGCGCCTCGCCGCGCACGACCCTGCAGTCGAGCCGCACGAGATGCGGGAGCAGGGTGTCGAGCCCCTGGCCCTCGAGGACCTCCTGGGACGCTCGGACGTTCTCTCCCTCCATGTGCCCCTGACCGAGGCAACGCGTGGCCTTATCGGGCGGGAGCAGCTCGAGCTGCTTCCCGAGGGCGCAATCGTCCTGAACGCGGCCCGCGGCGGGCTCGTCGACGAGGTCGCGCTGGCGGGGGCTCTCGCTTCCGGTCGACTCCGTGGTGCCGGCATCGACGTACTCGAGGAGGAGCCTCCGCCCACGACCCACTCGCTGCGGACCGCGCCCGGCGTGGTCCTGACGCCGCATGCCGCCTGGTACTCGGAGACGGCCGTGGCCGAACTTCGCCGCAAGGCCGTCGAGACGGCGATCGCACTGGTTGGCCGGTGAGCACCCAGGCGATCAAGCGGAGCGCCGCTGCCGAGCAGGCAGTGCGTCGCATCCAGGATCTCGTCCAGGGAAGGGAGCTCGCGCCGGGTGAGCGCCTTCCCGCTGAGCGCGAGCTCGCCCGCCAGCTCGGCGTCTCGCGCTCGACGCTCCGGGAAGCGATCCGGGCGCTCGTCGTCATGAACATCCTCGTGTCGCGGCACGGGGACGGCACGTACGTCTCCTCCCTCGAGCCCGAGCTTCTCGCGGAGCCGTTCCAGTTCATCATCTCGATCTCGGACGAGGCGCTCCTACACCTCTTCGAGGTCAGGATGGTGCTCGAGACGGAGTGTGCACGGCTCGCCGCCTCGCGCATCGACGCCGGCGAGATCGACGAGCTCGACCGCATCCTCCAGGACAGCGAGGCGGCGCGAGACGATCCAGAGGAGCTGCTTGACCGCGACGTGGAGCTTCACGCCGCGATCGTGCGAGCGACTCGGAACCCCCTTCTGATCAGGATCATGAGCGGCGTCGGAGCGCTCGCTCTCGCCGGCCGGACGAAGACTGTGGGTCTTCCCGGAGTCGCGGCGACCAGCCTTGCCGACCACGCGAGGATCGTGGCGGCCCTCAGGAGCGGGTCGGCCGAGGCCGCCGGGGCCGCCATGGCCGCCCACCTCGAGCACGTCGAGACAGCCTTTGCGAGCCGGGCGAACGAGGACGCAGCGTGAGCGGTCGCCTCGAGGGCAAGCGTTGCCTCGTCACGGGTGGCGGCAGCGGGATCGGCCGCGCTGTAGCACGGCGCTTCGCGAAGGAGGGCGCGCTCGTGGTCGTCTCGGGCCGCCGTCTCGACGCTCTGGAGGAGACCTCCGAAGGTGTGCCGGCGATCAGCGTCTTCCCGGGCGATGCCTCCTCGGCTGAAGTTGGGCGCGGGATGGTCGAGGCGGTCGTCGATCGCCACGGCGGGCTCGACGTCCTCTTCCACGCGGCGGGCATTCTCCGGCGGAACGAGCAGTTCGACGAGACGACAGAGGACGAGTGGCGCCACGATGTCGACGTGAACCTGACCGGCACGTTCCAGGTGTGCCGGTTCGCGATCCCGCATCTCAGGGAGACGCAGGGCACGATCGTGCTCGTCGCGAGCCAACTCGCGCACATCTCGGCACCGGGCTACGCGACCTATACGGCGACGAAGCACGCCGCTCTCGGCCTCGTCCGGTCGCTGGCGCTCGATCTGGGGCCTGAGGGCGTGCGGGTGAACGCGCTTTCGCCGGGGGTCGTCGAGACGGACATGGCCTACATCGGACGCGACTTCGCGGCGATGCGCGAGAAGGTCGCCCAGACGATTCCGCTGCGGAGGGTCGGCGAACCGGACGACATGACCGGCCCGGCCGTTTTTCTGGCAAGCGAGGACTCCGCCTGGATGACCGGCCAGTCGCTCGTCGTCGACGGAGGGTTCACGGCCCAATGACCTTCGACCCGCGCTCCATCTCGGAGACCCCTTGGGGAGCCCCACTCGTGCCGCGGCTCCCTCTCCGGATGCGGAACACCGAAATCCTGACCGTCGTCTATCGCACCGAGACCGCCGCGGGCGACCGGATGGTTCCCGCCCCGCTCGAGCTGCTCGGGGATCTCGTGCTCGTCCACCTCTACCGCATGCACGACGCCGACTGGTTCGGGCACTACGGCGAGTCGGCGATCCAGATCCCGGTGCGGCACCCTGGGAGCGGCACCGAGGGGGCCTACTCGCCCCTTCTCTTCGTCGAGTCAGACGCTGCTGTAGCGGCCGGGCGCGAGATCTACGGACAGCCGAAAAAGAGCGGCACGATCGAGATCGTCCCCGACGGAGACCTCCTCGTAGGGCGCCTACGGCGAAATGGGATCGACGTCCTCACCGCGACCACGCCCTACAAGCAGACGCCGGGAACTGCAGACGATCTCGAGCGGCATGCGGCCTTTCGAACCAACGTGAACCTGAAGGTCATCCCCGCGACCGACGGCTCCGGGGCAGCCGTCCGCGAGCTGACTGCGCGAACGCTCGCCGAGGTCGTCGTCCACGAGGTATGGCGGGGGCCGGGCACGCTCGAGCTGCGGCCGAACGCGCAGGCGCCCGTGCACCTGCTTCCGGTGCTCGAGGTGGTGGAGGCCTTTCACTGGGTCGCGGACTTCACGCTCGTCTACGGCGAGGTCTTGGAGGACTTGCGGTGAGCCTTCTCGCAGGCCGCCATGCCCTCGTCACCGGGGCAGCCAACGGGATCGGGCGGGCCGTCGCGGAGCGGTTTCGCGCCGAGGGCGCCGTCGTGTCCGGGGTCGATCGCGAGGAGGGCGCGGAGTTCCAGTTCGACCTGGTGGACACCGAGGGCCTCCCGGCGCTCGTCGACGGGGTCGAGGCAGAGAACGGCCCGGTCGAGGTGCTCGTCTCGGTTGCGGGCGTCTACGAGCCGGCACGCGCGGTCGAGATGACGCTCGACTCCTATCGTCGCGTCCTCGCAGTCAACCTCGACGCGCCGATCGTGCTCGCGCAGCGCTGCGGGCGGGGGATGGCCGAGCGGGGATACGGCCGGATCCTCTCGGTCACCTCCATCCACGGTGAGTTCGGGGAAGAGCTCTCGCTCTCG
Organism: Gaiellales bacterium; assembly: GCA_038209555.1. Classification (GTDB taxonomy): domain Bacteria; phylum Actinomycetota; class Thermoleophilia; order Gaiellales; family Gaiellaceae; genus DASQGA01. Next base: position 11,370 of record JBBQXP010000044.1, read on the forward strand.
TACGACGCTTCGAAGGCGGGGCTGAACGGCGCGACGCGGACGCTTGCGATCGAGCTCGGCCCTCAGGGTGTCCTCGTGAACGCGCTCGCCCCCGGCTTCGTGCGCACGCGGATGTCGGTGGTCGAAGGGCAGGACGAGCTCGAGTCCGAGTGGTTCAAGACGGTGTACCTCGAGAACAGAAAGCTCCCCTTACGACGGGCCGCCGAGCCGCCCGAGATCGCGGCGCACGCCGCCTGGCTCTGTTCGGAGGAGAACACCTACCTCACCGGCCAGGTCGTGAGGGTCGACGGCGGCGTCACGGTCACGTTCTGATGCCTTTGCTCCTCCACACCGGGCTCACGGTTCGTGACCTCGACCGGTCGCTCGGGTTCTATCGCGACCTGCTCGGCATGGAAGTGCTGATGGAGCAGGAGAAGGAGGGCGGGTACCTCGCGCAGATCGTGGGCTATGAGGACGCACATGTCCGCATGGCCCATCTCGCCTTTCCCGGCGACCCGGCGCGCCTCGAGCTCTTCCAGTACCTCCGGCCCGAGCCTCGGGGAGAGCCGGGCGAGCCGCGGGACGTGGGGATCACGCACGTCTGTCTGCTCGTGCCGGACGTCGACGCGCTGGGCACCCGGTTGCGTGAGGCCGGAACCGAGTTCTACTCGGAGCCGGTGCCGGTGGACACGGGCGCCAATGCAGGCGGGATCGGCGTCTACCTGCGCGATCCCGACGGCATCACGCTCGAGCTCTTCCAACGACCCGGAGAGCAGGCATGAAGCTCGGCGGCAAGGTGTGCGTCGTTACGGGCGCCGCGCAGGGCATCGGCCGTGCGATCGTCGACGAGTTCGTCCGCGAGGGAGCGCGGCCCGCAATTCTCGAGCTGAACCTCGAGGCTGCGGAGGCCTACGCCGAAGAGCTCCGTGGTGCAGGCGCCGACGCCCGCGCCTACCCCTGCGACGTCTCGGAGAAGGCGTCGGTCGAGGAAGCCGCGCGCAGGGTCGCGGGCGACCTCGGCCCCTGCGAGGTGCTCGTGAACAACGCGGGCATCGCTCTCATGGGCCCGTCGCTGGACTTCCCCGAGGACCAGTGGCGCCGCTCGCTCGACGTCATGACGACCGGCGTCTTCTTCTGCTGCCAGGCCTTCGGCTCGCACATGGTCGACTCGGACGGCGGCTCGATCGTGAACATCGCCTCCATGAACGCTGCGGTCGCGTTCCCGATGCGCCTCGCCTATAACGCGGCCAAAGCCGCCGTCGTCCAGATGACCGAGGTGCTCGCAATCGAGTGGGCAGAGCACGGAATTCGCGTGAACGCAATCGGGCCGGGAGTGACACGGACGTCGCTCGTCGACAAGGCGATCAAGGACGGCTTCATCGACGAGCGCGCCTACGTCGAGCGGACGCCCATGAAGAGGCTCGGCAAGCCCGAGGAGATCGCCAAGGCCGCCCTCTTTCTGGCGTCCGAGGAGGACTCGAGCTTCGTCACCGGCCACTTCCTGGTCGTCGACGGCGGCTGGACTGCGTTCGGCTACGTGACCTAAAGGCCAAGGTCGTGCCCGGAGAGGATCTCCGGCTCCCCGTCCGTAACGAGGAGGACCTGCTCGACGCGGAGCCCCCACCGATCGCCGTAGGAGCCCGGCTCGAGCGCCACGACCATGCCCTCCTCGAGCACGCGGTCGGTGTCCGGGATCACGCGGGGCTCCTCGTGGAACGAGGTGCCGACGCCGTGGCCGGTGTGGTGCGGATACGCGCCGCCCGCTTCCGCGACGGCCTCTCGCGCCGCCGCGTCGACATCGGCCGCGCGGGTGCCCGGCCGACACATCGCCACGGCCCGCTCGAGCGCGGCTCGAGTCGCATCGTGGGCGCGCCGCACTTCGGGAAGCGTTTCGCCCACGGCCACTGTCGCGCACGAGTCGGACCAGTAGGGGCCGAGGCGCGGCACCAGGTCGACGAGCACCAGGTCGCCTTCGCACAGCGCGCGGTCCCCAGGCGGCCCGCCGACCTCCGCAGTCCGCTCCCCTGAGACGAGGTCGGCGAGGAGCGGCACGCGTCCTCCGGCGGCGCGCTCCATAGCTGTGCGTGCCTCCGACCACAGGTCGAGCTCGGTGCGCCCAGTACCAGCCGCTTCGCGGGCTGCTTTCTGGCCGGCATCAGCGATGCTCGTGGAGGCGCGGATCGCCTCCACTTCGTCGAGGTCCTTGACCGCCCTGGCGGCCCGCAGGTCGTCGCCAACATCGACGATGTCGACGCCGTCGCCCAGGAGCGCGACCACGAGTGCGCCCGGCAAGGAGGCCACATCTGCCGCGACGGCACGGGCACCTGTGAGAGCCTCACGGGCCAGGCGCGTTGCCTGGGCGGATCGATCCACGTCCTCGACGGCGAAGCCGGCAAACTCGCGTGTCTCCACACCTTGGCCCACGCCGCCGGCCTCGTCCTCGCTCACCACCGCAAGCAGCGAGCCGCCTGAGTCGATGATCACGAGCGGTGGCAGCGTGAAGGGGCTCGGCCCGTACTCGATCTCCGTGGCGAGCCCGGTCAGCCACGTCACCGTTGCGAGATCGCCGCTGAGAAGCGGCCTGCCGCCTGCTAGCTGCCGGGCTCGCTCGCGCCTCGTCAACGGGTGGGCTTCTGGTCCCTGTACTCGCCCGCTTCCTTGACGAGCGCGTCGAACAGGGCGAAATCCTCGCCGGCCTCCGGATGCCAAAGGACTCCGAGTGCGAATCGCCGCGACGGGTCCTCGAGCCCTTCGATCGTCCCGTCTTCGGCCCAGGCCGTCTTGCGGAGACCCTCTCCGAGCTTCCCGAAGCCTTGGTGGTGGTGCGACTTGACCGGCGCGCGGTCGCCTAGGAGTTCGCCCAGACGGCTCTCCGACTCGACGTCGACGTCGTGGTCGGAGAAGACGCCGGCCGTGTGCTTGTGCTTCTCGTCCCCGACGACGTCCGGAAGATGCTGGACGAGGTCGCCTCCACGCGCGACGTTCAGGACCTGGGAGCCGCGGCAGACAGCGAGTACCGGCATGTCGCGCTCGAGCGCCGCAGTGAGGAGCGCCAGCTCGGCGCGGTCGCGGTCCGGCGCGATCCCCGTCGTCTCGCCGTGAGCCTCCTGCCCGTAGAGGTCGGGATCGAGATCGGAGCCGCCCGAGAAGAGCAGCCCGTCGAGCGCGTCCAGCGTCTCGTCGATCCCATCCTCCTCGGGAGGAATCAGGAGGGGCCGCCCGCCAGCGGCCTGGACTGCCTCTACGTACGCCGCCGGTACGAGCGCCGAATCGAGCTCCCAGTGGCCGAACCGGGCCGGGGTCAGATAGGTCGTGATCCCGATCAGCGGCTTCATCGATTCGCTAGCCGCGTTCATAGAGTCGTTCGCGCTCGTAGTTCGTCACGACCTGGTCGAAGAGCCGCTGCTCCGTCCTCGCGTAGTTCAGGTAGTGGTCGATGACGTCGTCGCCGAAGGCGGCGCGGGCCATCGTGCCGGCCTCGAGCGCCTCGACGGCCTCATGCAGCGAGCGGGGGAACCGCTCGGCGTCCGACTCGTAGGCGTTTCCCTCCAGGGGAGGCGACAGCTCGAGCTCGTTCTCGATCCCGTAGAGACCGGCAGCGAGGAGCGCGGCGAACGCCAGGTACGGATTGGCGTCGCCGCCGGGGATCCGCGTCTCGGTCCGCATCGCGGGCCCATGCCCGACGATCCGGAAGCCACAGGTGCGGTTGTCATGGCCCCAGGCGAGCGTGGTCGGCGCCCAGCTTCCGGCGGCGAACCGCTTGTACGAGTTGATCGTCGGGGCCACGAACATGGCCAGCTCCTTGAGGCAGGCGATCTGCCCCGCGAGGTAGTGCTTGAACGTGTCCGACTCGCCTTCGAAAGCGCTCTCGTCGCCGCGCCAGAGGCTCGAGTGGATGTGGCAGGAGTTCCCGATCCAGGTGTGATCCGGCTTCGCCATGAAGGTGACCGAGCAGCCGTTCTCGAAGGCAATCTCCTTGGCGCCGTTCTTGTAGATCGTGTGGTTGTCGGCCATCGTCAGTGCGTCCGCATAGCGGAAGTTGATCTCGTGCTGGCCGGGCCAGGCCTCGCCCTTCGAGGTCTCCACGCGCATGCCGGCGCCCTGCATCGCGTTCCGCACCTGGCGGATGAATGGCTCGTCGTAGGTGGACGCCAGGATGTGGTAGTCGAGGATGTACGGGACCGATGGAGTCAGATCGAGGTAGTGCTTGGCGTGCGCCTCCGCGTAGGTCTCCTGCAGGAGATAGAACTCGAGCTCGGAGCCGAACATCGGCGTGAAGCCGAGCATCGCCGCGCGGTCGAACTGGCGCTTCAGGACCTGGCGCGGCGACGGGGCCACCGGCGTACCGTCGTGCCAGACGACGTCGCAGAGGACGAGCGCCGTCGCTTCGAGCCAGGGTGTCCGGCGAAGCGTGGCCATGTCGGGGACGAGCCCGAAGTCGCCGTAGCCGCGCTCCCAGCTCGCGATCTGGTAGCCGGGCTTCGGATCCATCTCCATGTCGAGCGCGAGCAGGTAGTCGCAGCCCTCGACCCCGTGCTCCGCCACGTTCGCCTCGAGGAAGAACTCGCCCATGAGGCGCTTGCCCATCAGGCGGCCCTGCATGTCGGTGAATGCGACGATCACCGTGTCGACAGCGCCGCTTTCGATCTCTGACTGCAAATCGCCGAGGCTCAGCATCTGTAACGGGCAGTCATAACACGGCGCGGCTGGGGTGCTGAAGCTTGACGCCATCCGGCAAGTCGGTTTCAATCGCAAGTCCAACAGGGGGACGGCAGGAGGAAACGGTGGCTGAACAAGCGACTCCCAGGGGTGTCACGTACCGGGAAGCCGGAACCGAGTACTTCGATAAGCGGCGCTTAAGACGGCACGCGGGCGTCTGGTCTTTGTGGGCCCTTGGCGTTGCGGCCGTCATCTCGGGTGACTTTTCCGGGTGGAACCTCGGCCTCGATGCTGGAGGCTTCGGCGGCCTGTTGGTCGCCACCCTGATCATCACCGTAATGTACTTCGGGTTGTGTTACTCGATCGCCGAGATGTCCCCCGCGCTGCCCCACACCGGCGGCGCGTACTCGTTCGGACGGTCGGCGATGGGCCCGTGGGGCGGCTTCACGACTGGTGTAGCGGAGACGATTGAGTACGTCGTTACGCCGGCCGTCGTAGTCACGTTCATCGGCAGCTATATGCAAACGATCTTCGACGACCTCACCGGCGTGAACGTCTCGCAGCCGATCTGGTGGCTCATCTTCTACGCAGTCTTCATCGTGCTGAATCTCGTCGGCGTGGAGCTGGCCTTCCGCTTCACCGTCATCATCTGCGTCGCGGCCATCGCCATCCTCATTGTCTTCTTCATCGGCGCCCTGACGAAGTTCGACTTCAACGCCAATGCCCTCAACATCACGCCTGAGCAAGGTGGCTCGAAGTGGTTCCCGTTCGGCTGGGATGGCGTCTTCCTCGCGCTCCCCTTCGCGATCTGGTTCTACTTGGCAATCGAGGAGCTGCCGCTCGCGGCCGAGGAGTCGCACGACCCCAAGCGGGACATCCCTCGCGGGACGATGTACGGGCTCGTGACTCTCGTCGTGCTCGCCTTCCTGGTCCTCTTCTTGAACACTGGCATCGCACCCGGCGCGGAGGGCCTGCGCGGTTCGGGAGAACCGCTTTTGGATGGTCTCAAGACGATCTTCGGCAGCGGCACGTCCGCCTCGATCCTTGGGCTGGTTGCGGTCGCGGGCCTCGTGGCGAGCTTCCACACGATCATTTATGCGTACGGCCGAAACATTTTCTCGCTCTCCAGAGCCGGTTATTACCCACACTTCCTCTCGGTCACTCACGGAAAGCGGAACACGCCGCAAACAGCCCTTCTCCTCGGCGCAGTGATCGGCTACGGGCTGGCCTACCTGCTGTACGAAGCCGGGAAGCAGAATTGGTTCAGCGGGAACTTGAGCGCCGCGCTCCTCTCTATGGCTGTGTTCGGGGCAGTCATCTCGTACTTCATGCAGATGGTGTCGTTCGTCCTGCTGCGACGGAGGCTGCCCAACATCGAACGGCCGTACCGCAGCCCGGTGGGCGAATGGGGCGCGATCATCGCCGCGATCATTGCCCTCATCTCGCTCGCTGCTCTTTTCTGGCGGGACGACTATCGTCCGGGCGTCGTCGGCGTCGCGATCTTCTACGCGATCGCGATCGCCTACTTCGCGATCGCCGGCCGACATCGACTCGTGCTCTCGCCGGAAGAGGAATTCGCGCTGACCCTTGGACAGCACGGCCACCCGGAGACGGAAGGGTACGGCGTCACGGAGCGGGAGCGGCAACATCCAGGGTCGCCGCCCGATGCCCCGACCGGAGCGGGGCCAGCGGCTCCCTAGTCGCCGGCGAGTTCTTCGGCGAGCAGGGAACAGGCATAGGCGCGCCACGCCACATCGGGCGTGGCGCCCAGTGCCTTTACGGCCTCGAGCACGTGAGGCAGGTCCCGTGCCTGGACTTTCAGCTCGCCGATCCCACGCTCGAGCGTGAGCTGGCGGTCGACGGTACGAAGGTCGTCCGCGAGCGATCCGACCGCGCGGCCGTTCAGATCGAGGCCACGCTCCGGGTCGCCCCCCGCGGCGAGAAGAAGGAGCGCCCGCCGGGCGGCGCCGTGTAGCTCGGATTCCTCGAGCGGGATCTCCCTGCCCGCGAGCGAGGCGAGAACGACGAGAGCGGTCGGGAGGCTCTCGTCGGCGTCCTCGACCAGGGCTTCCTCGAGTTGGGCGAGCAGAGCGGTCGACAAGTCAGAGCGGGAGGTCTGTCCCGGTGCCTTCCTCGCGCGCGCGGTCGTAGACGATCTTGCCGAACGCGGCGTCCAGCGCTCCGATCCCGAGGTTGACGCACGCGACGCGGGCCGGTGAGCCATCTGACGCGAGAGCGCTGCCGACGCTGCCTCCTGGGTCAGGCCAGTCCTGAAAGTGGCCCAGGCTCCGGTAGTACTCGAACTGACCGACGTCGTCGACGAGGAAGAGCCCCGCGGCTTCGATGGGGCCGGGCTGGAAGAGAGCGTCGAAGTCGATCGGGAGGACCAGGTAGCGCTCGGCCAGCCAGTCCGTCGAGATGGTCGGCTCCGGCTTCTCGACGATCGGCGCCGCGCTCACCACCACCTCCGCGCCCTGGACAGCCGCCGCGACGTCGGGCACCTGCTCGATCCGGCCCTCGAGCGAGGCGCTTCGCTCCGGGTGCGGGTCGAAGGCGCGAATCGTGACGTCAGGATTCAGCTCGTTCAGGAGTCGCGCGTGGAACCTTCCCTGCTCGCCGCAGCCCAGGATCGCCGCCGTCGACCACCCCTCCGGCGCCCACCGGCGGACGCAGACGCCGCTGGCGGCGGCGGTGCGGGCGGCCGTGATCTCGGCCGCGTCCATGACTGCGATGGGCAGCCCGGTCTCCGCGTCGTTCAGGACCAGGAGCCCCGAGATGTAGGGCAGTCCTCGAGCCTTGTTCGCGGGGTATCCAGAGACCCACTTGAGCGCCGCCACGTCCTGGTCTCTGAGGTAGGCGGGCATCGCGTGGATGAACGAGTTCTCCCGCGGATGCACGCCCGGCTTCGGGGGCAGCTCGACGCGTCCTGCAGCCAGCGCCGCGTAGGTCTCCTCGACGAGGTCAAGCTGCACCGGGATGTCGGGTAGGAGGCCGGCGACCTCCTGGCGCGCGAGATAGAGGAGGCTCAACCCATCTCGCTGATCTTTTCCGGCTCGATCTTCGCGATCACCCGCTCCTCGCCGGGCTGGAGCCAGGGGTACTTGTCCTCGCCCATGTACTTCTTGGCCATCTTGTCGATGTGGGAGAACGCCTCGTCTCCCTCGACCCAGTCCACCACGCGACCTCGGATGTCGACCTTGTCGTACTGGTTGTCCTTGTCGGCGATCGAGATCGCGACGCGCGGGTCGCGGCGCAGGTTCTTCTCCTTGACGCGCCCCTTGGCCGTGTTGAAGAGGATCTGGTCGCCCTCGACGTCCACCCAGACCGGGGAAACCTGCGGCGAACCGCCCTCGTTGATCGTCGCCAGGTAGCCGAAATTGGGGTCGCTCAGCCTTTGCCGAGCCTTCTCCGTCAGCTGTGCCATCGGTCCTCCCTTGGTCGGTGGCTCTCGTCTACCAGAAACGGCCAGAGGCTGAACGCTAATCCATCCGTTAGTTGACTCTTACGTTAGAGACTGCTTAACTAGCGAGCCATGGAAGCAGTCCTGAAGGCCATCGCCGAGCCGCGCCGCCGGGAGATCCTGCGCCTGGTGAGCGGTGGCGAGCTCACCGCGGGAGAGATCGCGGCGCGCTTCGACGTCACGCGGCCGGCCATCTCGCAGCACCTGACGGTCCTGCGGAACGCGGGCTTGCTGCAGGAGCGCCGCGAAGGCACCCGGCGTCTGTACCGGGCGCGCCCGGAGGCGTTCGGCGAGGTTCGGGCCTACCTGGAGTCCTTCTGGGACGAGAGCTTGCTGGCGCTGAAGAACGCTGTCGAATCCGATGAGAGGAGAACGATCCGTGGCAACCCCCGAAACTAGAACCGATGTAGTGCAGCGGGAGATTCGCGTCGAAGCGAGCCCCGAGACGGTGTTTCCCTACTTCACCGACCCCGAACGGATGGTTCGCTGGAAGGCAACCGAGGCGACGCTCGACCCGAGGCCCGGAGGGGTCTACCGGGTGACGGTGGGTGGCGAGCACGTTGCCCGCGGCGAGTACATCGAGGTCGTCCCTTACAGCCGTGTCGCGTTCACCTGGGGCTGGGAGGGCGAAGGCCACAGCGTCCCCCCCGGCAGCTCGACGGTCGAGATCGACCTCGTACCGGACGGCGACGCGACGATCGTCCGCCTGACCCACCGGGACCTGCCTCCGGCTGAGCGGGAGATCCACGGCCAGGGCTGGGACCGCTTCCTGCCCATGCTCGCCGAGGCGGTCGCAGCATCCGTTTGAGATTTCCTTCGCGCGAACAAGCGAAGGGGAGATGATCACCCCACACGTCAAGAAGGAGGAACTACATGGGCAACCCGGTCGTGCACTTCGAAGTCAGTGGGAAGGACGGCGCCAAGCTGCAGAAGTTCTACGGCGACCTCTTCGACTGGAAGATCAATGCGGACAACCCGATGAATTACGGCATGGTTGACAACGGCGGCGACGGCATCAACGGCGGCGTCGGCGAGGTTCCCGATGGTGGTAACGGCCACGTGACGTTCTACGTGTCGGTCCCGGACATCAACACCGCCCTCGAGAAGGCGGAAGGGATGGGCGGCAGGACGATCATGCCGCGCACCGAGATGGACATGGTGACCATGGCCCTCTTCGCCGATCCCGAGGGGCACATGGTCGGACTCGTCGAGGGGTAACCGTACGATGCGCGGGTGCCGCCGCTCACCGGCATCCGCGTCGTCGCCTGCGAGAACGGGCTCGCCGGGCCGCTTGCGACGCGGCTCCTCGCCGACCTGGGAGCGGACGTGGTCAAGGTCGAGCGGCCCGGGAGCGGCGACGTCACGCGCGGGTGGGACACGGCCGCGAACGGCCTCTCGAGCGGCTTCGTCTGGGTCAACCGCGGCAAGAGAAGCGTCGTACTCGACCTAAAGGACCCGGCGGCGCGCCCGGCGGTCGAAGCGCTCGTTGCGACTGCAGACGTGTTCCTGCAGAACTTCACGCCGGGCTGGGCCGAGCGGGTCTTGCTGGACGAGACGAGCGTCCGGGCTCTCCGCCCTGACGTGGTCTACACCGAGATCTCCGGCTACGGGCCAGATGGCCCCTATGCGGGAAAGAACGCCTACGACCTGGTCATGCAAGGAGAGACCGGGCTGATCGCGGTCACCGGCACACCGGAGGCGCCTGCGCGGGTCGGTATCTCAGTGTGCGACGTAGGCGCGGCGAGCTATGCGGCGGTAGCGACACTCGCCGCGCTCGTGCGGCGGGGGGCGACCGGCGAGGGGAAGAGGATCTCGGTTTCGCTCTTCGACACGACGGTCGACTGGCTCGGGTACTTCCCGCACCTCTGGTGGCACCATGGGGAGGAGCCCGCCCGCACGGGGCTCCGGCACCCGCATTTCTGCCCGTACGGCCCCTATCCGGCCCGGGACGGCGAGCTCTTCGGCTTCGCGGTGCTCGCGCCCGAGCACTGGAACGCCCTCTGCTTGGAGGTTCTCGGTCTCCCCGAGCTCCTCGAGGAGGAGCGCTATGCGACGAACGAGGGGCGGGTTGCGAACCGAGGGGACCTAGAGCCGGCCCTCGAGCGTGCGTTCGCTGCGCGACCCGCCGGCCAGTGGATCGAGCTGCTCGAAGCGGCGCGCATTCCGTGCGGGCGCGTGAACAGCGTCGCCGAGGTGATGGCGCACCCCCAGCTCGCCCACAACAGGCTCGTGGCGGAAGTCGGCTCGCCCGTCGGCAGCATCCCCACGATCGGGGTGCCATTCCTGGTCGACGGTGTCCGGCCGGAGCCGGGAAACGTGCCGGCCCTCGGGCAGCACACCGAAGAGGTCCTCGCGGAGCTCGGCGTCAGGCCGCCCGGCTGACCTCGGCGTCGAGCCAGGGAGTGCGACGGCCGTCTTTCGTCCAGACGATCGGGAAGTAGGACTCGTCCAGGCTCATGTCCTCGCGCCGGCGGTAGCGCGAGTAGACCGGGTCTG
>JBBQXP010000045.1:0-21702 GCA_038209555.1 Gaiellales bacterium
GACGGCAAGCCCGTCGAGGCCCTCGCGGGGGACACGATCGGCTCGGCCCTCTTCGCTTCCGGCCGGCGCATCTTCTCGCGAAGCTTCAAGTACCACCGCCCACGCGGGCTCCTGTGCTGCTCCGGATCCTGCGCCAACTGCATGATGCAGGTGGACGGTGCTCCAAATATCCGTGTGTGCACCGAGCCGGTTCGAAGCGGGATGCGGGTCGAGGCCCAGAACGTCCTCGGCTCGCTGGAGCGCGATCTCCTCTCGGCCACGGACAAGTTTGGCGGCCCCTTCACGCCGGTGGGCTTCTACTACAGGACGATGATCCGACCCCGGCGTGCCTGGCCCCTCTACGAGAAGTTCCTCCGGAGCGTGGCAGGCCTCGGGAAGATCGACAAGCACTCGGACCGCCAACATCGCTACGACGTCGAGCACCGACGAGCCGGGGTGCTCGTGATCGGCGGCGGGCGGGCGGGCATGCAGGCCGCCCGGGAGGCCTCGGCGCGAGGAGAGCATGTCGTGGTCGTCGACGAGGGCCCCGACCACATCTACGGCTCGGACGAGGGCTTCGAGGTGCTCGCGCCTGCACGCGCGGTCGGGATCTTCGAGGGTGGCCTCGTCCCGGTCGACGCCGGCCGCATCCTCTACCGCTTCCGCGCGGAGCAGATTGTCGTTGCGACCGGAGCACTCGAGCAGCCATTGATCTTCCCGGGAAACGACCTCGTCGGCGTGATGCTCCCGGGCGGCGTTAGGCGGCTCGTGAACCTCTGGTCACTGAGGCCCGGTGATCGCGCCGTCGTGATCGCCGCCGACGAGCGAGCGCTCTCGGTGGTCGGTGATCTGGAGCGAGCCGGAACCGAGGTGGCCGAGGTGATCGACCTGCGCGAGCAACGGGTGCGGCAGATCGTGGCAAGTGGCAGCTTCGGCCAGGTGCGGGGCGTGGAGCTCGACGGCCGCCCTGTCGACTGCGACCTGCTCGTAGTCTCGGGCGGACGACAGCCCGCCTACTCCCTCCTCTCGCAGGCGGGCGCGCGGGTCGAGTACGACCCAAGCCGGGGCATCTTCGTCCCCACCGATCTGCCGGAGAACATCGAGGCGGTCGGCGCCGTAGCGGGCGACACCGGTTCCGCCGTCGTTCCTGCGGCGACCTACAACGGCGCCGGCTCGAAAGGGAAATGCTTCGTCTGCATCTGCGAGGACGTGACCGACAAGGACGTCAAGCGCGCGATCGCGGAAGGGTTCGACTCCATCGAGCTCGCGAAGCGCTACACGACGGTGACGATGGGCCCCTGCCAGGGAAAGCTCTGCCACCTCCCCTCGATCCGCCTCTATGCGCGCGAGAACGAGACGGACGAGGCGACAATCGGGACGACGACGGCGCGGCCTCCGTGGGCGCCCATCGAGCTCGGCCTGCTCGCCGGCCGCCCGCACGAGCCCGAAAAGCAGACATCGATGCACCACCGCCACAAGGATCTGGGCGCGACGATGATGTGGACCGGCGCCTGGAAACGCCCCCACTCCTACGGCGACGCGGGTGACGAGGCCAAAGCCGTCCACGACTCGCTCGGCGTCATCGACGTCTCGACCCTTGGCAAGCTCATCGTCCGCGGACCTGACGCGGCCGACTTCCTCGAGCGCATCTATCCGAACAAGTTCGCAGACATGAAGCCGGGGCGGATCCGCTACGCAGTGCTCGGCACAGATGCGGGACGGATCATGGACGACGGCACCGTCGGACGCCTGTCCGAAGAAGACTTCTACGTCACCACCACGTCAACCGGTGCCGAGGGCGTCATCGAGTGGTTCGAGTGGTGGAACGCGATCTGGCACCTCGACGTCGAGATCGTGAACCTGACCGGCGCGCTCGCGGCGGTCAACGTCGCAGGCCCGAATGCACGGAAGCTGATGGAGCGCCTCACGGACCTCGACGTCTCGAACGAGGGCGTCAAGTACCTCGATGCGAAGCACGCCTGCATCGCCGGCGTCCCCTGTCTCATCCTCCGGATCGGGTTCGTGGGCGAGCTCGGCTACGAGCTCCATTTCGCAAGCCCCTACGGCGAGCACCTCTGGGACACGATCCTCGAGCACGGGGCGGAATGGGATATTCACCCCTTCGGGCTCGAGCCGCAGCGGATCCTCCGCCTGGAGAAGATGCACGTCCTGATCGGCCAGGACACCGACTCCGAGTCGAACGTGCTGGAGGCGGGCATGCCCTGGATCGTCAAGTGGGACAAGGAGGACTTCGTCGGCAAGTGGGCGCTCGAGCACGTGCAGGAGCGCGGCTTCCGGTCGCAGCTCGTCGGGTTCGAGATGGCGAACGGCGTCGTCCCGGCCGAGGGCGGCCAGATCGTGCGCGAGGGCACGTCGATCGGGCGGGTGACGAGCTCGCGGCGAAGCAAGCAGCTGGGCAAGTCCATCGGGATGGGCTGGGTGCCGCCGGAGCTTGCCGAGGACGGCGCCCGGATCCAGATCAAGGTGGAGGACAGGCTCGAGGAGGCGTCCGTCCGGCTCCGGCCCTTCTTCGACCCCGATGGAGAACACCTCAGATCATGACGACGCTCGACTTCATCTCGATTGACAAGGCCGAGCGTTCGGACCGGTTTCATCCGGTCCTGAAGTCGCCCATGCACAGGCGCCTGACCGAGGCCGGCGCCGTGTTCGAGGAGCGCGACGGCTGGCTCGTCGCGACGCACGTGCCCGGCCAGGATCGACACCGGATCGCGATCCGGGACGTAACTGCCTCCTACCGGGTCGAGGAGGGAGACGGCTCGCTCGACATCGAGTTCGGGGATGGAGAGTACGGAGTTCTCCCGCCGACCGGCAAGGGCCAGACGCTCGTCGCCGGCTACCGAGCCGGCGCCGGCGCGCCCCGCGAGGGCTTCCTGGACACGAGCGCTGCGTGGGGCGCGATCGAGGTCGACGGGTCCGGCGCGAGCACCGTAATGCGTCGGCTCACCGAGCTCGATCTTGACGACCTGCCCGTGATCGGCGCGCTCGCACATGTCCGCGCCTTGATCGCAAGACCCGGCGACGAGCGTTATCTGATCGTGATTCCGCAGGAGTACGGCCACTACGGCTGGGAAGCGGTCGTCGACGCCGCCCACCCGCTCGGAGGCGGGCCGAGCGCGTGAAGGACATCTTCTTCGAGAAGCGCATGTGGCGGCGCCGCGGCGAGCTCAAGCGCCACTACGACGTCATCATCGTGGGCGGCGGAGCCCACGGGCTCGCGACCGCGTACTACCTCGCCAAGGAGCAGGGGGTGACGAACGTCGCCGTGCTCGAGAAGAGCTACATCGGCTCCGGCGCGGCGGGGCGGAACACGACGATCATCCGGTGCAACTACAGGACCCCCGAGGGAGCCCGGTTCTACAAGGAGAGCGTGAAGCTCTACGAGGGCCTCTCGGCCGAGCTCGACTTCAACATGCTCTTCTCCCAGCAGGGGCACCTGACTCTGGCCCACTCGGACCGCGGGATCATCACGGCCACCGAGCGGGCCGAGGTGAACCAGCTCCTCGACATCGACAGCCAGGTCATCTACCCGGACGAGATCGCGAAGCTCTGCCCCGAGATGGATCTGTCCGACCGGCCCACCTGGCCGGTCGTTGCGGCTCTCTACCATCCGCCGGGCGGAATCATCCGACACGACGCGGTCGTCTGGGGCTATGCGAGGGGAGCGGACCGGCACGGCGTCGAGATTCACCCGTACACCGAGGTGACGGACATCGAGATGCGAGGCGGGCGCGCGATCGGCGTCGACACGAATCGCGGCTTCGTCTCCTGCGACCAAGTCGTCTCGGCGACGGCGGGCTGGTCGACGCTGATCGCCGACATGGCCGACGTGCCGCTCCCAATCACCACCCACATCCTGCAGGCCTTCGTGACCGAGCCCGTGAAGCCGTTCCTCGACGTGGTCATCGTCTCGTCGCAGATGCACGTCTACGTGTCGCAGACAGACCGCGGCGAGTTCCTGATCGGCGCCGAGATCGAGCCCTACTCGACCTACAAGGGCATCGGAACCTTCAGCTTCCTCGAGTACTCGGCGCGCCATGTGCTCGAGCTCTTCCCGCAGCTCGAGCGAACCAAGATCCTGCGTGCGTGGACGGGCCTCTGCGATCTCTCCCCAGACTACAGCCCCATCCTCGGGAAGACCGAGGTCGACAACTTCCACATCTCCACGGGCTGGGGCACCTACGGCTTCAAGGCGGCGCCGATCGTGGGCGTGACGATGGCGGAGCTCGTCGCGACCGGCAAGCCGCCGGAGCTGATCCAGCCGTTCGCCGTCGAGCGCTTCTACACTGACACGATGGTCTCCGAGCTGGCGGCCGCGGCCGTGTCTCACTAGGAAGGAGACCAGCATGGCGACGCAGATGCCGTCGAGCCTCGAGATCGCACAGGAGGCGGAGCTTCGCCCGATCAGCGAGATCGCCGAGCGGGCCGACCTGAACGACGACGAGTTCGATCTCTACGGGAAGTACAAGGCGAAGGTCGACCTCTCGGTCGTCGAACGCCTGCAGGATAAGGCCGACGCCAAGCTCGTCTGCGTAACTGCGATCACCCCCACCAAGGCAGGCGAGGGCAAGACGACGACGTCCGTCTCGTTGACCCAGGGCTTAGGCCACATCGGCAGGGACCCGGTGCTCTGCCTGCGCGAGGCGTCCGTCGGCCCGGTTTTCGGGATCAAGGGCGGAGCCGCGGGCGGCGGCTACGCACAGGTCGTCCCGATGGAGGACCTGAACCTCCACTTCACAGGCGACCTCCATGCGATCTCCGCTGCCAACAACCTGCTTGCGGCCATGCTCGAGGCTCATCTCCTGCACGGAAACGAAGCCGGGATCGATCCGCTGACCGTGAGCTGGAGGCGCTGTGTCGACATCAACGACCGTGCGCTCCGCCAGATCGTGGTCGGGCTCGGCGGCCGGACGAACGGCTACGTGCGGGAGACCGGCTTCGACATCACGGCGGCTTCCGAGGTGATGGCGATCGTGGCCGTCGCGCGCGATCTCCACGACCTCCGCCTGCGCCTCGGGGCGATCACCGTCGCCTACACCTGGGACGGGGAGCCCGTGACCGCCGAGCAGATCAGGGCCGCGGGTGCGATGACGGTCCTCCTGAAGGACGCGCTCAAGCCGAACCTCGTCCAGACGCTCGAGCATCAGCCCGCCTTTATCCACTGCGGGCCCTTTGCCAACATCGCCCACGGGAACAGCTCGCTCGTCGCGGATCTCGTCGGGCTGAAGCTCGGCGACTTCGTCGTCACCGAGAGTGGCTTCGGCTCCGACATGGGCATGGAGAAGTTCCTGGACATCGTCTGCCGGATCGGCGGCCTTTCGCCCAGCGCGGTCGTGCTGGTCGCGACGGTGCGCGCGCTCAAGCACCACGGCGGCGACATCGACGGCGGCCTGGACGCGCTCGAGAAGGGTGCGGCGAACTTGCAGCGCCACCTCGGGATCGTCAAGGAGTTCGGCCTGAACGCTGTCGTCGCCGTCAACCGCTTCCCGGGCGACTCCGACGAGGAGGTCGAAACGCTACGGAAGCTGGCGCTCGACTCCGGCGCCCACGCGGCCGAGCTGAACGAGGCGTTCGAGCGGGGCGGCGAGGGGGCGGCAGCGCTGGCCGAGGCAGTTGTCGACGCGTCCGAGTCGCCGGCGAAGTTCGATTTCATCTACCCGCTCGAGGCTCCCATCGCCCAGAAGATCGAGGCGATCTGCAAACGCGTCTACGGCGCAGACGGCGTCGCCTTCCTGCCGGCCGCGCAGGAAAAGCTCAAGGCGTTCACCGAGCAAGGGTTCGACAACCTGCCCGTCTGCATGGCGAAGACGCACCTGTCGCTGTCCCACGACCCGACGCTCCTCGGCGCGCCCACCGGCTTCACGGTTCCGGTTCGCGACATCCGGGCCTACACCGGCGCGGGCTGGCTCGTGCCGCTTTGCGGGGATATGCAGACGATGCCCGGGCTCGGCAAGACTCCGGCCGCGTTCAACGTCGACATCGACGAGAACGGTCGCACGGTCGGACTCTTCTAGTGCTCGATCAGTCTGTCTCGGCGTTCCTGGATCAGATTGCGGCCGAAGAGCCTGCGCCCGGCGGCGGCGCTGTGGCCGCAGTCGTGACGGCCATGGCGGCAGGCCTCGTAGGCATGGGTGCCCGTTTCTCCCGCAAGCATTGGGACGGCTGGAAGTCGGTCGCCACGGAAGCTGACGCCCTTCGCGAACGGGTCGCGCAGCTCGCTCAGGCGGACGCGGATGCCTTTGCCGAGTATCTCGCCGCGATCCGGCTCCCCAAAGACGAGCAGGAGCGACGCGACCAGGCCATCGCCCAGGCCACCGAGCGGGCGACCGCGGTCCCGCTCGAGATCGCAGCGGCAGCTGCCAAGGTCGCCGATTTGGCCGCGGCCTTGGCGGAGAACGGGAATCCGAATCTGAAGGACGACGCCGTGTCGGCGGCGCTCTTCGCAGAGGCGGCGGCGAGGGCCACGGCGAACCTCGTGGCCGCGAACCTCGGGCGCGACGACGATGAGCGCGTCATCCAGGCTCGCCGCCACGCCGTGGACGCCTCCGCTGCGGCCGAGGAGGCGTTGGCCGCTACCGCCTAAGCGCGCTACTCCGGGCAACGATTGCGAAGCGGTGTACGGTTTCGCCGTGAGCTCGGAGAGCATGGTTCGTGCCCACGTCATCGACGGCGAGGCGTTTGCCGCGGAGCTGCGCGAGGACGTGGAGCAGGACTTCCGGTCCCTCACCTCGCTCGGCATCCGGCCCGGTCTCGCCACCGTCCTCGTTGGTGACGACTACGCGGCCGCGGCCTACGAGCGGCGCGTTCGCCGGCTGGCCGAGGAGCTCGGCTGCCACTACACGTCGGAGCCGCTCGGCCTCGACGTCGAGCAGGCGGAGGCGCTCGCTGTCGTCGGCAAGTTGAATGCGGATCCCCGCGTTTCGGGGATCCTGATCCTGCGGCCGCTCCCACCGCAGGTCTCCGAGGCGCAGCTCTACCAGATGCTCGATCCCCTGAAGGACGTGGAGGCCGTCCACCCGGTGAACGCCGGCCTGCTCGCGCTCGGCGAGCCACGCTTTACGCCGTCGACTCCGGCCTCCGTCTTCTACATGCTCGATCGCTACGTCACGGAGTCGGGCCGAGATCCCGGGACGTTCTACAACGGCCTCGACCTCGTGCTGGTGGGCCGCTCCAACAACGTCGGGAAGCCCGCTCTCTGGCTCGGCCTTGCCCGCGGAGCCACCGTGATCTCGTGCCACCACCACACGTCCGCGGCAGGACGCCTGGCTGAGCACACGCTCGCGGCCGACATCATCATCGTCGCGGCTGGCGTCCCCGGGCTGGTCGATGGGGAAATGGTCAAGGAGGGCGTGATCGCGATCGACGTCGGCATCAACCCGCTGAAGGACGAGGAGACCGGCAAGACCCGGCTCGTCGGCGACCTCGACTTCGAGAGCGTCGCCGCGAAGGCCGAGGCGATTTCGCCCGTTCCGGGGGGCGTGGGGCCGATCACGGACGTATGGCTCCTGAAGAACACGGTCGAGGCAGCGCGCTACCGGGCCCAGCTCTAGCACGCCGAGTTCCGGAGGCGGTTGGGCTCTGGATTAGCTCATTGAGCCTGGACGATTCGGGTGTCGTCCCGGAGGATCCAGAAGAGCATCGCCTCGTGGTCGCTCAGGTTGCGCCAGCTCACCACGCCGCTTCGCTCGGCGAGGAGCGTCTCACCGGCGCGCAGGACAGGCCGCCCCGTGGGCAGCACCACCTGGACGAGCCCGCTCGCGACCGCCACGACCTCGACACCCTTGTGCGAGATTCCGGGCGAACCGGATCCGCCGGGCGGAAGCCGGACGACGTAGGCACGGAGACCCGCCTCCGGATTGTCGAGCAGCGGTAGGAGCTTCGACTCGGCTAGCTCGAGCGGGTCGTGGCGCCGTCCGAGCCGGTAGCCCGGAGCGACATCCCCGCGCAGGAGCTCGTCGAGCGTGATCTCGAGTCGTGCGGTCAGCGTCAGCAGCGTCTCGAGCGAGAGGCCGCGCTGCCCCCGCTCGGCCTGGGAGATCGCGCTCGGCGAGACGCCGGCGAGACGGGCGAGGTCGCTCTGACTCAGATCGCGGTTGAGGCGGAAGGCGTGCAGGGCCGCACCGAGCCGCGCGGCCGCCGGGGCGACCGTGAGCTCTGGCCTGCCGTCGTCGAGCCGGTAGCGAAAGACGCTGCCCTGCACGCCCGCCGGCCGCCCCTCGGCCTTGGAGATCCGGAGGCGATCGTCCCCGAGCGCGATCACGCACTGGGTGATCTCCTCGATCTCGCGACGGAAGTTGCGCGAGTGGCGGCTCGGTACGAACGACCAGTAGGCAATCGCGCCGACCTCGAGCAGATGCGGACACGTCTTCGAGAAGAAGCGCAGCGCTTTCTCCGTCCCCCAGCGCTCCGTCATCGACTCCATGGGTTCGAACAGGATCAAGTCGCGCTCGACGGCGCTACACCGCCGGCTGATCGCGGCGAGGAGGTCCTCCGGTTCCGCCAGAGGAGAGTCCGGCCGCGCATCGATCACGGTGAAACCGGGATAGATGCTCTCGAGCTCAGCGGGGTCGGTCGTGAGCGAGACGAACGCGGCGAGCTGATACTGCGACGCGGTTCCCGCCACCGACTGATAGAAGGCTTCGAGGGGAGCGTCCTCGTCCGTTTGCCAGACGACGTTGTCACCCCAGTAGAGACCGCCGAGAGCCTCGTCGAGAGCCGGAATGCCGGAACTCGCCGTCAGCGCGCTGGTCTCTCTGCTCACTGCCGTCCCCGGCGCATCAAGCACTGCTATAGGAATTCGTCACGACCAACATCACTGCTTCAGCAAGCAGGATAGAAGAGCCATGACGCACTAGGTGGGCAGCCTCCGGAGTCCCGGAGCCGTCCCGGAGCCTGGACTGCTCTAGGCGGAGTTCGCCTCGGGCCTCCAACCATACGTGCTCTCGTCGGCCAAGATCGCGTTCGTGCTCACGGTCGCCCGGAGCCGGACGTCCCAATCGCTGTACTGGCCCCTGCAGCTGAAGCAGGCGCGCAGAACACTCCCATCGTCGAGCGGGAGATGACCCCACGCGTTCCGCGAGAGGAGCCCGTCGGCCTGCTTGCGCCCGCAGAGGGTGCAATGGAGAAGCAATGTCATGAGTGCGTCTACTCCTTGGTCGTTGGCTTTACCAGGGGCCGATGAAGGGCCCGTCCACGTCGGCGGCGACGAGGATGATCACGATCACGATGCAGAGAATCGAGAGGCCGAACATGAACGGGGTCACCCTCGGATCGTGTGACTGCTCGGGGGGGAACTCGATCTGCCTCTCGCGCTGGCGTACGGGTTTGTCGACCATTTCTTCTCCTCTCCGCCCCTACGTGCCGGGATGGGTCGAAGGGCCTGCCATCGGCGGCTGACTCGGGCCGGGGCCGGGATACATGCCGCCGGGGATCGGGAGCCCGCCGGCGGCCCGAAGCAGCGCGGCCTGAGCCTGGAGCTTGCGCTGCTCGAGCATGACCCACCCGATCAGGGACACGATCATGACGATGACGCCGAGCGCCGTCATGATGTAGGTCCCGGTCGAGTTCTCTGGCCCGAACGTCCAGAAGGCGGCAATGTCCTCGCCCCATTTGTCGAACGGAAAGCTGTCAATCACGGGATCCGCCTTTCCTCAGCAGTCTGTGGGCCGTCGGGTGTCCTGCGACGCTGCTCACGCACCGCCCAGCCGGCTAGGGTTCCGACGACGAGCACCATGAAAACGAGCGAGAAGATGAGTGTGGCCATCGTCTACACCCCCACCCGTGGCGGAGCGCCTCGGTGCGAGCCGCTTGCTCCATTGAGCTGCGAGAAGGCCTCGAGCAGAACGGGGGCCGCCTCGACTTCCTCGCCGTCCGGAAGGACGATCGTCTCGGGAACACGCTCGAACTCGGGGAAGAAGTCCTGCTGGAACTCGGCCATGTCCAGCCCCTCGAGCTCGACCTCGGGCGGCACGCGGAGGAGGTTCGCCTTCTTCAGCGCCCAGCTCGCGAGGTAGCCCGGCAGGAAGGCGAGCGGTAGGAAGGCCATCATGCCCACGAGCTGCCCCCCGAAGGACGTCTCGATGTTGTTGACACCGGTCGGGAACCCGCCGGCGAAGATGCCCACGAGGAAGACGCCGTAGAACCCGCACACGCCGTGGACCGCGACCGCACCGACGGCGTCGTCGATCCGCATTTTCTTCTCGATGTAGCCGCCGGAGTAGACGGCGAGCATGCCACCCGAGATCGAGAGGAGGTACGCGAGCGACGGGTGGTAGACGTCGGCTCCGGCCGACACCGAGATGACGCCCGCGAGGCCGCCCGAGAGGGTCCAGAACGGGTCGCCTTTGCTCGCGAACCATCCGCCCGTGAACCCTCCGGCAAAGCCGATCGTGATCACGAAGGCGATCGCGCCGAGCGTCGTCGGCGAGAGGTAGATGTTGAGCCAGCCGGGGAAGATGGTGGACTGGATCACGAGGCAGGCGGCGTAGAAGCCGTAGAAGCCGGTGAAGATGAGCATCAGCCCCATGAGGGTCATGTGCGTGTTATGGGGTCTGAATGCTCGCGCGCGGCCGCGCATGTCGTACTTCCCGATCCGAGGCCCGAGATTCAGGAGCACGCCGAGGGCGAAGGCGCCCGCCACTCCGTGCACGACGGCCGACGCAATCGTGTCGTGGAAGCCGTAGTTGGTGACGAGCCAGCCGCCGGAGCTCCAGCCCCAGGCGGCGTCCATGATCCAGACGCCGGACCCGAGAAGAACGGTCAGCAGGAGATAGGCGGAGAGCCGGACGCGCTCGATCAGCGCCCCGGACATGATCGAACCCGTCGTCCAGGAGAAGAGCAGGAAGGCGAGGAAGAAGACGGCGCTGACGTGATCCTGGAGGTTCGGCCCCATCGCGGCCGACCAGGGCGCGGTGGCGCCGCAGAAGCCGGGAAATTCAGATGGCCCTGCATGCCCCTGAGCGGGGCCGCCGGGCTCGAAGCAGCCGTAGATGTACCAGCCGAAGTAGTAGAAGCTCGGCGTTACGACGGCGATCGTGAGGATGTTCTTGATCGCCGTCGACATGATGTTCTTGCGTCGGGCCACGCCGGCCTCGTAGGCCATGAAGCCCACGTGGATGAGCCACATGATCACGACCGTGAAGAAGTAGAACTGTTCGGTGAGGATCTGGGAATCGAGAGTGACTTTGCTCTCGAGCTCTGTCACCGTGGCCTGGCCGAACACGGTCGCAAGCAACGACATCATCAGCAAACCCTCCTAGGACGCACGCAGATAAGCGATGCTAACAGCCCGGATACGAAAAAAAAAATAAGGCATCGCCCGGACGGCTCGACACAGGTACCGAGCACATCCTTGCTCTCGCCGCGTGCCGGTTTCCTCCGCAGAGGCGCGGACGAGCCCTACGGGGCGCGATTGCGGTGGATTTCGACGACGTCGCCGGTCTGGCCGTCGACGACAACCACCGTTGTCTTGTCGTAGGTGCCGACCGCGTTGACTGTCGAAAGCGAGACGGCCCAGAAGCCTTGTGATTGGAAGCCACGCTTCAGGTACCGGACCTGGACGCGGTCGGGCTCGTAATCGATCACGCCCCGCGCGATCTCGGTCGCGCGCTCCTTGCTGATCTGCGTCTCGGACGAGCCGCAGCTCCGCGAGACAAGGAACGCCGCGAGGAGCACCACGACCAGAATCGCCGCCTTTCCGAGCGGGCGATCCCGGAGGGTTCTAGGCTCGTGCGGTGTGCCAGCGGCGGTAGGCAACAAACCCCCGGAGGGCTAGGTAGCCAACGAAGTGCGTCAGGAAGACGAAGCTGAGCCACCAAGCCCACCATTTCCAGTGCCACTCCTGCTCGCGGAGCTCGATCGCGGTCAGGTACAAAGCGAGGGCGAGCGAGAGGAGGAGGACGACCGGAGGCGGCCCGGAGAAGAGAAAAAGCAGCACGCGCCTACCCTAATCCGTCCGCGCGGTGAGGACGCGTGGTGCAAGGGGCCAGGTGACCTCATTCACCCGAGCAAACCTACGACCAGGGATACGGCGAATGGGAGACCGGGTGCAGGTCGCCCGTGGCGAAGCGCTCGTAGCGGAACGGATAGAGCAGGCTGGAGTGCTCGCCGACGAGCACTTTCGCGACTTCCCGCCCGACGCCGATCATCTTGTAGCCGTGATTCGAGTCGAGGACCGTGTAGACGTTCGGGCGCATGTAGTCAAACACGGGAAAGTTGTCGACCGTGAAGGCGCCCACTCCTCCCGACCGGGCCTGCTTGTAGAGCGGGCGCTTTCCTTCGAAGCGGCTCATCGCGTGGGAGAGAGCGGCGCACCACATGTCGGGAAACGCGGGGTCGACGTCGGTTGTCGCCGGGTACGGATCGAGCTGGACGTCCTCCTCGACGACGAGCGGGGAGGCGCCCCCCTGGACGCCGTGGCGGTCGCGCTTGAAGTAGATGCCCCAGAGCTCGTCGGTGACGAGCTCGCCCTCGTCGGTCGAGAGTTGGGCATCCGTGTCCAGGTGGATGACGGGCGGAGGCCCGCCGTCCGCGGTCGCGAACATCGATGGGTCGACGGTGATCTCACCTTCCTGGAGGTTCCAGTAGGTCCACATCGGCTGGTCTGTGGCAACGTCGCCGGCCGCAGTCCGCACGTCGATCCGATCTGGTAGCCCGAGCATGGCCCAGAACTGCTTCGCCCAGGGGCCGGGCGCGACGACGAGCTGCTCTCCGACCCCAAGCCGCCCCTGGTTCGTCTCGACGGCGCTCACCGACTCGTCCGAGGCGGTTTCGAGGCCTCTCACCTCGACGCCGGAGAGAATGCTGACTCCCTCCGACTCACACTTGCCTGCGAGCCCTTGGACGGACTCCTTGTTGAACGCAAAGCCGCCCTGGTGCTCGTGGAGACAGATGGTCACGCCGCGGGCGCGCCAGTCCGGGAAGAGCGACTTCATGTGGGCGTCCACCTCGGCCTCACCGGTTAGGAGCTCGGACCGGTAGCCGATCTGCTCCTGGCGCTCGTAGGTCGCCGCGAGATCCGATTCTTGAACTTGGGGGCCGAGGGCGATGTACCCGACCGGCTGGTAGGCGTACGCCTCCGGATCGGACTCCCACACCTCGACGCACGCTTGCATGAGCTCGCTCATGGCGGGCTGGAAGTAGTTGTTGCGAACGACGCCGCAGGCGATCCCGGACGCTCCGGCGCCGGGGCCGGACTTGTCCAGGACGACGATGTCGCCTCCCGAGCCGAGCCCGCGGGCTCGAAGCTCGCGTGCCAGGTGGTAGGCGGTCGAAAGCCCGTGGATTCCGGCGCCGACGACGACGTAAGGTGAAGAGCCCGGCAGTGGCATCTATTGCCTCCCCGGCAATGGCATTTCCATAATGACAAGTCGAAACCTACCATGAGCAGAACCGGACGACCAGCCGTACGTCACATCGCCGCCGTCGAGCGGGGGTTCGCGGTCCTCGACGTCCTCGCCGCCGGGCGGGAGCTGGGGACGAACGAGGTCGCCCGGCTGACGGGGATCAATGCCAGCACGGTGTCCCGCCTGCTCGCCACGCTCGCGCACGCCGGCTACGTCGAGCACGTGGCCGACAGCGGACGCTACCGGCTGGGGCTGCGTCTCCTCGAGCTCGGAAATGCGGTTCTGGCGCGGCTCGACCTGCACGAGATCGCCCATCCCCACCTCCAGGCGCTCGCGGAGGCGACGGGCGAGACTGTGACGCTGTCGGCGCCGGGCGAAGGGCATGCCGTGACCGTCGACTTCGTCCAGAGCGCCTCGGTCGTGCAGAGCGTCGCGCAACTCGGGCGCCCGAGCATCGGCCACGCGACCGCCGCCGGCAAGATCGTGCTCGCGTTCACGAAAGGCGATCTGCCCGCGAAGCTCGAGGCCTATACGGACCGGACGATCACGGACCGGAGAACGCTCGCAGCCGAGCTCGAGCGGATCCGCTCCCGGGGCTTCGCCGAGGCGGCGGGCGAGCGCGAGGTGGAGCTGAACGCCATAGCCGCCCCCGTCTGGGGAGGACACGCGGAGCTTGTCGGGATCCTCGGTCTTCAAGGCCCTGCGCCGCGGTTCGAGCAAGCCGCCATGCACAGGGCCCTCCCGGTGCTCGTGGAGCACGCAACGGCGATCACGGCTGGCCTCGGCGGTGCGCCACCTGATACATACCCGCAGTCACCGAAGGAGCGAGGGGAGCCCGAATGAGCGACAACGTCATCAAGACCGCCTTCGACGAGGCACAGAGAAAGCTTGGAGCCGACTTCATGGAATGGGAGGGCTGGTGCTGGCCGAACCACTTCGGCGATCCCGTTGCTGAGCACAAGGCGATTCGGGAGAGGGTGGGCGTCTGGGACGAGTCGCCTCTGCGGAAATGGGATTTCCGCGGCAGCGAGGCCCTCACCGCGGCCGACCGCATCTTTACGAACGACATGCTCGGGCTCGAGGTCGGGCAGATCCGCTACGCACCCTTCTGCGACGAGAACGGGAAGATGGTCGGTGACGGGA
This sequence comes from Gaiellales bacterium, assembly GCA_038209555.1. GTDB lineage: Bacteria > Actinomycetota > Thermoleophilia > Gaiellales > Gaiellaceae > DASQGA01. The sequence goes on from JBBQXP010000045.1 coordinate 14,484, forward strand.
CCGTCTTCAAGGTCGCCGACGACTGCGCGTGGGTGATCACGGCCCTCGACTCCGACCTCGACCACTTCCAGGAGGTCGTGGGCGATCTCGACGTGCAGATCGACGCGATTACGGAGGAGCTTCCGCACCTCCAGCTGCAGGGGCCCCGGTCCCGGGACACCCTTGCCTCCCTCTGCGACGCCGACGTCCAGTCCCTGCGCTACTTCCGCTTCTGGCCCGACGAGGTTCAGGTCGGCGGCGTGCCGTGCTGGGTCTCGCGCACCGGGTACTCGGGGGAGCTCGGGTACGAGATCTTCTGCCGCCCGGACGGTGCCGACCAGCTCTGGAATGCCGTCACCGGAGCCGGCGCTCAGCCCTATGGACTGGCCGCGGTCGAGACGATTCGCATCGAGTCGGGGCTCATCTTCATCGGGTACGACTACTTCCAGCACGAGACAGACCCGTTCGACATGTCGCTCGACAAGGTGATCGTCCTCGACAAGGGCGACTTCTGCGGCAAGGCAGCGCTCCAGGAGACGGCAAAAAGCCCACCGAGGCGCCTGAAGACCGTTGTCCTCGACGGCGACGAGGTGCCCGAGTACGGCGCCGAGGTGATGAAGGAGAATCAGCCCGCCGGTACGCTCACGAGCCCCTGCGAGAGCCCGACCCTCGGAAAGGTGATCGGCATGGCGGTCCTGGACGCTCACACGGCCGCCGAGGGCGAGACCGTGGACGTGGCGCGCGGCGAGGGCACGGTCCGGGCGACGGTCGAGACGCTGCCAATCTACGACCCGGAGAAGAAGCGGCCGAGGAGCTAGCCAGCGATGACACTCGAGATGCGAGCGGCCTGCGAGCGCTGCGGCCAGGCGCTCGACGCAGCTGGAGAAGCCTACATCTGCACGTTCGAGTGCACCTTCTGCGGTGACTGCACGGCTGCGATGGACGCCGTCTGCCCGAACTGCGGCGGCGAACTCGTCCGCCGGCCGCGGCCCGCGGCAGGCCCAGGCGTCTAGATCGGACCGTCGGCCAGAAGCTTCCGGAAGGCCGAATACTGGCCGAGCTTCCCCACGGTGACGAGCGTGTCGCCCTCCTGGATGACATCGTCCGGCTGCGCACCGCTGACCGGCTCTGGCTCGCGCAGGATCGCGATGATCGTGATGCCTGTTCGCTGCCGGAAGCCGCACTCGGCGAGCGAACGCCCGATCGCCGGGCTTCCCTCGGGAACCGGAATCCACTCGATCGTGAGCTCGCCGAGCGCCATCTCGAGCTCCTCGACGATCTTCGGGCGCTCGTAAGCGCCGCCCAGGACTGCTCCGAGCTGGCGCGCCTCGTCGTCGTCGAGGCGGATCACGACCTGCGGCTCCTCGTCGCTCGCATGTCGAAAGAAGTAAATCTCGCGGATTCCGTCGGTGTGAAGGATGACCGCGATGCGTGCCCCCTCGCCGGTCTTGAAGGCGTACTTGACGCCGACTCCCGGCAGGCGTGTCTCGCGGAGGTCGATGGTCATCGGCTGGGTGATCGGTGGGTGGCGTAAGCGAGCATCTAGCCTCCGCCCAGTCTAGGGGGCGGGAAGAGTAGCCAGCCCAAACGCTTGGACTCCTTCATGAGGACGATGCCGATGGTGGCGGTAGCGAGCACGTACAGCCCGGCGAAGGCGACGATGTCCGACTGGACGCCCTCGGAGATGCGGGGGTTCGCGGCTGCGAGCTGTGCGAGAACGATGGTGAACTCGCCGTGCGCTACCAGTGCGAAGCCTGCGTTCAGGCTCTGCCGGCGCGTGAAGCCGCCGACGAGGCCGGCGACGTAGCCGCCGCTTGCCTTTCCGACGACCGTCAGCGCCACGGCGAGAATGAGAATCCACCAGACGCTCCCGAGGGCGGCCACGTCGATCGAGAGCCCGAAGACGAAGAAGAAAAGGGCCCCGAAGAGGTCCCGGAAGCTGAAGAACCGCTCCTCGATCTCGGCGCGAGCCCCGGTGCCGGCGAGGACGACGCCGGCCATGAGGGCACCGATCGCCTCGGAGAGGCCGAGCGCTCCCGCGAGCGCAGCCATCCCGATCAGAAACGCGAAGGTCGCGAGGAGGAAGAACTCGCGGGGCAGCCGGTCGAGGAGCCGGTCGAAGGGGCGAGCGAGCCAGCGGGAGGCTGCTAGCGCGCCCGTGACGAAGAGGAGCGCCTTCAGCACGACCACGAGCGTCGACGCGAGCTCGCCTCCCCCGCCCCCGGCGAGGCCGAGGACGAACGCGATCGCCAAGTCCTCGAAAACGAGGATCGCGAGCACTAGATCCGTCTCGTCGTCGGCGAGCCGGCGAAAGTCGATCAGCCCCTTGACCGTGACCGCGCTCGACGAGACGTAGACCGCCGCCGCGAGGATGAGCGCGCCGAAGCTCGGCCCGAAGGCGGCGAGCCCGACGATGAGCCCGAGCCCAGCGTTCACGACTAGATCGACCATGCCCCCGGTGACGACATGGCGGCCGCTTCTCAGGATGCGGTCGAGCGTGAACTCGAGTCCCAGGAAGAAGAGCAGGAAGACGATCCCGATCTCGGCCACAAAGCTCGTGACCTCGGAAGGCTCGATCAGGCTCAGGATCTCGGGCTCGTTCGGCCCGAGGAGCAGTCCCGCGAGGAGGTAGGCCGGAATCGCGGAGAGCCCGAAGCGGCTCGCGATGAGCCCGAGCATGCCGAGGACGAAGACCGTGACGGCGAGGTCGCCGAGCTCCATCTGTTAGTCGGCCATCCAGACGAGACAGCCGGCCCGCTCGCGGGGCGCCTCGAGCGTCGCGCGCATGACCGGGCGAGCGCCTGACGAGGCGGCCACATCGGCAGCCCAGCCCAGGCGTTCCCGTCGGGCCAGAGGCATACCTCCTACTCCGGGTGGCGCTCCCAGCGCGGCGCGTTCTGTGCCAAGGGGCGGACGCTGCGCCGCCAGTCGCAGGTGATCATGATCGGCGGCCGCTTCATCGACGCCGATTGTATTGCCACCTTGTGCCCGACCCGTGAGCCCCGCGCATGCTCGGTCGGAAGCTAGGCGACCAGGCCGAGCAGGACGAGCCCCGCAATTACTAGTCCGACACCAGCCCACTGGGTCGGTGTCGGACGCTCGTCCATGAGCGCGACCCCCACCACGATCGGCACGACGGAGTAGGGAGCGGCCGCGGTCGCCACGATCGACGTGTCGGCGTGTCGGACGCCGAAGTTGAACGCGACGTAGCCGATCGTGTCGACAGCCGCGATGAAACCGATCATCGCCGCGAGGCCGGCCGGCCGGTGCGGGAAGCGCCATTCCCCGCCCCGGAGCGCAGTCCCGACGATGAAGAGGGTCGAGAAGGCCCGCGCCAGGAAGATCGGCACGAGCCAGCCGTACTCGTCGCTGAAGTAGGCGACGCCGTAGACGAACGCGCCGATCAGGACTGCCGTGGCGAGCGCGAGGACGATCCCGAGCGCGGCCGCCCGCTCGATCGCTCTGATCTGGGCCAGATCGGAAGAGGCGAGCAGGACTCCGAAGAGGGCGATCGCGATCGCGAGCGCCTCGCCGGCCGACAGGCGCTCGCCCGAGATGAGGACTGCGCAGATGACCGTCACCGCCGCGTAGGCCGAGACGATCGGGCTCACGATCGAGATGGGCCCGATAGCGAGCGCGCGGTAGAAGGCGAGGTAGGAAAGCCAGCCGAGGACCCCGAGGAAAGCGAACCAGGCGAGGTCAACGCCGGTCAGGTCTAAGAGCCCTCCGCCTGACGCGAAGAGGATGACGGCGAGGAGGCCAGTCGCCAGTAGGTGAAACCCGAGCACGACGCGCAGCGCTCCCGTTCGCCGCGATGACATGGCAGCGAAGTAGTCGGCCAGGCCCCAGGAGAGGGCGGCCGCGAGGCCGAGGGCGATCCCCAACTAGCGCGCCCGGGCAGCCTCGACGAACTGGGCGAAGGGCTCGAGGAAGCGGCGGTCGACCCGCCACTCCTCCTGGAGCTCCCACTGCACGGCCAGGACGTAGCCGTCGCCGTCCAACTCGACCGCCTCGACGACGCCGTCAGGCGCGCGGGCAACCACACGAAGGTCGGGCGCGACGGCATCGAGCGCCTGGTGGTGGAAGCTGTCCACCTCAATCTCGTCGACCCCGAGCGCCGCGTGCAGCCGGCTGCCCGGTTCGACGCTGATCTGGTGCCGCGGATGCTCGGGCACCTCTTCCTCCCCTTCGAGTGACGAGCGCTCGACCTCTTTCCAGGCCTTCCAGCCGCGGTCGGATGGATGCTCGACCCACTCGGGCTTGAGCCCCACGTCCTGCACGAGCGTGCCGCCGAGCGCGACGTTCAGTATCTGGATCCCGCGGCACATGCCGAGGATCGGAAGGCCGCGGACGATCGCGCTCTCGACGAGGTCGAGCTCGAACGTGTCTCGCCGCGGATCCGTGTGGGTCAGGTGCTCGCTCGGCTCCTGTCCGTAGCAACTCGGGTCGATGTCGCGGCCGCCCCCGAGGAGGATTCCGTCGCAGGCGTCGAGCGCGTCCTCGAGGTAGCCGGTGACCCGCGGGAGACCGAACCCGACGCCGCCCACGAGCGCGAGCGGGCGCTGGAAGCCGACGCCTGCGTAGTCGCCGAAGTCGTGCAGGCCGAGCGAGAGGCCGATGACCGGTTTCTGCTCATCCCTCGTCACGCGACACTTATATCCGAGGGGTTGGTTCCGCATCCATCTATCCATTAGGGTCGCGACACCGATCCGCCCGAGTCGAAGGAGAGCGGCATGAAGCAACGGACAACGTCCGGGGAGGGGACAAACAGCGCCCCTACTGAGGAGTTCGTCGAGGAGTGGCGGACCGCCGCGTACAACTGCTACAGCTCCGGTCACAAATTCTGCCGCGAGGTCTGCCCCGTCATGCAGGTCACGCGCGACGAGGCTCACACGCCGACGGCCTTCCATGCAAACGTCGTCGCGATGGACGAGGGTCACCTGGACATCGAGGACGTCGCCCGCGACTACGTCCACTGCACGCAGTGCGGCGCCTGCGAGCTGCGCTGCCCGAACACCCTCTTCACCGGCGACTTCTACCGCTTCCGAACGCGGACGGTCGACCTGGTGAAGGCGGCACGGGCGCTCGCGGTGGAGCACGGCATCCACCAACCCAACTGGCAGCGCTGGAACGAGCTCACCGACAAGGCGAAAAGCGAGCCCGTGTTGAACGGGACGCCCGTCTCGCAGGAGCACGTGGCGGACTGGGCTGCCGGGCTCGACCTCCCTGTGGGGGGTCAGACGGTTCTCTTCTGCGACTGTGAGGCTGCCTTCTACCGCACGAGCGTCCCGCGGGCCGTTGCGCAAATCCTCCACAAAGCGGGCGTCGAGTTCGGGCTCATGCGCGAGCAGTGGTGCTGTGGCGGCCCGGCGGCCGAGATGGGCTACGTCGACCAGGCGCGACGCTTCGCCGAGCACAACGTGGCCGACTGGCATGCAGTCGGCGCCAAGCGGATCCTCGTCGTCGACCCGCACGACTACATCTCCTTCACGGAGGACTACCCGGGCTACTTCGGCGAGAGCTACGACTTCGAGATCGTCCTCGTCGTCGAGCTCGTCGCCGAGCTCTTAAGGGAGGGAAAGCTGACGCTTTCCGTCCCGATCGAGCGCGTGGTTACCTACCACGACGCCTGCCGGCTGAACAAGAGGAAAGGCATCCACGCCGCCCCGCGCGAGATCCTGCGGGCGATCCCGGGGCTCACCTTCAAGGACGTCGACCATGTCACCCAATGGTCGTATTGCTCGGGCGCGGGCGCAGGCCTAGGGATCGAGCGCCCCGATCTGACCGCGGAGATCAGCCGCCGGCGGGTCGAGCGCGCCAAGGCGCTCGAGATCGACACGCTCGTCTCGGCCTGTGTGTGGTCGGAGCGGCCGCTCTCGGAGCAGGGCGAGAAGCAGGACGTGGAGGTGGTCGACCTGATGGAGCTCATCGCGCAGGCGGCGGGCCTGGAGGTCTGAGATGGCTACCGTCGCCGTGTCCGACTCGATCCTCGACCGGCTCGTCGAGATCTGCGGCGAGGAGCACGTCTTCGCCGGCAAGTCGGCGCGCTTCAATCGCGCGCGCGTCCCGTCGCCCTTCCCTGTGCACCGCTGGGAGGAATATGTGCCGGACGCGGTCGTCCTCCCAACGTCTGCCGAGCAGATCTCCGAGGTGGTCAAGCTCGCTAACCGGGAGCGCATCCCGGTCGTCCCGCGCGCCGGCGGCACCGGGCTGACCGACGGTGCCGTCCCGCTCCGGCACGGGATCATGATCGACGTGAAGCTGATGAACCGGATCCTCGAGCTCGACCTCGAGGATCGCACGGTCACCGTGCAGCCGGGGATCAACATGCTGAAGCTCTCGGAGGAGCTGAGGCCGCACGGCTTCATCTATCCGGACGACCCGGCCTCGTACCCGTGCTCCCTCGTCGGCGGGCGGATCGGCACGAGCGGCTGGTCTCTCATCGGCAGCCGCTACGGGCACACGCGGGATCTCGTGATCAGCTTTGAGATCGTGCTCCCGACCGGCGAGATCATCCGCGTCGGCGATGGGGGCGGAAAGAAGGTGCGCAAGTCGTCGAGCGGCTACCAGCTCAAGCACCTCTTTATGGGGCACCAGGGAACGCTCGGGATCGTCACGGAAGCGACCCTCGAGCTCGTCAAGCGGCCCGAGGCAGAGTTCTCGGCCTTCTACGCCTATCCGTCCTACTTAGACGCGTGGAAGGCGACCGGCGAGTTCGCCCGCTCGGGCGCAGCGACGCTGGCCGGGGTTGTCCTCTTCGACGAATGGAAGCTCGCCTACCTCCGCCGCGACGACGAGGCGTACATCCCCCAACCAGAACGGGTCAAGGGCGTCGTGGCTCTCGCCATGTACGGCAACGACGACGAGGTGCGGGCCTCGGCCAAGCGCATGCTCAGGATCGGGAAGGCGTCAGGGGGCGAGTACCTGGGCGACGAGATCTCCCAAGGCGACTGGGCCTCGCGCCACGATCGTTACGCGACCCCGCTCCACGGCCGCGCGCGGGACGGCCAGGTCGTGCCGATGAGCTGGCACTGCGAGGACGCGTCCATCCTCTACTCCCAGCTCCCCGCCGTCCGGGAGAAATGGCACGCGATCGCTGCCGGCCTGCGCGAGCGCTTCGACATGTTCGATGACTGGGGCATGTTCGCCTACACGAACGGGGCCTTCAAGCCTTGGGGCGACTATCTCACCGAGATCGATATCGGCATCTGGGAGATGCAGTGGGACGACGAGAGCTGGG
>JBBQXP010000046.1:0-21619 GCA_038209555.1 Gaiellales bacterium
CTCACGAGGTCGAGCCAGTCCGCCGAGTAGACCGCGACCTCGGAGAGGGGGCGCCCGCCCGCCTCGGTCGAGTCCGCGATCGTCGTCGCGTTGACGAGCAGGCCGGCACCGACCGCGGCCAGCGCCCCCAGGCCAACCCAGATGGCGGGAGTGGCGCGGAAGCGTACGATCGCGTAGAGGAGCACGAACGGGAGCGCGCCGAGCGCGAGGTGGAGCTGTCCGCTGAGCGGGATCGAGACGACCGCGAGGGCGGCGACCCCGCCCCAGACATGTGCGGCGGTCGGGGAGAGCGCGCGCCTGGAGCGTTCGAAAGCGAGGAGCGCGAGTGGGAGCAAAAGGGCCGCCCATCCGAGCAGATGGGGCCCGCTCTGGGCCAGGCGGTACGGGGCGACCGCAAACGCAAGCCCGCCGAGCGCTGCGCTCCAGGGCGGCAGGTGGAGCTCCTCGAGCCATGCAAATGTCAGAAGCCCGCACGCGACCGCCACGAGGATGAGCAGCAGGTTCCAGGCCAGCACCGGGCCGAAGAGCGCATCCAGCGGCCAGAAGGCGAGACCGAAGGGCCAGCCTCCGAAAACCACCTGCGGCTCGACAAGCGGCTGAAAGTTGTAGGGGTCGACCCAGGGCGCATGCCCGCCGAGGAGCTGGTGGCCGACCAGCCAGAAGCGATAGGTCGCCTGCAGGTGATCTCCGGGCGCCGCCTCCCCGTAGCCCGGCAAGCCGGTCGAGATGAACTCCGAACCGAACGCGCCGAGGGGCGGCCCGATTGCAGCCAGCACAGCGCCGGTGTAGAGAACGACCAGGAGCGGGAACCGGCGCACGGCGGGGATCATGCCTGTGCGTGCGGGTACGGTTGCCCGCGGTGTCTCGGCCCATCGCCCTCGCCGCGCTGGCAATCGCGCTCCTTGCGATCGGCGCGCGCGCCCCTGGAGCGATCACCTACCCGCTCTGGCAGGACGAGGTGGCGACCGCCCGGATCATGGAGGAACCGACCTTCGGCCACATGCTCGACCGCGTCCGTGCAACCGAGTCGACGCCGCCTGCGTGGTACTCGCTCGCCTGGTCGGCGCATCAGGCCGGCCTCTCGGTGGAGGCGGTCCGCTGGCTCTCCGTGCTCTTCGGAGGCGCGCTGGCCGCCCTGACGCTCGTCTTCGCGAGCCGGTTCCTTCCCTTCTGGACCGCGACCCTCGCAGGGACGATCTCTGCGCTTGCCTGGCAGCTCGTGAGCCGTGGGCATGAGCTCCGCGCATATGCGCTCTACGCCCTCCTCTCGGTCGTCTTCGGGCTCCTGCTGGAGCGCGCAGCGCGACGACCCGACCGCGGCGTCCTGTCAGCGCTGGCTCTCACGGTCGCGCTCGGGCTTCTGACCCACTACTTCTTCGCCCTGGCGCTGGCGACGGGCCTCTTCTGGCTCTGGGCCTCGGACACTGCGCGGACAGCCAGGGTGCGCGCGACGGCCGCAGTCTCTGCCGGCATCCTCCCCGCCCTCCTCTGGCTCCCCGGGTTCGCCGACCAGGTGGAGCACCAGCGCTACTCGTGGGTCGCAGGCTTCGACCTCTTGAAGGCCCTTGCGGTCTACTCGACGTTCTTCTGGAACGCGGGTGCCCTCTACGTCGAGGCGGACGACGTCGCGATCCCCGCCCTCGAGGCGGTGCTACGCCTCGGGATCCTCGCCGGTGTGCTGGCAGGGGCGGTCGCGCTCGCGCGGCGGCCTGGGCCGGCCCGGCTTTGTGCGCTCCTCGCAACGGTTCCGGTGCTCGCCGCCTCCCTCGTCTGGCTCCTCGGCGCCGAGGTCTTCGTCACACGGAACCTGCTCTGCGCGGCGCCGTTCGCCTGCATCTGTCTGGCGGTCCTGCCGACGCTCGTGCCGCGCCCGACCGCAATCGTGGTGGGAGCAACCATCGTCGCGCTCCTCGGGCTGGGGCTCTTTCAGGAACGGACGCTCCGGCCGCCACCCTACGACAAGCTCGCGGCGCAGCTCATCGCGAACGACTGGACGCGCGCCGACGTCGTCAACGTCATCGGCGGCGCCCATCGTCTCTCGTACCTCGGAGACGTCCATGCGATCTCGTCGCCCGTGGGCTGGTATCTGCCCGGCCACCCGGTCTTTCGCCCCACCCGCGACAGGACCTGTCCTCTGTACGTGATCGACGGGCCCGAGCGTCGAGCGTTCAGGGTGCCGTGCGGAAGCCGCCCGGTAACGGGACAGCCTCTCCGGGCCTCAGCCCCCTAGGCGCTTCCGCTTCGGCCGCTGGAGCCACCCGAGCGACTTGGGAGGGCAGGACTCCCCAAACGTCCGGAGCGAGCCGCAGAGCACCGAGAGTGTCGTCGTGAAGTACCAGCTGAGCTCGTCCTTGCTTGGGCTCGTGGTCGAGTCCCGCACAGCGGCGAGCGCCCGATACGTGGCCAGGAGGACGGCGTGACCATCGGCATAGGGTCCCTTCCCCTGGACCAGGAGCCACCCGCCGAAGCGTTCCGCCTCGAGCCTCCGCCCGAGTAGAGAGATGAGCCGCCTGCTGTCCAGCGTCGTGGCGCCGATCGGGACGGAGACGACGAGGCTCCGGACCGGAGTGTCGATCCGCTCGAGGGAGCGAAGGAGTGTCGGGGTCTGCGCGTACGGGAGCGAGACGGCATCCCGGGTCGCAGGAAGTGCGGAGAGATAGACGGCGGAGTACGGGAAAAGAACGGTGCCGGGCCGCACGGTCTCCTCCAGCCAGGCTGTCGGCGCCTTCAGGGCATCCTCGCCGCCGAGCGCGGTCGCCGCCGGGCCGCCGCCGAGCACGTCGTTCGCCCAGTCACGCGGCTCCCTGATGCCGCCTGTGGGAGCCGAGACGACGATCGCACCCACCGCGGCAACGGCGGCGAACGCGACCGGAGCACCTCTCCCTTGCACGACGCGTGCGACTGCGACCCCGATGAGGCCAGCCAGGAGAGGCAAGACGAACATCAGGTGGCGCGGCGAGAGGCCGGGCTCGGTACTCGTCCGGAACAGGAGGAGGAGAGCCGGTGGTCCGAGCAGCGTGACTGCGGCGTAGGAGACGAAAGCCCACTCTCCCTGCCGGGCCAAGACGGCCAGCCCAACGCTCGCGAGCACGACGGAGACCGCCAGCGTCCAGCCGCGGCCGCCCGCGGACGCCTGGACGGCGCGCCATACCTGTCCGAATGCGTCTCCGGGACTCGCGATGCTCGTCTCGCCCCCGAGCCCGACCGAGAAGCGCTGCGCAAGCCTCACGTCCGCAAAAAGAAACGGCACGAGCGCGAGTCCTACCCCCAGAACGGGCAGGGCGGGGCGTAGCGGCTTCCCGCGCCAGATCCAGAGGCCGACGAGCGCCTCTGCAACAACCGCAATCGCGCCGTAGGGGTGGATCGCAGGGAGAAGCCAGGCGGCGAGCGCAGCCGCGAGCGCCGTTCGTGGGGTCCGCTCCCGCAACGCCCGGACGAAGAGGTCGGCGGCCAGCGCGCTCGCGAAGGCGTAGAGCGAGTACATGCGACCGAAGCTGCCGTACACCGCCAGCATCGGCGATGCCGCCGCGACGAGGGCCGCAGTCGCGCCCGCACTCGGCCCCGCCAGGCGGCGCCCCAGATCCCAGCACACAGGAACCGTCGCGACGGCGAAGACGACGGCAAGCCACCGGAGCGTGAACGGGGACGAATCGAAGGTGAACGCGACATGCGCGAGGAGGAAGTGGAGCGGCGGGCCGCCTCGCTCCCACCAGACAGTCTGGAGCATCTCGCCGAACGGCCGGGCCGCGATCAGCCCGGCGACTGCCTCGTCCTCGAAGAGCGGTTTTCCGCGCACATCCTCGACGATGCGCAGGAGGAGGACAGCGATTCCGGCTCCGACTGCGAGCACACCCAGGATCCAGGCGAAGGAAAGCTCCCGGAGTCGAGGCACCGCAGCACGCTCGCTCTGGGGGGTGCGGGCGGCCCGCCGCCGCTCGACGGTCTCGGTCATGCGACCTAGCCTGCCACGGGGGCGAAGGTCCCGGCGCGGTAGACCTGCCCAGGCAGCTCCCGGCCCAGGGTCTCTTCGAGCCAGGCCGCGACCGCGATCAGCCCGTCCAGGTCGATGCCGGTCTCGACTCCCTCGCCGTGCAGGAGGTACACGAGGTCCTCGGTCGCGATGTTCCCGGTCGCCCGGGGCGCGAACGGGCACCCGCCGAGACCACCCACAGAGGCGTCGAAGACCGTCGCGCCCGCCTGGAGCGCAGCGTAAGCGTTCGCAAAGCCGGTGCTGCGCGTGTTGTGGAAGTGGACTCCCACCGGGTTTCCGAAGCGGATTGCGGCCCCCACGAGCTCGCTCACCTGCCTCGGTACACCCACCCCGATCGTGTCTGCGAGGACGACCTCGTCAGCGCCTCCGGCGACGATCCGCTCCGCGAGCTCGAGGACGTGCTCCGGTGCGACCTCCCCCTCGAACGGGCACCCGAAGGCGACGCTGATCGACACGACGAGCGTGAGGCCGTCGCTGCGGGCGCGCTCCGAGATCCACCGAGCGGCGGCGATCGATTCGTCCACTGAGGCGTTCGCGTTCCTGCGGTTGAAGGTCTCCGTGGCTCCGAAGCTGAAGTGAACCTCGTCCAAGGCTGTCGCTGCCAGCCGCTCATATCCCTTCTCGTTCAGAACGAGGCCTGCGTAGCTCGTGCCATCACGCGGTTCGATTCCCGCCGCGACCTCCTCCGCTCCCGCCATCTGCGGCACGCGCTCCGGATGGACGAAGCTCGCGGCCTCGATCCGGGGAACGCCCACCGCGGCCAGTCGGTTGACGAGCTCAGCCCGAACCTGTGCCGACAGGGGCTCCGGCTCGTTCTGGAGCCCGTCTCGGGGACCCACGTCGCAGATCGTCGCCTTCACGCAGGGAGCCTAGATGTAGATGGTTGATCGACAATGACCGCGCCAACCCGACCAACCATCTCACGATGACCTGGCATGATCCGCTGCCGGTGGCAGTACCCGCGTTCTCCCGCGACCAGGTCTACGCGGCGCTCGACCCCGGCGAGGCCGTCGAGGCCGTGCGTGAGGCGTTCCTCGAGCATGCACGGGGGTTCTGGGCGATGCCGTCGAAGGTCTACGTGGAGGTGGCCGAGGGAGACTTCCGGGCCATGCCCGCCGCCGGCGCGGGGCACACCGTCCTCAAATGGGTGACCTCGTTTCCCGGCAACCCGGCGCGAGGGCTTCCGACAGTCGGCGGCGTAGTACTGCTCTCGGACGCCGCGACCGGCGAGCTGCGGGCGCTCCTCGACGCGGGCGCGGTCACGGCGCTCAGGACCGGCGCGGCGGCCGTCCTCGCCGCCGAGATCCTTTCGGTCGAGATCGCGAGCCCTGCTGCCGTGATCGGGTGCGGTGTGAACGGGCGAGCGGTCGCGCGGACGTTCCTCGCTCGCGGCAGAGACGTCCTCCTCTGGGACACACGGCCCGAGCAAGCCGCCGCGGTCGCCGCCGAGCTGGGCGAGCGGGCGTCAGTAGCCCACGAAGCGGCGGAGGCGCTGTCCGCCGGCGTCGTCGTCACGGTCACGCCCGGCCACGAGCCGGTGTTCCGGGACGGGGACCTCTGCCCGGGCCAGCACGTCAGCCTGATGGGGGCGGACGGCCCCGGCAAAGCCGAGATCACGGACGGGGAGCTGGCACGGGCCCGCATCGTCTGCGACGAGTGGGAGCAGGCGAGCCACAACGGCGACCTCGGCCATGCGTTCGCGGCGGGGGTGATCCGGCGCGAGGACGTCGCCGAGCTCGGCCAGGTCCTGCTCGGCACCGAGGAAGGGCGCCGCGGTGACGAGGAGATCACGATTTTCGACTCGACGGGTCTCGCCGTCCAGGATCTGGCGGTGGCGCTGGCCGTCTACCGGCGCTACCAACAAGACCCCGAATCTGACGTCTTCGGGGATACGGTCAACGTTCCGATCGGCTAGAGACAAGGAGAGGACATGGGCGGAATCACACACTTCGAGATTCGTTCGGCGGACCTCGAGCGAGCGCGTGGCTTCTGGGAGTCGCTGCTCGGTTGGGAGTTTCGCGACGTGGAGGGCCCGATGGAGTACACGATGGCGGAGGTCGGCGGCAATCCGACGGCCGGGCTCTACGTGTCGGAGAACGCCGAGCGTGGGCTGGTCGTCTACTTCGACGTCGACGACGTCCAGGCCGCGACCGACCGGGTGCGCGAACTGGGCGGACAGGTGACGACCGAGAAGACTCCGATTCCCGAGATCGGGTGGTTTGCCCATTGCGTCGACACGGAGGGCAATCCGTTCGGCGTCTTCACGTCGGACGAATCCGTGACGATGCCGGACGCCTAACGACACCACACGGGCACAAACCGCGCGCCTCATGCGCGCCGGCCAGCGCTACGCTCGACGCGGGGGAACCAGTAACCAGGGGGTCCCCCGGGGGAACCCACCCGGAACCCGGTTGACTCGACCGTCGCCCGCCGAATTGAGGTCGCCTAGCCTTGCTCGATCGGTAGCCCTCGGCTCGACCAGTCGCTCCACGAGCCCGCATAGAGCTTCGCGTCCTCACGGCCGGCGGCTGCCAGGGCGAGGAGATCGACGCATGCGGTGATTCCCGAACCGCAATAAACGACGATCTCCTCGGCCTCGAGCACCTCCGCCGCGAAGGAGGCTGCGCCTCCGAACGGGACGTTGACCGCGCCCGGGATCCGTCCGGCCACCGGGTCGATCGGCTCCACCTCGCCTCGGTAGCGCTCCGGCGCACGCGCATCGACGACGACGAACCCGGGCTTGCCGAGCCGCCGCTCGAGCTCCTCCACCTCGATCGTGTCCGCCCGTGGCGCCGAGGCGACGAACTCCTCGCGAGCGACGACGGCCTCACCTTCCTCGAGGGGGCCTTGCCAGACCTGCACCCCGCCGGCGAGCACCGCTGCCTGCGGGTGCCCGAAGTGGCGCAGGAGCCACCAGAGGCGCGCGGCTCCTCCGTTCATGCCCTGGTCATACGCAACCACGAGCACGTCCTCGCCGATTCCCGCCCGCCCCGCCGCCTCGGCGAACTGCTCGGGGGTGGGCAGCGGATGGCGGCCGCCGACACCGGACGGAGGGCTAGAGAGCTCGCGCTCGACGTGGAGGAAGCTGGCGCCCGGGATGTGCCCGGCGAGCCAGAGCTCGCGGCCGCGATCCGGATTTCCGAGCTCCCACCTGCAATCGACGAACTGATAGCGCACGTGGAGACCCTACGCGGCTGCGATCCGGAACACCGTTCCCGACGACGAAGCGGCGTAGAGCTCGCCGCGGCCGTCCTCGCCGAACGACGTCAGTCCCTCGACCTCGATCGGCTCTCGCCGAACGCTCTCGCGCGCACCGTCGGCGGCAATGCTCCACACCGCGCCGCTGCAGTAGTCGCCGTACACGTACCGGCCCGCCAGTGCCGTTACCTCGTCGCCCCGGTAGACGAAGCCGCCGGTCACAGAGCACCCCTCGCCGTGGTCGTAGACCGCGACCGGGCCCACCAGGGTGCCTTCCGGGTTTGGCTCCTTCTCCTCGTACACTGCGTCGCCTTCGAACACGTCCCAGCCGAAATTGACGAGGTTCCCGACCTCGGCCCGCGGCAGGCGGTCGATTTCCTCGAAGTTCCCCTGCCCCACATCGCCGATCCAGAGATTTCCATTGCCCCGGTCGAACGAGAACCGCCACGGGTTTCGAAGCCCGTATGCGGCGATCGACGGCGCCGGTTGGCTCGTGGAGACGTCCAACGTCAGCAGCTTGCCGAGGAGGCTCGCGAGGTTCTGGGCCCGGTTCTCCGGGTCGCCGCCCCCGCCCCCGTCTCCCATCCCCACCCAGAGCCGTCCATCGGGGCCAAAAGCCAGCTGGCCGCCGTTGTGGTTCGAGTACGGCTGGTCGATACCGAGGAGAACCCGCCGGCTCGCCGGGTCGACGGCCGTCCGGTCGTCGAGCGCTCGGTACTCCACGACCCGCGTGTCCCCGTTCAGGTCGGTGTAGTCGACGTAGAGCAACCCGTTCTCCCGGTAGTCCGGATGGAACGCAACCGACAGGAGACCCTGCTCGCCGCCGCTCACGACCTCGCTCGTCACGTCGAGGAACGGCTTCGCCTCGACCCGGCCGTTTTCGACGATCCGGATGCGGCCTGCCTGCTCGACGACATACAGCCGGTCCGGCTCACCGGGCGCCGCGGCCACGTGGACAGGGCTGTCGAGCCCGCGCGCAAAAGCAACGAGCCGGATTCCCCCGGAGGAAGACCCGGTTTCGACCGGAGCTCCCGACCCCGTCACTCTCTGGGGATCAGGGTCGCCGGGCCCGGTGCAACCGGTGATGAGGGCGAGTGCGGACAACACGAGGAGCATGGCGACGCGCATGGATTCACCGTATCTACGCCCCGTTCGGGTGACCGGTTCCTACTGGGCGGCGAGGCGGTAGACCGAGCCGCCGTTGTGCGAGAGGAGGTAGATCGCCCCGTTCGGGCCGAGGCCGAACGAGGACAGGTTCCCGGAAACCCTGAAGGGCTCGCGGCGGAAACCGCTCTTGTGCCCGCGAGCCCAGCGGAAGCTCCAGACGTCTCCGGTGCAGTAGTCACCGAAGAAGTACCGGCCGCGGGCGCCGGCCGGCACACCGCTGCCGTGCCCCACGAACCCGCCTGTGACCGAGCAACGGCCGCCGCTGTGGCTGTACTCCTGGATCGGCCACTTGAGGACACTTGGACGGCGAAGCCCCCTCGAGTTGTCGTACACGTGCCGGTTTCCCTCGTAGACCCGCCAGCCGTAATTCTCGAGCCCGCGGGCACCCGGCCTGAAGACGTCGATCTCCTCCCAATGGTCCTGCCCGACATCGCCGAGGTAGAAGAGGCCCGTTCTCGGGTCGACCGAGAAGCGCCAGGGGTTCCGAAACCCGAGCGCGACGATGACGGCCTTCGCGCCGGCCCGGTCGACGTTGATGCGCAGGAGCTTGCCGAGGCGACTCGTGAGGCGCTGCGCGCGATTCTCCGGATCACCAGCCGACCCTCCATCACCCATCCCGACATAGAGACGCCCATCGTTTCCGAACGCGACCTGGCCGCCGTTGTGATTGCTGTATAGCTGGTCCACCTTCAGCCAGACCCGCAGGGTCTGCCGCAGTGCACGCGTGCCGCCCGCGTTCGTGCGAAACCCGACGACGCGGGTGTCTCCCGCCCGGTTCGTGTAGTTGACGAACACGCGGTGGTTCTGCGCGAAGCGAGGGTGGAAGGCGACCGACAAGAGCCCCTGCTCGCCGCAGCAGGCGACGAGATCGGAGATGTCCAGGAACGGGGTCGACTGCACCTGGCCGTCCTGGACGATCCGGATCACCCCGGCCTGCTCGACAACGTAGAGACGGCCCGAGTAGGCCCGCGTGGACGCGAGGTGCACGGGGTTCGAGAACCCTGAGGCCACCGGCGCGAGACGGAGCGCGCCCGAGGCCGGAGCGGCGACCGACCCTGCTAGAAGCAAGCCCGCGAGCGCACTAAGAGTCCTGCGTGTGGTCATGTGTCTCGGCATGAAGAGCCCCGGTTCGCGTCCCTCGAGCCCCGGTGCCGGCAACACTAGCCGAGCCACCGGCATACCTCTGGGATCACCCCTGTCCGGTTGCCGGCGCCGCGAGCCGGAGAGTCTCGCCGGCATCGATTCGACCCCGACCGGACTTCCGCTCGTAGAGACACTGGTCGGCGGCCCGGAAAAGCGTGAGCGCCTCCACTCCCTCACCCGGCGAGACTGCCCAGCCAAACGTGATCCTGGCTCCTTCGGCCGCGACAGCCGCCTCCAGGCGCTCTGCCAGCTGACCGGCTTCCTCGCCCGAGCGGACCGAGCTCAGCACGGCGAACTCGTCACCGCCCACCCGCGCCACCCCGTCCTCGTCGCGAAGCGCCTTACCGAGCACCAACGCAAGCCGTTGGAGCATCTCGTTCCCGGCCGCATGGCCACGGCTGTCGTTGATGAGCTTCAGCCCATCCATGTCTCCGAGGAGGAGTGCGAACGATCGGCCTCCCGCGAGCCGGCGGCTCATGGCGGCCTCGAAGCCGCGCATATTCGGGAGCCCGGTGAGAGCGTCCCGCTCGGCGAGGAGCCGGAGCTGGACGACGAGCTCCTGGTTTCGCTGTGCAAAGGTCCCGATCAGGAAGCCGATGCCTGCGTAGGTGAGGAGCCGGATCCAGGCGCTCTGGGCGAGGACCTCGGCCGTCGGCAGACTGTCGTTCAGGACGATTCCGAGCGAGTAGAGCCCCGCCGCCGCGCCGCCGGCCGCAGCACCGAAGTACGGCCCGAGAGCAAGCGCCACCAGGGCCACCGCGAAGTAGTAGAAGTTCGCGAGCCCGAGCCCCGGGGTCTCGAACGTGAGAAATCCGGTGAAGACGAGTCCGAACGTCAGGAGCGAGGCACCGATCAGGACCCCGCGATGCGAGGTAGCCGCAGTCATGTCAATAAGGAGATCGCCCGCCCCGGTCTTCCGGAACGTCCCTCGAACGGGGGATCCGCTAGGGCTGCTCGGGTAGTTCGACGCGCTCGATCGTGACGGGCTCACGCGGGCGATCGCCGGCATCTCGATCGATTTGGGAGATCTCGTCAACGACGTCCATGCCGTTCGTGACCCGCCCGAAGACCGTGTGCTTGCCGTTCAGCCACGGGCACGACTCGGCGGTGACCACGAAGAACTGACTGCCGTTGGTATTCGGGCCACTGTTGGCCATGGCGAGGGCACCGCGGTCGACGCCGTGGTCGTTCTGCTCGTCCTCGAAGGTGTAACCGGGCCCACCCGACCCGGTGCCGGTCGGGTCACCGCCCTGGATCATGAAATCCGGAATCACACGGTGGAACGACACACCGTCGTAGAACCCCTCACGCGAGAGCTTCAGGAAGTTCTCCACGGTCCGCGGCGCGTCTTCGTCGAAGAGCTCGACCTCGATCGCGCCGTGGTTCGTGTGCAGGGTGGCCCGTGACACGGGCGACACCCTAGCCGACGGCCTACTTGACCGTCAGCGTGCCCTTCATCCCGGCCGCTTCGTGGCCGTCCACCGAGCAGTAGAAGGTGTACGTTCCCGCCGGCAGATCGGCGCTGACGGAGGACTTGTCCCCTGTGACCGTGTCACTTGCGACTTCCTCGATCCCGTTGCCCTCGATCGTGACGTTGTGCGGGACGGAGGAGTCGTTCGTGAAGTCGATCGTGACCTGGCCGGCCGTGGCTTCGAGCGAGGTCGGATCGAACTTCAGCGCGCCGCTCGGATCGGCCGCGAGCTGGAGCGTCTCCCCACCACCTGAGCCACCGCCCGTGTCGGTAGCCGTGTCAGTAGCCGTGTCGTTGCTCGACGAGCTGTTGTCGCTGCCGCCGCCGCACCCCGCCGCGACCAGGGCGACGAGCGTGAAGAGGAGGACGATGCACGCGGAGGTTCGGTATTTCATGCGGCTCCTTTGGTCGCGTCGCAACTTTCCAGAGGTACTTCGGAAGATCGAATCAATCGGATTGTCTCCCGACCCTTCCACCCAATCGTTCCCTAGCGCTCGACCTGCGAGCCGCCGACGATCGCGTCGCGGCCGTCGGGATAGCGGACCCAGGCCTTGTGCCCACCGTCGTAGTCGGGCGCCCAGAGAACGAGTGTTGCGTGCTCACCTCGAACCTTGCAGGGCTCGGAGAGCTCCTCGTCGACGCCGCGCCAGACGCGGACGAAGGGATTGGACTCCCACTCGCGGCCGATCGTCGTCGGCTCTCGATGACCCGGGTGCACGCGTGTTTCAGGCTCGAGCCGCATCAGCCGGTCCATGATCGACTCCCTGAGCTCCTCGAAGCTCCCGCCTCCCGTGCCGCCGACGGTGCCCTTGAAGAGAACATCAGCCGTGAAGCAATCGTCTTCCCCTACGACGAAGGCGAGGTGATCAGAGCAGTGGCCGGGCGTTTCGAGCGCACGAATCTCGAGGAAGCCCGAATGAATCGCCTGGCGGTCGGACATCGGCTCGGCGCCCAGCGATCCTGCAGCGAGCGGATGCGCCCGGACCGGAACGCCGAACCGGCTCGCGAGCTCCTTGATGCCATCGACATGGTCCTGGTGCGAATGGGTGCAGAGGACGTCGGTGATCACGATTCGATCGCGCTCGATGCGGTCGAGGATCGGCTGAGCGACACCGTTCCCGTCGATCAGAACGCCGTTGCCGCCCTCGCCCTCGGCGACGAGGTAGGCGTTCGAAAGCCAGTCCGGGTGCTCGGTGCGCTCGAGGATCAAAACTCGACCACGCTCCTGATCCCGTCCTGCGCCTCCATGAGCTCGAAACCCCGGTTCACATCCGCCAGCCTAATCCTGTGAGAGATGAACGGGTCGACGTCGATCTCGCCGGCCAGCCAGAGGTCGACGAGCTGCGGAACCTGGTCGCGGCCCTTGACGCCGCCGAAGGACGAGCCCGCGATGCGCCTCCCAGTGATCAGAAGCCGGGGGACGATGTCGAGTGTCTCTCCCTTTCCGGCCACGCCGGCCACCGTGCAGAGCCCCCAGCCCATCCGCGCCGCCTCGACCGCCTGGCGCATCACGTTCACGTTCCCGGTCGCCTCGAAGGTGAAGTCCGCTCCGAACCCGCCCGTTAACTCGAGGATCTGCTGGACGGCGTCGAGCCCGCCCTCGACGAGGTCCGTGGCTCCCTGGCCCCGTGCCAGCTCGAGCCGACCCGGCGAGAGGTCGACGCTGATGATCCGCTCGGCGCCCTGGAGGCGGCAGCCGGCGACCGCTCCCAGTCCGACCATCCCCGCCCCGAAGACCGCGCACGTCGATCCGGACGAGACCTTGGCCGTATTCATGGCCGCGCCGAGGCCTGTCGAGAGTCCACAGGCGAACAGGCACGCGCCTGCGAGAGGCGCCTCGGGTGACACTTTCGCGAGTGCGATCTCGGGCATGACCGTGTACTCCGCGAACGTCGAGGTGCCCATGAAATGCCGGACTGGCTCGCCGTCTCGCGAAAGCCGGGTCGTTCCGTCCGGGAGATAGCCCTGCCCCTGCATGTCGCGGATCGCGAGGCAGAGATTGGTCCGGTCGCTCAGGCAGTGGATGCACTCGCGGCATTGCGGGGAGAAGAGGGTCACGACGCGGTCGCCCGGCGAGAGCGAGGTGACGCCCTCGCCGACGTCCTCCACGACGCCGGCGCCCTCGTGGCCGAGCACGGTCGGCGCGTAGCCGGAGGGGTCGGCCCCCGAGGCCGTGTACAGATCGGTGTGGCAAACCCCGCAAGCAACCAGCCTGACCAGCACCTCGCCGTCCTTCGGCGCCGCCAGCTCCAGTTCCTGGATCGCAAGCGCGGCCCCGAACTCCTCCAAAACGGCGGCCTTGATCCTCACTCAGCGACCCTATCTCGTCGGAGTCGATGCCGCGCGGGCCCTGGAAAATCGCCAACACACCACTATTCTCCGTGGAGGGACGCGGTTCACAAGCCGTTCGACGGGAGGGCGATATCGGCGATAGCACCACGTGGGCGGCGATCGGCGCGGCCGTATTCACGGGGGTCATCCTCCTGGCTGCGCTCGTCCTCTTCGTCCGTTGGCGGCGTGCAGCAGCGCGCCAGCTCGCGCAGGTACAGGAGTCAACCGCCCAGACCGAGAAGATCGTCGCCGAGCTGACGGTGACCCTCGCTCAAGCGCGGTTGGAGAGCGACCTGGCGCGAGAAGAGAGCGAGGCAGCGCGTCACGAAGCCGAACGATTCCGCCGCCTCGGAAAGATGGGCGCCTCCCTCGATTTCGACGACGTCATGCACCGTGCGCTCGAGGCTGCCGCACAGCAGACGGAGAGCGACGCTGCGATGCTCATGCTGGAGCAAGGCGACAACGCTCCGATCGTGGAGACGTACGGTCTGTCGAATGCAGAGTCCTCGCAGCAGCTGATCGGCCTCCCGCCCGACGTGGGCCAGGCGCGCGCCGTCATGATCCGGTACAGGTACACCGAAGAGGAGATGGCGAACGACGAGTTCCGCCTCATGGATGGGATTGCAGTTCCCCTCTTCGACGGCAAACCGACCCGGACCGGGACACTCGCCGTCTTCTGGCGACGCACCGAGCGCGAGCCCGGGACCTACGAGGTGGATCTCTTGTCGGAACTCGTAGCATCACTCGGCCCTCCCATCGAAAACGCGCGACGCTACGAGGAGGCTCGCCGGCTCGCGGACATGGATCCGGTCACCGGCCTCCAGAACGAGCGCTACTTCGACGAGCGGCTCGCTCGCGAGGTGTCCCGGGCACGCCGGTACGAGCGACAGTTGGCGCTCCTTCTCTTCCGGCTCGAAGTAACGGACGGAGGAGCGTCGCTCCTCACGACAGTCGGCCGCCGCGTTCTCGCCGCGGTGCGAGGCGCGGACGTCTCCTGCTATCTCGGAAACGGCCGCTTCGCCATCATCCTCCCCGAGGTCGGCGTGCGCGACGCCGAGCATCTCCATAGAAGACTTCAGTTCGCCCTAGGGTCGCGCAGCGAGCAGGATGGCTCGAAGCTCGACCTCGTCTCAGGGTTCCTCGAGCTTCTACCCGAGGACAACGCAGAGACGTTCATGCGCCGTGCCCAGGAAACGTTGCGCGAATCGGAGCTGGCCGAGGCGCGGCGCGTCGACCGCGCAAGCAGCAGCTAAGACCTTCGCGCTACTCCTTGACAGCCGCCGGCCGGGGGTCGGCAAACTGGGCAACTCGAGAATTATTGGACGCCGGCGCTTGCTGCCTCTCGACCATCTTTTCGAGCCGTCCGAGCCTCCGATCGACATTCCGCCAGCCCGAGGTCGCTAGTTCGGTCAAGAGCTCGACGTCCTCGAGGCGCTCCCGGCGCTGCACTTCGACCTCGGCGGTGAGCTGGTCGAGCCGCTGGAGCAGACTGTCGAAGAGCGTGGCAAGTTGTGCCACCGTGTCAGCGACCGGCCGCACCTCGACCCGAAGCGCTTCGTAGACGACGCTGCCCACTCCTTCCGGCAGGTCCGAAGCAACCGCCCTGGAGGCCGCCTCGGTGAACCGCTCGAGCAGCCGCTCCTCATTGCGCTCCTCATTGAACTGCGTGACGAGCTCGCCGCTTCGAGCCGGCTGGCCGGGACGGCCCAGATCCTCGATGGCCTGCTCGACACGGTCCGACGCTTGAGCGCTGACCGGCTCGCCATTGAGCACGCTGACCACCAGGTCGACAGAGACGCCTGCGTGCCGGGCGAGCTCGACTACAGTGGCCATGCCGAACAGCGTAAATGACTGTCCGCACATTTCAAGCCCGCGGAACTACTATGCCGTCCGTGGCAACGCGTGTGCTGGTCGACGCCGAGAACGTCCGGCGCTCGGTTTGGCCGAATCTGACGAAGGCCGAGCTGTGCCAGCGGACTGCAGCGTGGGCGAGGCGGATGGGCCTTACCCCGGTCGTCGTCTTCGATGGGCAGCCGCCAGACAACGATGCGAACATCGAGGTGGTCGGCACGAAAGGGGAGAGCGCCGACGACTGGCTGGCGAGGGAGGCGGGCGCCTATGGGGAGCGGGGAGAGAGCTTCTGGCTGGTCACGTCGGACCGCGAGCTCCGGTTGCGAGCGGGTTCTGGCGCCGAAAAGATCGTCGGCGGCGGGGCCTTCGCACGTGAGCTCCAGGCCGAGCTCCCCGCCGATGAGTCAGGTTTTTGATTCGGGATATCGGGGCAGCCCGTCGTCGGGAAGCGGCTCCCATGGCGCCGCGTAGGCGACGAACTGGCGGTGTGCCGGACGGACGCCGGGATCGGTGTCGAATGCCCCCATCCTGATCCCGCTCGCCTCCGAGTCCCCTGGAGCCCGGCTCCAGAGCGCAGACCCACATGCCGAGCAGAAATCCTTCGCGAACCCTCCCGACGGCGGCTCGTACGACCGGACGAGCTCCTCCCCCGCCGTGATCCGCAGCGACCCTGGGGCGATGCGCGCCGATGGCGAGGCGGCCGTGCCGGTTCGCCGCTGGCACCGGGTGCAGTGGCAATAACCGGCGGAGACTGGGGGCTCCGTCAGCTCGAAGCGAACGCCGCCGCAGAGACAACCGCCGGTCAACACAGGCTCAGGCATCAAACGGAAGCATACGACCTCGCGCTTCCACCTTTTGCGCGTGTGGGCCGGGCCGTGCCTTCGCCTCCCTTGCCTCCTCGCTGCGAGGGAAGTGAGGTGAGCGGATCGGGCAGGAGGGGTAGGAGAGAGCCATGGCTGACTACACGCTCACAAACCTAAAAGAGATCGAAGACCAGGCGCCCAAGTCCGGGCTGGCGCCGAACCTCGAAGCGCGATTCGCACGCACGCCGCTCGAGACGGAGAACCTCGGGGTCAGCTACCAACGGCTCGCGCCGGAGTTCCGCGTTCCCTTCGGACACAAGCACGGCGAGCAGGAAGAGATCTACGTCGTCCTGAGCGGGAGCGCGCGGCTCAAGCTCGACGAGGAGGTCGTCGAGCTGAAGCAGTGGGACGCTGTCCGCGTTGCCAAGGACACGATGCGGAACTTCGAGGCGGGTCCGGAAGGCGCCGAGATCCTTGCGATCGGCGCCGGAGAGAGCGGGCTCGGGGATGCCGAGATGACGCAGGGTTGGTGGCCCGACTGATCTAGCCCTCCGAGCCCGGTTGGGTGACGGAGCGGATCGCACGCCAAGCTTCGGGACCGTTGTAGTCGAGGTATCTCGTGCGTGACAGGCTGAGAGTGCCGGGCTCGAGGAGCGCTCCTGAGAGCGTCCCCTGATGTAGCCGGATCTCGTGGTAGTTGTCAGGGGAGATGCCGACAGCCCGTCGGTGCACGGGGTTCTCCCCCCAGGCGCCCGGACCGTCGGGGGTCGCGAAGAGGATGAGATTGCCGTAAGCCCCCTTGACGAACTCGAGGTCGTAGTAGCTGAGGAGGCCGCCGGCGGCATACGCCCCCATACCCGCGACCAATTCTTCCTCGAGGTCGAAGAGGATGGTCACATCGGCGTCCGGCCTCGGGCGGCCGAAGAAGCCGACGACCGTCGAGCTGCGTGCTTCGAGCAGCGCGCGTGTATCCGGCACGACCAGCAAATGCCGGAGCCCGTCCGGATCGGTCTCGCGGATGATCACGTCTTTCCGACCCTCGCGCCAGTCGTCGGCCAGGAACCGGGCACGCTCGCGCTCGTTTCCAAGCAGCCGACCCATCACCTCCTGATCGTGCCGGGTGTGAGCCGGATCGACGAAGGGCTTTCCCGGAACGATCTCGTCCGGACCGAGCACCAGCTCTGCCGTCATGCGCAGAACCTAACGGGGTGTCAGTCCGTCCGCGAGTCATGCGCACGGCGAAAGCGTCGTCCGGTCTGACCACGCCAGGCCGCCCTGGTACTGCCCGTCAGCTCTTGACGGATTCGATCGCGATCAGGTTTCCGTCCGGATCCTTGCACCAGGCTGCGCGGACGTCCCCGATGCTCGCGATGCCGCCTTCGGTCTTCATGCTGGGAAAGTCGTACTCCTCGAACACCACGCCGCGCTCGCGGAGTCCCGAGACGACTGCGTCCACGTCATCGGTCCGGAAACCCGCGACTGTCTGGCGGCCCTGGCCGGCGCCGACGCTCTCGTAGACGAGCAACGTTCCGCTTCCCGCGGTGAACTCCGCTTCGCGGTTCTCAGGAAGATCGTCGCGACGCTCTTCCAGCTTCAGACCGAGCACCTCTCCGTAAAAGTTGATCGCGGACTCGACGTTCGAGACCGGGATGATCGCGGCGATGTGTGCGTTTCCGAGCATGTTCCCTCCAGTAACCGGCGATTCGCGGAGACCATTTCAGGCATGGGCCCGCCGATGCAAGCGTGGTGGTCGACACACCCGACGGGTACCGTTCCGGGAGAACATCTTGTAAACGATGCAAATAACGACCGAAAGGAGGCGTATGAGCTCGAGTTCGAAACGACAAACGACGATGGCGAAGATGCAGCGCGAGCAGAGGGTCAAGGAACGCCGCGCGGCCAAGCAGGAGAAGAAGCAGGCGGCTGCGGCTGCGAAAATCGCCGAAGCGAACGGCGAGACGCTCCCGACCGAAGACGCGGTCGAGGAGCCAGCCGAAGGCTGAGCGAACAGCAGAAACGCCGGTGATAGCCGAGCGGCTGACGTCGCAGCTCCTATCGGGACCGCCGGCACGTGATCCCGTTGCGGTCGCGGAGCGCCTCCTGGCGATTCAGGGGCAGGATCCCCGCGGGGCTCGACTCGCCGTTCGCGCGCGGACGAAAGGCCTGACCGCCGCCGACGTCGACCGTGCCCTGACGGTCGATCGGACTCTCCTGATCACATGGCTGAACCGGGGCACGCTGCATCTCGTCCGGAGCGAGGACTATCCGTGGTTACACGCGCTGACGACACCGCCGCTCCTGACGGCAAACGCCCGCCGCCTTGCGCAGCTGGGCGTCACACAGCACGCAGCGGACCGCGGTGCGGCCCTCATCGAGCGCTCACTGGCAGAGGAGGGTCCCCTGACGAGCAAGCAGGTCCGCGAACGCTTGCAAGCGGCGAAGGTGCGCGCCGAAGGCCAGGCCCTGGCGCACATCGTCGGGCTCGCCGCTCTCCGCGGGGTACTCGTCCGCGGACCGATGGTGGGCAAGCAGCACGCGTACGTCCTCGCGAGGGACTGGCTCGGCACCGCTCCCCCTGTAGATCGTGACAAGGCGTTAGCGGAGTTGGCTCGCCGGTACCTCGTGGGCCATGGCCCGGCGGACGACCGGGACCTGGCCAAGTGGGCGGGCCTCGCGCTCCGAGATGTCAGGGCCGGCCTTGCCGCCATCGCACCTGAGCTCGAGCAACTCGCGGGCACGCCCCTCCGCCTCAAGAAAGCCCCGCCTGCCGCGGACCTTCCGCCACCGCGCCTCCTCGGCGCGTTCGACCCAGTCCTCCTCGGCTGGACTTCGCGCCAGGAGATCGTGGGCTCCCATGCGCGCCTTATCGCGGACAACGGGCTCTTCCGCCCCTTCGCGCTCGTCCGAGGCCGCGCAGTCGGAACGTGGAGCCTGCAAGCTGGAGAGGTGAAGCTGGTGCCGTTCGGGAGACTGAGCCGGCCTGACGCCGAGGCGCTCGAGGCGGATGCGGCCGACGTCGTCCACTTCCTCGCGAGCTCATAGCTAGCCCGCCCGCTCGGCGCTCCGCAAGCCTCGGGCCGCCCAAAGCCAGAACGCCGCTGCGAGCGCGAACGCCACCGCGAACGCAACGAACACCTCGGTGGGAGAGCCGGCGAGAAGGCTTCTGCCGGCCTCCAGCACTCGCGTCAGCGGGTTGACCGAGGCGACAGTGTGGATCCAGCCCTGAAGGAGGGAGAGCGGAACGTAGACCGGCGCGAAGAAGAGCGCGAGGAAGACCGGCATCTGCATGAGGGGGCCGGCCTGCATGGTGCGCAATCGCATCGCGACTCCCGCGGCCCAGAGGATCGCCGCGATGTTCAGGATGACGCCGAGCCCGTAGAGCCCGAAGAGGTCAACGGGGCCGCCGCCGACCTGCATCCCGGCGACCAACGCTACGACCGTGAGGAGGGCGGCCGTGACCAGCCAGCGCGCGAGCGCCGCGATGGCGTAGCCGAGGACGATTCCGGTTCTGTTCGGCGCGGCAAGGAGCAGTCTGCGTGCGAATCCGCTCTCGAAATCCCGGGCGATGCCGAAGCCCGTGAAGACACCACCGAAAGCGGCCGACTGGAGCAAGACGAAGACGAACTGGAACGCCGTGTAGCCGGGCGGGAAGTCGAAGCCCGGCACGTCCTGGACACGCGAGAGGCCGCCGGCGAACGCGGTGAAGAAGAAGAGTGGAAAGATGAGGGAGGGCAGGAGGAGCGATGGGTTCGTGAAGACCGTGCGGAGCGTCCGCGAGGCGACCGCGACGGCGACGGAGAGCGTCCTCACGACCGTGTCATCCTCGAGCTGAGCGAAACGGAGGCAAGCGTGAGGGCTACGACCGTGATCGCGGCGGCGATCCCGAAGCCGAGGGCGAGCGCTTCCCCATCCCAGCCCGTGATGATGAGCGAGCGCACACACTCGATCAGGTACGAGACAGGATTCGCTGTCGCGACGAACCTGAACCAGTCGATCTCGATCAGGTTCCGCGGCATGTTCATCGACGAGAGGAACAGGAACACGAAGAAGAGCGGAAAGAGTCCCTGGACTGCCTCGCCGGAACCGGTCCTGAGCGCAGCGAAGGCTCCTAGCGCCCCGAAGCCGACGGAGACGAGTATCGCGAAGGCGAGCAGGACCAGGATTCCGAGGGGCCCGCTTTCCGGACGGACGCCGACTGCGAGGCCGACGCCGAGGTAGACCAAGGCCTGGATCACACCCAGCGTGAGGACGCCGCCGAGCTGGCCGGCAAGCAGCGCGACACCTCGCATAGGCGTCAGCGCGAGCCGGTTCAGGAAGCCGGTCTGGATGTCCCGCGCCAGGTCGGTGCCGGCGTTCATGGTCGCGAAGAGCGCGCCCTGGATGAACGGGATCGCAAGCGCAAAGGCGACGAACGAGTCGGTCGGGAAGCCTGGCAGGCGGGTCGCCGCGTTGAGGCCGCCCGAGTTGACGGCAAGGAGGAGTAGCGGGAAGACGAGCGGGAAGGCGACGTTTGCCGGCTGGCGCGCCGTTCTGAGCACTGAGCGCCGCGCGAGTAGCAGGACCTGATCGCCGAAGACGCGGCTCATGGGCCAGCCTTTGGCCCTTGAGCGTGTGGAGGGGGTGTGGGGGAACCGGGAGGTTCCCTCACGTCGGACTGTAAGAAGCGGGCTCGTGGAGGAAACATGGTTTCCCACACGGGAACGAGCCGAGGGCGAGGGACGCTCACGCTGCCTCCGCGGCGTCCCCTTCAGCCTCGGGCTCCTCCTCTTGGCTCGCTCCTTCGAGCGAGCGGCCCGTCTTCGCGAGGAAGACGTCGTCGAGCGACGGCTGGTGGAGCTGGAGGTTCTCGATCTTGAGGCTCTCGGCGTCCAGCGCCCGGACGAGGTCGGCTAGACCGGTGTCGCTCGAGCGCAGCCGGACGGCGACGACGCCATCCTCGGAAGGCACCGACTCGCCGAAACGGCCGAAGGCCGAGGCAACGCGCTCGCAGTCCACTGGGTCGACAGGTCGCGCCTCGACTGTCGGCTGGCCGATCTGCGACTTCAAGGCGCTCGGGGTTCCCTCGGCGACGATCTTCCCCTTGTCGATGATCGCGATCCGGTCCGAGAGGACGTCAGCCTCCTCCAGGTACTGCGTGGTCAGGAAGACCGTCACGCCGTCCTCCTTCGCCAGCCGCTCGACCTCGTCCCAGAGAGCGGTCCTGCTCTGGACGTCCAGGCCCGTGGTCGGCTCGTCGAGAAAGAGCACTCGCGGCCGGTGGATGAGCGCAAGCGCGAGATCGAGGCGGCGCTTCATGCCGCCCGAGTATGTGCGCACCTTGCGGTCGGCCGCTTCCCTGAGCCCCACACGGTAGAGGAGCTCCTCGCTTCGGGGCGTGCGCTCCGCCCGCGGCACGGCCTGGAGCGCCGCCTGGAGCTTCAGGTGCTCGCGTCCCGTCAGCAAGGGGTCGAGCGCGGCCTCCTGAAGCGCCGCGCCGATGACGCTGCGAACCTTCGGGCCCTCCTCGACGATGTCGTACCCGGCCACGCGCGCCGTGCCGTCCGTGGGCGGCAGCAGCGTGGTGAGCATGTGAACGGTCGTCGACTTGCCGGCTCCGTTCGGCCCGAGGAAGCCGAAGATCTCTCCGCTGGAGACGAAGAGGTCGACGCCGTCGACGGCTCGAGG
>JBBQXP010000047.1:0-20813 GCA_038209555.1 Gaiellales bacterium
GTTCATCCCACCCCCTCAGGCACGGGGCTCGGGTCGCATGAGGACGAGAAGGCGATCGCGGAGAAACTGCCAGCCGCGTGCGGCGGGTGCGAGCACGCGATAGGCACGCGGGTGTCGGTACGGACGTGCGGCGCGGGCGAGCACGGCGGCGAGCGGACGGGAGGGAGGCGTCTCCAGTTGAGCGCTGTAGCGCTCGAGCCAGTCGAGGTACCGGCGCCGGGCGGCGTTCGGACGCCATGGGTGGTACGTGCCCTCGCGGATCGCGCGGCGCGTCGAGGAACCCTCATGCTGTCGATACCGCTCGCCGGGGACGGCATCAACGCGGATGCGGCAGTGCAGCGCGAGCTTCGCGATCAGCGTCTGGTCCTCGTACAGGTCCTGCAGCGACTCGTCGAAGCCGCCGAGCCGCAGGAGCGCTTCGCGCCGCGTCATCAGCGCGCACAGGCAGGGAACGCTGCCCGGCTGCTCGAGGAAGCGGACGAGCAGGCGCGGCGGCTCGTGCGTCGCGCCCCAGCGCACCGAAAGGCGGCTCAGGCGTTCGCGGGCGTGGCCAGCGGTGCCCGATTCGTCCCAGTACCACGTCCGCCCGTAGACGGCATCGGTGCCGTGGTCGCCGTCGAGGAACGCCGCCTGGTGCGCAAGCTTCCGCGGCAGCAGGAGATCGTCCGCGTCGAGGAAGACGACGTAGTCACCGCGCGCGGCCCTGAGGCCAGCATTGCGCGAGCTGCTCTTGCCGAGGTTCGCGTGGTCCGGATGATCGAGATAGCGGATCCGTTCGGGGTCACGCGCGGCGGCCGCCCGGGCGACGGCGGTGCTTATGTCCGTCGACCCGTCGTCAACGAGGATCAGCTCGAAGCGGTCGTGCGCCTGCGCCTCGACGCTCGCGATCGCCTGCTCGAGGTGCGGGCCGGCGTCGCGGAAGGCGACGATTACGGACACGGTCGCCGCCGAGGCGCGCGGGTCCGGCTGAACCGGCGGCGCGAGCGGCCGCAGTCGTGCCGCGAGCGCGGCTCGGTGGGGGTGCCGCGCCCGCGCGAGCTCTGCCGCGAGCATCACGCCAACGTCGCCGTTGACTGGCGCATCGCCGAGATACTCCGCCAGCCACTCGAGGAACGGACGCCGCTCGTGGTAATAGCGGACGTACGAGAAGCGCCCGCGCGGCTCGTCCGCCTCGCGGCGGCGGTAGCGCGCCCAGTACCGGCTCGAGACGTAGGTCGCCGAGCGGAGGTACAGCTTCGCGAAGAAGACCTGGTCCTCGTAGAGGCCGGGGAACGTCTCCTCGAAGCCGCCGGTCTCGTCGTACGCGTCGCGGCGAATCAGGGCGTTGCACGTGGTCGGCGACTGGACGCGGTTCTCGAGCAGCTGCGGCAGCAGCCGGGTCGGCGGGTAGAGCCGGTCGGGCGCGACGCCTAGGTCGTAGAAGTAATCGCTGCGCGCTGCGTTCGCGTCCCAGCTGTACCACATCTGCGTGCGGCCGTAGACCATCCCGGCGGCCGGGTGGGCGTCGAGGACAGCGACCTGCTCGGCGATCTTGTCGGGGAGCCAGACGTCGTCGGAGTCGAGGAAGCCGATCAGCTCGCCGTGCGCGGTCCGCACCCCGAGCGAGCGCGCCGTGCTCATGCCACGGGTACCGCCGTCCGCGTGCCGGACGAGCCGGACGCGGTCGGGCGCGGCACGCACGAAGCGGTCCGCGATCTCGGCGCTGCGGTCAGTCGAGCCGTCGTCGACGACGACGAGCTCGAGGTTGCGGTAGGTCTGGCCGAGGACGCTGTCGATCGCCTCCTCCAAGAACCGCTCGCCGTCGCGGACGATCGTCACGGCCGAGACGAGAGGCGGCGCCATCAGGCGGGCCCCCGTGCCGCACCGGCGACCGGGTAGCCGGCGAAGTCGAGCCAGGCGACGGTTCTGCGACATGCCTCGTCGAATGCGACCGGCGGCGCGAAGCCCAGCAGGCGACGCGCCTTTGCTGTCGGGAACCGGTAGCCGCAGGTCTGCAGGATCGACGTCTCGAGCGTCGGCCTCCGGGGCGCGTCCGGTGGAGACTCCTCTGCGAACCGGCGGACGGCCACGCGTCGGACCGGTTTGCGCAGCGCCCGCGGAACGCGGTCGAGCATGACGCGCGCGGCCGGATCGTCCGTGAGCGCGAGCAGACGCTCGCCGGGCGTGGGTCGCGGCGCGCGAGGCGCGAGGTCGGCGACCGCGTCCCAGGAGCGCCCGAGTGCCCGGCAGACGGGCTCGTAGAGCATCCGCCAGGTGACCGCGTCGTCGTCGGCGACGAGGAACGCCTCGCCTGCTGCCCCTTCCCGCTCGAGTGCCAGGCCGACCGCGTGGACGAGGTTGTCGACGTAGATGGCGTTGCAGGCGCCGCGGCCGCCGGCGACGACGTACGCGCTGCCCTCGAGGACGGCGCGCGCGAAACCGCCGATCCACTGCGAGCGCGGCCCGTAGACGATCCCGGGCCGGAGAATCACGAAGCGCGTCCCGGTGTCGCGGCAGGCGCTGCTCAACGCCCGCTCGCCACGGACCTTCCAGCGGTTGTACGAAACCGGATGGCGGCGCGGCAGCGGAGTCGCCTCGTCCGTCCCTGGCCGGGCTTGCCAGCCGTGAACGGCCATCGAGCTTAGGTAAACCACCGTGTGTGCGCCCGCCTTGGCCGCGGCCCGCACCACACACGCCGGGCTCTGAGTGACGAACGTACGTGGGCCCGCACCCGCGTGCACGACGGCGTCGCAGCCGGCGAGGGCACGTGCGAGCACGCGCTCGTCGAGCGCATCGGCAACGCGACAGTCAAGCCCGAACCGCAGGACGGCCGCGGCGGCCCCGGGGCGGCGGACGACCGGGACGACATCGGCCCGCTCCTCCAGGTGCCACTGCTCGACGAGCCGGCTGCCGACGAAGCCGTTTGCGCCGATGACCGCGACCCTCAGCACGATGCCACCTCGCATGCGCCGGCGCGGAGCGCCCGGGCGGAATCGAGCTCGCGACGGCTCAGCCACGGCGACTCGAGCAACCGGCTTCCCGCCTCCACCGTCGCGAGCGCTCCGACCCCCTCGACCACGTCCTCGGCCGGCGCCCAGAGTGGCGCGACGCCACGGACGGCGCCGAGCACATTCTGGAGCTGGAGCTCGAGGCAGTCGAGGAACGTCCGGCCGGCGGGGGCGGGCGAGCCAGGGATCCGCTGCTCGAAGTCCGGTGCCGCGGGCTCGTGAGAGGCGCGGAGCACGTCCGCCTCAGCCACGTCGCGACAGGCGAGGACGCCGGAGGGGCGCTCGACGACGAGCCCGCCCGCGAAGTCGTACTCGCGGCTCAGCCGCACCTCGCCGCTGCAGCCGTCCGGCCATGCGAGCTCGAGCAGGCAGTTCGTCGCCGCCCCGCCCATTGCGTCGTCGCGGCACGCGAGCTCGTGCGGAACCCCGAGCCACCAGATCAGCAGGTCGACCACATGCGAGCCGATGTCCCAGAGCAGCCGGTTCCCTGCTTCGGGCGCGAAGTACGCAGGGGAGTCGACCGGCCAGTGAAAGGGACTGCCCTCGTGCCAGACGAGCCGGGTCGGGCATTCCTCCGAGAGGAGCTGTCTGAGCAGGCAGGCCGAGCGCGAGAACCGTCGAACCATGCCGACCGCGCAGAGGAGGCCGCGCTCTCGGGCTAGGTCGACAAGGCTCTCGGCCGCGGCGCGGTCGGGCGCGAAGGGCTTCTCACAGAGGACGTGCATGCCGTGCTCGAGAAGCGCCCGCACCTGCTCTGCGTGCGCGACCGGCGGCGAGGCGACGATTGCGAGCTCTTCCCGACCTTCCAGCACGGCCTCCCAGCTCGGCGCGACCGCGCCCGCCGGCAGCAGGGCGGCGACCTTCGTCGCCCGCGCCGGGCTCAGGTCGAAGAGCCGCACCGCTCCGACCCAGCCGCCCGCGAGCAGCTGCGCGAGCGCCGGAGCGTAGTAGCTGCGCGCAACCGCGCCGCACCCGACCAGGACGACGTTCACGGGCGGCGTCCAAGGCGCACGCGAGTCGCCCGGCCTCATCGGGCCGCCTGCGATCCGTTGCTTACGCGCCGTGCGAGCGAGGCGGCGACCACCCGGGCGATCCCTGCCGCGGTCCGCCGTGACTTCTCGAGCCTCCAGACGACCCGCAGTTGCGCGCGCGCCGCGGCGGCGTCTCCCTGCGACTGCAGGCTTCGCGCCGTCTCGAGTCCCGACGTGGCATAGCGGGAGAACGCGGTCCGTTTGACAGCGCGTCGGTCGGCCGGCTCGAAGTACCCGGCGAAGAGCTCGATCGCCAGCCGCGTGTAGTCCAGGCTCCGCCCATCGCGCAAGTTCCTTCCCGTGTTCGAGTTGCCGTGCAGCCGGTAGCAGGCAAGCGGCCGCTCTTCGTAGTAGACGGGGAAGCGGGCAGCCACGCGTACCCACATCTCCCAGTCCTCGGCGCAGGCCAGCCGATTGTCGAAGCCGCCGAGCTCTTCGTAGACCGAGCGACGGACGACGATGCACGGGGTCATGATCCGCTGCTCGGCCGCGAGGAAGCGCGCTCCCTCCATGAGGATTCCGGAGGACGCGGGCTCGAGCGGCGCGACGTCGAGCCGGCGCCCGTGCTCGTCGACGTACAGGTGGCGGCAGTACGCAGCGCCGGCATCCGGGTGCTCCAGAAGTCGCTCGTCGAGCGTCCGGTAGAAGCCTTCGAGCACGAGGTCGTCGCCGTGCAGCAGGTGTACGAGCTCTCCGCGCGATCGTTGCAGGCATGTGTTGAGGTTCCCGACGACGCCGACGTTCTCGGGCTGGCGGTGGAAGTCGACGCGTCCCCTGCCGAGCCGCGCGACCACGTCCTCCGGGTCGTCGGCGGTGGAGTGGTCGTCAACGACTTCGATCTGCATCGCCTCTGGTCCCGGGTCCTGCGCGAGCACGGAGCGCAGCGCCGCCTCGAGGTAGCGGGCGCAGTTGTACGTCGGGAGCATCACCGACCAGCGCGGGCGCGCCCCGTCTGCAATAGCGGGCACCGTCGCGCGGCTCACCGGGCGGCCCCGCCGGCCAGAGGAAGAACCCTGCGGTCCGGCTGCACGCCGCCGAGCCTGCCGCCCCAGGCCCACCGCAGACAGCGCAGAAGCATGCGCCCGTCACCACGCCGCCGGAACTCCTCGGCCCAGCCGAGGAAGTAGTCGCGCTGCCCGCGGGCGACCTCCGCCGCGAGCGCGCCTGACGAGCAGGCGCGAAGCCGCCGGTAGAAGTCGGCGTTCGCCTCGAGCTTCTCTCGCTCGCCGAGCGTCGAGAACAACCCGCCGCCGTGTAGACGGTAGGCGCCGAGCGTTCGGTCGAGATAGCCGATCCGCCCCTCGCGCGCGTACAGGACGTGCAGCGGCCAATCCGTGACCGGAAAGAAAAGGTCGTACCAGGCGGGGACCTCAGCGACCGCCGCCCGCCGGTACACGACCGAGCTCGTGGCGATGAAGTTCCCGCGCAGGAGCTCGCGCAGGCCCGATACCTCCTGCTGGCCGGGCGCGTTCCAGAGCGTGCCGGTGCTCTGCGAGTGCTCGTTCACGACCTGCACGTTGTGAAAGCAGATCGTGAGGTCGGGCCGCGCGTCAAGGAACGCGACCTGCGCCCGCAGCTTGTCGTCGCTCGTCCAGTAATCGTCACCGTCCAGCAACGCGACGTACCGCCCGCGGGCGGCGCGAAGGCCGCGCGCAACGACCTCGTTCGAGCGCAGATTCCGCTCGGAGAGCAGGAGGCGGATGAGGTGCGGGTGGCTTTCCGCGTACTCCTGCACGATCTCGTGCGTGCCGTCGGTTGAGCAGTCTTCCGAAATGAGGATCTCGAACGGCTGTGGCAGCCGCTGCGCGAGCGCGCCATCCAGCGCCTGTCGCACGAACCGCGCGTGGTTGTACGTGACGACCAGCACGGAGACCGCGACCGCCACGTCCTGCCGCGGGCTCATCCGCGCCGTCCTCGCCTCGAGGCGGTGACGCCGACGAGCACGGGGTATGCCGGATCGACTGTGCCGAGCTCCCGCTCGGTGAGATCGTCCGCCGGCAGCCGGTAGATCCACGCGAGCGCGAGCGTCACGTTCCCGTACTGCTCGACCTCGACGCGCTCGAGCTCACGACGCTCCTCGTGCAGCCGGCGCGCGGCGTAGGGCGCCACGCTCCAGAGGGGCCTGCGCCCGCCCGGCTCCGCGCGCGCGATCCCGGTGAAGAGCGTGATGAGAGCCGCGCCCGGCTTCAGCCGGCCCACGACCTCCTCGAGCGCGATTGTCAGTTCCGGCAGCCGCTGGAGGCAGCGGTCGAGCACGACCCAGTCGACGGTCGCAGCGGCCCCGAGTTCGCGTCCGAAACGGCCGGTCGCGAGAAGAACTTTCACGTCGGCGGCACTCGGCAGCACGTCGGTCCATCCCGGCTCGGCGTCGACGCCGAGGACAAGTCCTGGGCCCGCGAGGGTGGCGAGCCTGGGGCGCAGAAGGCGGCGGACGAGCGCGTCGTACACCGAGACCTCGTTCTGGTCGAGCGAAGACGCGTGCCGACCGAAGTCGCCGAGCTCGACGCGACTCCGCCGAGAGGAGCTCCGCGTGCGCCACCGCCCGACGAGCACGTGCGTGAGCGCCGTCGTGCGACTCATGAGGCACGGGCGCCGGATCGACGAGCCGATGCGTCCCCGAACCTCCACACGTGCGGAAGCTGGACGAGTCCGTACGTCGCCTCGCCCCGCACCGGCCGGCCCCGGACGGCTCCGGGCCCGACCGTGAAGAACGCGGCACCCTCGACGTGGTCTTGGAGGTCGCCCAAGAGGTAGAGCCCGACGTCGATCCGGTAGCGACCGGGTAGGAGGAGGAGCTCGTCGAGCTCGCAGACTACGACGTCCGGCTGCGGTCCCGGCTCTCGGTCGAAGGGGACGTCGAGCGGGCTCGGCTCAACCGACGTGAAGTCGGCGACGAGATTGCCGGACGCGTCGTAGACGCCGAACGCGCAGTCGAGGCCGGGAACCCGCCCGCTCACGCCGAACGTGAACCTGAGCGACTCGCCGATCGCGAACTCACCGGGGGGACGTCCCGGTGCGTCGACACTCACCGAAGTCAGGCGGACGCGGCCCTCGCCGGAGCGGTCACGGCGCTCGCCAAGCGTCCGCCCGGCGGCGGCCTCGAGCGACTGCACATACGTCCGCACCACGTCCTCGACGGGGCCCTGCGCAGCCAGCTTTCCTTCTTCCAGCAGGAGCCCGCTCCGACAGAACGAGGCCACGGTGCCGAGGTTATGGCTGACGAGCAGCACCGTCGTTCCCTCCCGCGAAAGGCGGCGCACGAGCTCGAGACACTTGCCCTGGAAAGGCGCGTCTCCGACTGCGAGCACCTCGTCGAGCACGAGGATGTCGGGCTCGAGGTGCGCCGCAACCGAGAAGCCGAGGCGCACGTACATTCCGCTCGAGTAGCGCTTGACCGGTGTGTCGAGCATGTG
Organism: Gaiellales bacterium; assembly: GCA_038209555.1. GTDB lineage: Bacteria > Actinomycetota > Thermoleophilia > Gaiellales > Gaiellaceae > DASQGA01. Next base: position 7,432 of record JBBQXP010000047.1, read on the forward strand.
CTCGATGCCGGAGAATTCGACGATCCGGTCGAACTTGCGAACAATCTCGGCCCGGCGCATCCCGAGCACGGCACCGCTTAGGAAGACGTTCTCACGGCCGGTCAACTCGGGGTGGAAGCCTGTCCCGAGCTCGAGCAGACTACCCAGGCGGCCCCAGCCGCTCAGAGAGCCGGTCGTCGGCCGCGTCACACGCGTGAGGATCTTCAGCAGCGTGCTCTTGCCAGCACCGTTGCGTCCGATTACGCCGACGACGTCGCCGCGCTCAATCTCGAACTCGACCCCGCGGAGCGCCCAGAGGTCCGAGGGCGAGGAGCGGACAGAGGCGCGTGCGCGTCGACCCAAGAGGCGCGCCGTGGTGTCGGCCAGCCAGTCGCGGGCCACATCGTGCCGGATCGACTCACCGAGCCGGTAGCGCTTGCCGAGATTCGTGGCGACGACGGCGAGCTCAGACGACGTCGGCAATGGTGTCCTCCGTTCGCCAGAAGAACCCGACGCCGGTGAGCAAGAGGGCGACCGCGACCGAGACGGAGACCGCGACGGCTTGCAGCTGCAGATCGGGGCTGCCGAGCAGGGCGGCACGAAACCCGTCCACGGCCGTCACCATCGGGTTCACCGCGAAGGCCACCCTCCACTGCTCGGGAACGATGCTTGACGGGTAGGCGATCGGTGTGCAAAAGAACCAGAGCTGGACGAGCAGCGGCACCGCGACCTGCACGTCACGGAAGCGGACGTTAAGCGCCGCGAGCCAGCAGCCGACACCGACCGCGGTCACGAGCGCGAGAAGGAGGAAGACCGGCACCCACGCGATCGCGAGCGTGAGTGACGGCGAGGCGATGGTGACCCAGACGAGCGCCACGGCGAAAGCCGCACAGAAGTCGAGGAGTGCCACCGCGAACGGGGCGAGCGGGATCAGGATGCGCGGGAAGTAGACGCGCGTCACGAGATCCTGACCCCGCACGACGCTCCCCGAGGCAGAGAACACGCCGAACGCGACGAGCTGCCAGGGGAGGAGCGCCACGAACGTTGCAAGGGCGTAGGAGACGCCCTCAGCGCTGAGCCCGGCCAGCTTTCCGAAGAAGAGCGTGAACGCAGCGGCCAGCAACAGCGGCTGTAGGACTGCCCACAGTACGCCGACCGTGCTCTGCTTGTAGCGGACGGTCAGATCTCGCCAGGCGAGAAAGGCGAGCAGTTCGCGTGAGTCCGCCACCTCGCGCAGGCGCTCCGCGCTGCCACGGATTCCGGGCCGCCGCGTTTCGACCACGAACGGCTTCAGGTCGGGTTCCCGTGTCGCCGCGCCGATCACTCACGCCGCCCCGCGGAGCGTCACGGGCACACGCGGTTCGCCACCGACCGCGAGCGCGAGCGGCCAGACGCAGGCGCTGCCGGCCTGGCGCAATCGCCCGGCGGCGAGATGGCTCGGCACGCTTAGCATCAGCTGCTTGCCGTAGTGGCGCTTCCAGAAAGTGAGGCCCTCCTCGTACGCCTCGGTCGCGCCTGGGTGCTCCGCGAGATACGGACGCTGCTCGCGCAGGACGAAGAGAGCCATCCGCAGCATGTTGAGCGTGTCGCACGACATCGCTGCCGGATGGCGCCGGTACTGCGCGACGACCTGGTCATGACACGCGACCGGGTTCATGCGCGTGACATGCAGGTACAAGTCGTAGTCCTCAAGCGCACTCAGGCGCGGATCGAAGCCCCCCGTCTCCTCGAGGACCGCGCGACGGTAGACGACCGCCGCGTGCATGCTGATGTAATTCCGCCGCAGCATCGCTGTGTAGTGGTCGCTCGCCCGGCGTGGCTGGGGCGACCGCCCGGCGCGGCGACCGTCAGGGAGGACGAGCTCGAAGTCGCCGGTCGTGAACGACCGGTCGTCCGCGATTCGGAGCTCTCTCCACGTCGGCAGGACGGTGCCGTGCTCGTCGATGAGCTCGTAGTGTCCGAAGGCGAAGGCGGCGCCCGGCCAGCGTCCGAACGCCTGGAGCCCTGCCTCGATTGCGCCGGGCAGGAGTCGGTCGTCCGCGTCCAGGAAGACCACGTAATCGCAGGACGATGCGTGCCAGCCGGAATTCCGCGCCTCGGAAAGCCCTTTCCGCTCCTGACGGAGGTACGTGACTGATCCATCGCGCGTCGCGACGGCCGGTGTCTCGTCGGTGGAGCCGTCGTCGACCACGACGATCTCCGACACGAGCCCCCGCTGCGCGGCGGCACTCGCGATCGCCTCGCCGAGGAAGCGACCCTGGTTGTAGCAGGGGATGACGACCGAGACGCTCAACTGAACTCGAAGGAGAGAGCAAGCGATGCTGGGAATAGATCCACCGGCCTCGAATGTGTTTTCGAGACTCCGGGAGCATCTCCTTCGGCAGCAACCGCGCCAACCAGCGCGCGTGGCACGCGGCAGCTGCCGCCCGGCTCTCACCCGCTCCTTGGCAAGCGCGACGTGAACCTGATCGACGTCCACTCTGAGCCATACCCCAGCGTCGATACGTCCCGAACCGATGCCTCGCGCGTTTCGACGTACCCTCCCTCCTCCGGCGAGACGGAAGAGGGGCTGCTTGGGACGTTCTGTGTCCAGACTGCCCCAACCTGATTCCGTCCAGCCTGCGGTTTGAGCCAACATTCGTGCGAACACCGTGCGAACACCACGTTGTCGCGCGATCACCACTAGGCACACCTAATGCTTCGCTAAACCGCATGAAAACTGGCTCTGGGTGACCTCAGTTGACGGGGGTGGACACGGCTCCATCACTCGTAATGAAGGGGTCCCCGGTTCGAGTCCGGACGTCGGCTTTAAGCCTGGCTTCGCATGCGGGCATCGCGCGGATCTTGACGGCAATCCCGCTGGTCACACGCTGTCGCCGGAGCGCCGTGGGGGTGGTCGCGTGGGCCGTCGTGCGCGCCCGCCTCTCGGCTAGGGCAGCCCGTAGGCGCGGACGTAGTCGACCCACAGGTGCGTCGGGCTGGTCGCGCGGGCAACGAACTCGTCCTGCATCGCGAGTGTGAGGCGCATGTAGAGCGGAAGCTTTGCTTCCGGGTAGGTCGGGAAGCGGGACAGCTCCTTGCCATCGAGGTAGATGATGATCCAGTCAGGCGTGACCCTGCACCCGTAGCGGTGGAACTGACCGTCGAACATGTCATTCCAGCCCCAAATCGCCATGTTCTGCGTCGAAGAGAGGCCAGAGTAGTTCCCCTTGGAGACGTTCGACTGGAGAGAGTGGCGATGAACGGCCATGTGGTAGCCGTCGTAGTCGGCGTCGCCGTACGCCTCGATGACGTCGATCTCAGCGCGTGTCTGAGCCGAGTCTTCGTAGGTTTTGGGGGTGTAGAGCCAGAACGCCGGCCAAGAGACAGCCTTCTCGAAAGCCATCCGCGCCTCGAAGTAGCCATAGCGCTGTGCGTATCCGTAGCCGATGTTGTTCACCGTCTGGATGTGGCCCGAGTACCACGACGTATCCACCTTCTGCATCGTGATCGTGAGCACTCCGGGCGTGTCGATAGCGAACGTCACGGGCGTCTGCGAAGGGCTGAGGAAGTGCGCTACGGACGTATCCGGTCGCGCCGGCGCATACCACGGCCCTGAGCCAGTGACACCGTCCGTGATGGTGGAGAGCGAGTCGAAGTTATCTTCAAACCTCTTCGTGTAGCCCGTGAGGTCGAGTGGTTCGCCCTTGTGTGAGCCGTCCCATGCGGCGCCGGCCCAGTCGAAGCCAATAGGTTCGCAGTTGAGAACGTTTTCCCCCAGTCTGCATATGTCCCTGCCAGCGCCGCCATCGAGGAGGTCGGTCCCTCCCCCGCCATTGAGAAAGTCTTTGCCGCCGCCTCCGTCGATGTGGTCCTTTCCCCGGCCGCCGTTCGCCTTGTCCGCTCCCCGCCCGAGGAAGAGCCTGTCAAATCCCGGACCGCCACACACCAAGTCGTTGCCTTGGCGCGCCCTAACCCGATCGTCCCCTCGCCCGGCGACGATGATGTCCCGGGCCGCCGTACCGACCAGCTGGTCGTTTCCGCTTGTGCCAACGATCGTCGCTTGGTGTCCGAAGCACGTTTGTGAGGCGGCCACGCCCGGCGCTCCCAGGAATGCGAGGGCGCTCACGAAAGCGATCGCGCCTACCTTCAGGAACTTCATAACCCCTTTTCCTGCTGTTGTGCTGCGTGGCGATGATCGAACGTCGGGCAGAGCATGTAGCCGGCGACGATGAGCACAGCCAGTATGAAGGTGCGGCCCATGCCGAAGGAATCGGCACCGCTCATCGAAGCGCTCAGTGACCTTAAAGGGTATTTTTGCTTATGCGAACGTGGGTTCGTGACCTTGCAGCAGCTTACGCTCGCTTTCGTCGCTGGATCAATACCCGTAGTGTGGGGGACGCTCTAGCCTGCGTCGCTGAGCCTTGCGTGGTGGCAGCATGTGGGGGTCGAGCGCATAGCGGATTCCGTAGGGCTTGGCCGAGGCAAGCGGTAACGCAACGCAGCGTGCGACGTTCCCCGGAGAGCCGCGGAGCCGCAGGAGTGGCGTCGTGCCCGTGCCGCTTGCAGCCGGTGGGAACGAGCAGCACCGCCAGCGCCAGCAAAATCGCGAACCTGTTCACGAGCTATTCCGAACTCTCGCTTACGACTTTAGCCGGCTGTTGTCAAGGTCGGTGGTCGGCTCAAGTCGCTAAGAGGTACTGGGTAAGAACACGAGGGTGTCGACCTAGACAACATGCCGTTCCGGGCATATCCCGCATGGGACCGCCGGAGGCTCCCGCCGATGCCTCGCAATCGCCGCAGCGAGGAGATGAAAACCGCGGCTCACACCGCAAATCCCCGGCGATGCCCAATAACCCGAGCTAACACGACCGGCCTGTCACACCGGAGGTCTGGGGCAGGCTCTCACCTGAGCGAACAGCCGACGTTCAGTGCGAACACCGTGCGAACACCACGTTGTCGCCAGATGACTAGCGGGGAAACGCTGAGCTCCGCTAAGCGGCATGAAAAGCGGCCCTGAGTGACCCCTGGTTGACGGTCGAGGACAGGGCTCCATCACTCGTAATGAAGGGGTCGCCGATTCGAGTCCGGTAGCAAGAGGGCCTGACGGAACGGAGCGAGCGACGTCGGACGCGACAGACCCGGTCGATCCTCTGAAAGCTCTATATTCCGACCTGAAGCTTATTCAAGCAACCGTGGAGACTCCAGTATGAGCAGATTTGGCAAAAATTTTGCGCGAGTGCTCGGTCTGCATGCTCTAACGGGCAGGCAGGCGGCTCGGCTTCTAGGCGTAAGCGAACAGGCCGTCAGCGAGTGGCTAACCGGGAAGCGGGAGCCGGGAACCTCCAGCCTCACGCAGATCGCATCCAGCTTCGAGCTGGATGCACTTCGTCTGATGAACGAGCCGTTCACGGCCGTTTTGCCGCAGCTTGCCGACCCTGATCGATTCGATCGGGTCGAGAAGCGCCTCAGCGGCGTCGAGTGGGTGACCGACACGAGGGGTTACGCGCGCATCGAGTCGGCGCGCGCGCCAAAATCGGACACGGTACGCGAGCTAGCCAAGAGGAGGCGATAGACTTGGAGAACACTGCATGGGTGAAAAGCCCGGATTTGCAGGATAAAGGGGCGTTAGCTCAGCTGGGAGAGCGCCGGCTTTGCAAGCCGGAGGTCACCGGTTCGATCCCGGTACGCTCCACTCGAAACTCGCTGCATGCCCCCCATTTTCGTTGACCGTTTGGGCGACGCCGCCAAGCCGTTGCTAACGCTCTGCTAAGGAAAGCGTGGCCAAAGGCAGGGCGGCGGGAACTCGCCCGACGGCGACTGGGCCGGCTCGAGCCTGATCTCGTCGCCGAGCTCGACGGCGTCGCTTCGTTCTTGATCTTGCGAGACTGACGCCGTGCCGCTTCGCAGCCGGCCTCTGCTCGCGCTTCTCGCGGCCGAGGCCGTCTCAACGACGGGATCGCAGATGACCTGGCTTGCGGTCCCGTGGTTCGTCCTCGAGACGACGGGATCGCCGACGCGCATGTCCATCGTTCTCGCGGCCGAGTTCCTCGGCACCGCGCTTGTGGGGATTCCGAGCGGAGCGGTTTCGGCCCGCCTCGGCGCTCGCACGATGCTACTCGCGTGCGATCTCGTCAGAGCGCCGCTTGTCGCGCTCGTGCCGCTGCTCCATATGGCGGAGCTCCTGAGCTTCCCGCTCCTCGCCGCGATTGCATTCGTCCTTGGTGCACTCTGGACGCCCGCCTATTCGTCGCAGCGAGTGATCCTGCCGGAGCTGCTGGGTGAAGACGACCGCGTGCTGGTGCAGGCGAACGCCTTGCTGCGCGCAACAACGAGCACGACCGTGCTCGTTGGCCCGCCTATTGCCGGCTTGCTGATCGCGGCGCTCGGAGCGAGCAACGTACTTTGGCTCGACGCAGGCACCTTCCTCGTCTCGTTCGCACTCATCGCGCTCTTCGTTCCTCCCGGAGACCGGCGCCCGGAGGCGGAGGATGCCCGTGGGCTCTTCGCCGGGGTTCGTTTCCTCTGGCGGGACAGGCTGCTCCGACCGTGGACGCTCGCCGGCGCGGGGTTCGAGCTCGGCTCGCAAGCCCTGTTCGCAGTGATCCCGGTGCTCGCGTTCCTCCGGTTCGACGACCCCACCGTGGCCGGGTGGCTGTGGGCTGCATTTGGCGCCGCCGGCATTGCGGGGAGCGTGCTCGTCGTCGTGGCGCTTCGCCGGATCGATCCCTATCTGATCGTCGTCGTCGCCAAGGTCGGTCAGCTCGTTCTCTTCTGGCTGCTCGCCCTCGATCTCCCTGTGGTCGCGTTCGGTGCAACGGTCGCAGGCGTGAGCTTCCTCGCCTCGTTCATCAACGCGCCCGTAACGGCCGTCCAGACGACCCGCGCGCCGGTTTCGGTCCGCCCGCACGCGATGGCGGCGTACATGACCCTCACGCTGGTGGCGGGAACGGTCGGGCTCGCGTCGGCAGGCCCGGTCATCGAGCACGTCGGATTCCGCGCCGTCTTCGTCGGCATCGCCCTGGTCCACACCATTGGATCGCCCCCGTTCATTCTCGCCGCCCTCCGCGAGCGGGCCGAGCGACCGCCCGGGCCGCCCGTCAGGGCGAATGAACGAGCTCGAGCTTGATCCCTTCTGGATCACGGAGGCGCATGCGCCTTAGACGGCTGGGCCGCTGGGTCGAAGCGGTCAGCCGCCTGGGTGATACGAGAGTCGAGCAGGTGGGAGTAGCGCTTGAGTGTGATGAGCGGGTTAGCGTGGCCGGCGATTGCCTGCACGAGCTTGATGTCCGCGCCGGCGCCTACTAGGCGCGACACGCACGTATGCCGCAGGTCGTGGAAGCGGTAGCCCGCGTCCTCGAGTCCTGCGCGGCGGAGCGCCGGGCCCCACACCCGCTGACGGAAGTTCGACGGCTGGAGCGGCGTGCCACGCATCGAACCGAACACGAGCTCATCGGGTGCGTAGCGACCGCGCTCGACGGCTCGGGCGGCCAGCTCGAAGAACGCCGCTTCGACGGAGGGGAACAGCGGGACTGAGCGGACGCCCGAGTCCGTCTTCGGCCGCCGCAACTCCTGCCGCGAGTAGGCGTGCTCGACGCGGATCAGTCGGCGCTCGCGGTCGATCTCTCGCCAGCGGAGGGCGCGGAGCTCGCCGAGGCGGAGTCCTGTGCCGAGCGCGACGTCGAAGAGACAGACGAAGAAGAGATCGCGTTCTCGACGAAGCGGATCGTCTGGAGCGAGCTCGAGGAGCGCCTGCCGGATCGCCTCGGTATGCTCCGGCGGCAACTCCTTCCCGCCGAAGTCCTGCGCCGGCGGCAGGTCGGCTCGCGCGGCCGGATTCGTGAGAAGGAGGCCCTGGCGGACCGCGTCGGCGAGCATCTTGCGCAGCGGAACGACGACGTTGCGGACGGTGCCGGGCGCCTTGCCGTCCGCCTCGAGCTCGGCGATGAGGCAGTCGACGTCCTCGGTACGGAGCGAGGAGAGCGCTCGCTCGCCGAGACGCGGCTGCACGTGCCGCCGCAGATTGAGCCTGTAGCCCTCGAAGGTCGACGGGGAAAGCCGCGTCCGCCCACCGCCGCCGACACGGGCGGGATCGCGATGCGCGAGCCAGCGCTCGGCGTACGAGGCGAGCGTCTCGCTGCTCGGCTCGCGCCAGGTCCCCGTGTCGACCTCGCGCTTCCTGGTTGTGAGTGCGCGCTCGGCCTCGCGTCGGCTCGGGCCGATCGTCTCCCACTTCTGCTTGCCGCCGACGTAGTAGACGATCGCGTAGTTCCCGCTGGGACGCTTGACGATCGATCCTCGAGCCATCGCGTTCTCCTCCCTACCTCGTGACCTCTCCGCCTCGGAGCCACGTGAGAGCGGGCTCGCGCTCGAAGAAGAGCATGCCGCCGAGCTTGACGCAGCCGGGGATCTCGTCGCGGCGGGTGCGCTCGTATAGCCAGCGCTTCCAAGTCTGCGGCCGCTTGGCCGCAGGGAGTTGCGCGACCAGCTCGTCCAGGGTCAGCAGCCGCGTGGCTAACGATTCTGGGTTCGTGGGGAGCGGCATTCTTATCGAGAGCTCCTTGGCGAGCTTGGGAGCTAGAGCGTCGGCGAGAAGGGCGACGCTTGATGGCTTGCCCCCCGGCTCGGGGTTCGCGTTGAGCGTCTTCTCCCAATCGTCCAAAGTGAGCTGCGGCTCAGCGGAGGCTTGGTCTGGGCGGGTGCGTGCCATTGCGTCTGTCCTCGCTTAGCGGCATGAATAAGTTTGGAAGCATATCTGCCACGCATGACGGAATCAAGCCGACGATCTAAGATCAGCGCGTGCGCAGCGCCGATCTGATCCGTGAAGCCAGGCTCCGCGGCGGCCTGACTCAGTACGAGCTGGCCGAGCGAAGCGGCCGCGACCGCTCCGTCATCGCCCGCTGGGAGCAAGGCGTCGTCGCGCCCAGCGTCGAGACGCTCGTCGAGCTCGTGCGCGCCTGTGGTTTCGACCTGCCGCTCGAGCTCGTCCCCTACGAGGGCCCGGTCGGCGAGCGGCTGCGCAAGAACGCCCTCCTCTCCCCCGAGCGACGCGTGCAGCGGTTGCTGCAGGTCCGTGGAAAGGCACGCCGGGAGGCATGAGCTTCGAGCAACAGCCCTTCGACCCCTACGCGATCCTGGCGGCCCTCGAGCGCCGGCGCGTTACCTACATCGTCGTGGGTGCGTTCGCCCGCGTGATCCAGGGCGCCGAGGAGATCACTCATGGCCTCGACATCGTGCCCTCCCTCCGCGGCGAGAACCTGCGCCGGCTCGGACTGGCACTCGAGGACCTCGGCGCCGAGCGCGCAGACAAGAAGAAGCTCGTCCTCGACGAGACGACGATCCGCGACCAGCCGCTGCTCGAGCTGCGCAGCACCATCGGCGAGCTCAAGATCGTCCCCGAGCCGGCAGGCACCCGCGGCGGCTACGACGACCTGCGCCGAGCAGCGAGCAGGGAACCGATCGGCAAGGGCCTCCGCCCCGCGGTTGCCTCAACCGGCGACCTCGCCCGCATGCTCGCTGCCCTCGACCGCGAACGCGATCGGCCGAGACTCCAGCAGCTCCGACAGCTCGCTGAGCTCCAGCGCGGACTTGGCCGCGAGCTCGAACTCTGACGAGTCACCTCGGATCGGCTCCCCGCGTACAGCAGCTCCCAGCCCTGATAGCAGGCGACACACAGATGCATCCTGATGCGAAAGACCATCAAACCATGACGAGTCCCTGGCGACTCGTCATGCTTGCGCGAGCCGAGGGAGGTCAGCATCGACGGATCGAAGCAGAGGGTGACGGGTTTCCCCGATCCTCTCGTTTCACTCGCCGCCGCCCGTGGAGCGCGGAGCTGCAACCCGAGCGGACGGCCTCGCTTCCGGCGCCGGACTCGGCCTGGCGCTCGCCTGCCGGCTCGCCCGCAGCGTCGCCGGAGACGTCGAGGCGGAGGCCGATGCCGCCGGGGGACGCTTCATCGTTCGGCTCCCGAGCGGCTGAGCCGCGCCGACAGACGGCCGCCTACGGCACGGACACGGGCGCGCGCCCGTTCTCTCGTGTCGAAGGCAGCGAAAGCCAGACATCCGCACCGCCGCCCGCGGTACTTTCCGCCCTCGCGACGCCACCGTGGGCGCGCGCGACCTCTTCGACGATCGCGAGTCCGAGGCCTGCGCCACCACCGCTCCGGCCGGCGTCGGCCCGACTGAAGCGCTCGAACGCGCGCGGGCAGAAGTTCGACGGGAAGCCGTCCCCCTCGTCGCCGACGTGCAGCTCGACCGAGTCGTCCCGCTCCAACGCGTCCACCCGCACGGTGCCCCGACCGTGGCGAAGCGCATTGTCGACCAGGTTGCTGAGCGCCTGCTCGAGCCGGAGCGAGTCGCCGACGATCTCGATCCCGTGTCCGTCGCACGCGATCGTCCTGTCGGCTTCGCGCGCCCTGCGCGCGAAGCGCTCGGCGACTCGCTCGAACAGGTCGTCCAGAACGGTGGGCGTCGAGCGAAGCGGCAGGAGACCCTTGTCGATGCGGGCGAGCAGCAGCAGGTCCTCGGCGAGCTGCGCGAGGCGGTCCGTCTCCTCACCCGCTGAGCGCAGGGCCGCCTCGAGCTCGCGCTTCGAGCGCGGCTCCTCGAGCGCGAGCTCGATTTCCGTCTTCAGCAGCGCGAGCGGCGTCCGCAACTCGTGACTCGCGTCCGAGACGAAGCTGCGCTCGCGCTCGAACGCCAGCTCGAGCCGGGCGAGCATGTCGTTCAGCGTCTCGCCGAGCCGGCCGAGCTCGTCGCGCTGTGCCGGGGCAGGTAGGCGCTGGCCGCGGTGGCTGGCCGAGATCTCGGCCGCTCGGGCCCGCATCCGTTCAACCGGGCGCAGGGCTGCCGCCGCGACGCCGTAGCCGATCAGCGAGGCGAGCAGCAGCGCAACCGGGCCACCGACGAGGAGCTCGCTTCGCAGCCCCGCGAGCGCATCCGAGCGAGGCTCGAGCGACGTGCCGACGACCACGACCAGCCGCTCGTCCTGGGCGGTGACCGGCAGCGCCAACAGGCGCACGCCGTCGCCGTCGACGACGGCGTGATCGACGCTGATCGGCCCCCTGCGGGCGAGCGCGAGCGCCGACCCCCGCAGCAACGGCGCTCGCCCGAGGCCGGGCGTCTCGTCGAAGACCCGCCCGCGCGCGTCGAGCACCTGGGCGAAGCCAACGCTCCAGTCGTCGGCCCGCCCGACTCGCGACTGCCTGAGGCCGCTGTCGGCCTGCTGGACGAGGGCGGCGACGTCCGCCGCGCGCGAGCGCAGGCCCTGGTCGATCGCCCGATCGAGCGAGTGGCCGAGGCGAGCGTAGAGGAAGTAGCCGGACGCTGCCAGGACGATCGCCATCGCCAGGGCAAAGGCGAGCGTCAGGCGAACGCGGATCGGCAGTCCCATCAGGCGCCCGCGTCCGCGCGCAGACGGTAGCCCGCCCCGTGCACCGTCTCGATCGAGCTCCTCCCGAACGGACGGTCGATCTTCTCGCGCAGGTAGCGGACGTAGACGGTGATCACGTTGGAGCGGTTCTCGTAGCCCATCTCCCAGGCGTGCTCGAGCAGCTGCAGGCGCGAGAGCACCTCTCCCGGTCTGCGCATGAAGAGCTCGAGCAGGGCGAACTCCTTCGTGGACAGCTTCAACTCGCTCGCTCCCCGCCAGGCTCGTCGGGTCGCCGGGTCGAGGCGCAGGTCGGCGACCTCGAGCACGCTCGGCCGCTCCGCTCCGCCGCGGCGGGCGAGCGCACGGAGGCGGGCGAGTAGCTCCGCGAACGAGAACGGCTTGAGCAGGTAATCGTCTGCGCCCGCGTCGAGCCCCGAGACGCGATCCTCGACGGCGTCGCGCGCGGTCAGCATGAGCACGGGCGCCCAGACGCCGGCCTCGCGCAGCGCCGCGCAGGTCTGGAACCCGTCGATCCCCGGCAGCATCAGGTCGAGCACGATCGCGTCGTACTCGCTCGCCCGCGCCATCCAGAGCGCGTCCTCGCCCTTCGCGACGACGTCGACGGCGTGGCCCTTCCCGCTGAGCCCGCGCCGGATCAGACTCGCCATCTTCAGCTCGTCTTCGACCAAGAGGATGCGCATCGGACCGCTCCCCAATCTGCCACGGAAAGGTGAGAGAGAGGTGAGAGGCCGGTCTCACCGCCATCTCACATCGTCTCTGTAGCTTGACCTTCACACATCCAGCGACAACGAAAAGGGAGGACTAGATGCGTGCACGACTGACCAAGCTCGCCGTGGCGCTTGCCGCCCTCACAGCTCTGGCGATCGGAGGGTCGGCCTTGGCTTCGGCCGGGTCGTCGACGGAGAGCCCGGCGCCGGCAGTTGAGCAGGAGAACGGCACCGGCGGTGAGGCGAACGAAGCTTCCAAGCCGGCTGAGAGCGACGCCGATGCGGTGGCGCAAGCCGCGGCCTGTGCGGCCGCCGGGGTCGTCGGGAGCAACGTGAACTACGACGACCAGACCGGTACGTGCAGCCTCGACAACGGCGCCGGCGGCGAGAAGGCCGACTCGGAGTCCGGCGAGGAGAGCGACGGCTCGGGCGGCTACGAGGACACGAACCCGAACGCCGACACGCAGCAGGAGGGCGAGCACTAGGGACGAGTCCCGGTCCCTGCCCGGCGGCGGCCTTGTGACCGCCGCCGGGCGCCTGCGGGCAAGCCGTTCAGACTGCGTTCAGGCGAAGCCGAACACGATTTCCGCATCGTCTGCCCTCCTCCAAGCCCTCCCCGACGGAACGATCGAGAAACCAGACGCTGGTCACCGCGTAAGCAGACGCCCCCTCTGCGAGGAGTCTGGCACAGGTTCGGTGCCGTCGCGTCCACGATGATCTCTGCAGGCCCGAGCTTTCGCCGGCGGAAATCGCTCGGTCGCCAGCCGAGCGGGTGCGGTACCACCACGCAGCTAACCTTCTGCTAAGGAAACGGTCGCAAGAGGCCTTCAGCTCGTTTCCGAGGACCGTCCTTCCAGGAGCTCGCAAAGCCCTATGGATCAAGGGATCGGCGGAAACGGTCAGAATCAGACGGAACCGGCCGGAACGGCTCGATTCAGCTTTGCAAGCCGGAGGTCACCGGTTCGATCCCGGTACGCTCCACCTCAGGAAACCGCTGCAAAAGGGGCTAGTTCCACATACGGCCGGAATAACAAGAGGCCGCCAAAGTTAGCGGGACTCCTCGCGGAGGTCTCTTCGCAGAAGCGGGATTTAGAGACAGATTTGCGAGGTTCGGAGCGACGAGCCGGCGCTCATGCAGGTGCGCGCCCGCGGATACACAGCCGGTAACGGAAGAGCTCGAACCGCGGACCGGCGAGCCGCTCCAGGCTGCGGAGACCGCGGAAAAAGCTCGGCCGCCACTCTCTGCGATCAACGGCAAAGCCGGCGCCCTCGAACGCGGCCGTGAGGGCCTCTGCGTGACGGAGTCCGATATGCGTGACGTTC
>JBBQXP010000048.1:0-20770 GCA_038209555.1 Gaiellales bacterium
CCGACGCTTCTATGTTGTCAAGCCGAGCGTCGGTATCTCGCGAAGGCGTCGGTAGAAGTGGCGGGCGAGCGCGCGTTTGATGCAGCGGCGTGCTTCTCGGGTGGTCTTGCCGGTGGCGAGCAGCCGTTCGTAGTAGGCGGCCGTTTCTCCGTGGTGGTGGATCCGGGCGAGGGCGATGACGTGTAGCGCCCAGTTGAGCTGGCGGTCGCCGCCGCGGTTGAGCCGGTGCCTTTGCTGTCGTCCGCTCGAGGCCTCGACCGGGCTGGTGCCCGCGAGCGCAGCGAAGGAGGCCTCGCTCGCCATCCGGCTGGGGTCGCCGCTGGAGACTAGAAGCTGGGCGCCGCAGACAGGCCCGACGCCGCACTCCTCGAGCAGGTCGGGCGCGAGCTCGGTGAGGACCGCGGCAAGTCCACGCTCGACCTCGGCGATCTCCTCGGAAAGGCGTGCCACTCGACGCCCGAGCCGGCGCAGCACGCCGGTGATGACATCCGAGCCCGGCCGAAGACGCGCCGCCGCCGCGGCGAGTCGCTCGCCCGAGAGCGCCCCCAGGCGCTCGCGCACCGGATCGGGAGCGGTGATGAGCAGCGCGCTCAGCTGGTTGAGGGCGGCGGTGCGCGCTCGCACGGAGCTTCGACGCTCGAGCAAGAGCAGGCGCAAGTCCTCACGCCGCCCGCCACCACGAGGAATGCTCAGGCCTTCGCCGGCGACGACCCGCCGCGCAGCCAAGGCCGCGTCGATCAGGTCGGTCTTGCCACGCCGGCGCTCCTGGCGACGCGGCCGCTCGCACTCCCAGACGACGATGCCCGCACGTTCGAGGAATCGGACGAGCCCGGCCCCGTAACTGCCGGCGCCCTCGACAGCGAAGACCGGCGAGCCGAGCTCCAGCGCCCAGGAAAGGAGCGAGCGGTAGCCCGCTTCCGTCGTCTCGCTCTCGCGGCTGTCGAGCTGGGCGCCGAACCCGTCGAGAGCGACCGCCACGTGCACGTCCTTGTGGGTGTCGACACCGATTGCCACCGTCCACTCCATCACCTAGCCTCCTTGCCGTCGACGTGGTCGACCGGCCTGGACAGGGCTGTGTCGGGCAAAGGACGCAGGCTTCTATCAGGTCACCGGCCAGTCGAACGAAGCGACGGCGGGAGACAGGTCGGATTCAAGGCAAGCAGATCCCGCCAGCATGGTTGTGGGTCATCCCGCCGTCGCTTCGCACTTTCAGCCGCCCATCGGACAGAGACGGCCACCCAGCGACGCTACCCAGCTTGGTTGAGGCGGAGGGGGAGAGATTCGAACCCTCGAGAGGCTAGTGACCTCTAACGGCTTTCGAGACCGCACTAAAACTATCGATTTGCAGGGACTTTCGTTGCTGTTCGCCAGTAAATTCGCCAGCGTGCGGTTGACTCCATCCGCGGTGGCGCTGGGGGCCCCAGGATTGAGCCCGTCGACCTTGCACCGAATAGAGGTACTCGCGCCCGCCGGCCTCGCCCAGACCGGAACCGCGATGCCTGAACCACTGGCCGGCTGACCGGGCGCGGGGCCACCGCCTCCAAGCCCTGCCCGGCCGACTGCGGCGGCCGGGGCTCCAGGCAATGGAAAAGCCCCGCCACGAGACTTTGTGCGACAGCCTCACAGGCGGCCTTTTCACTTTAGGCGCAGCCCGACCAAGCTACTTCTCGGAAACTCGCGCTAGCGGGCGGTCTGGCCGAGCTTGTATTAGCGCCAGCTGCGTGCTGTAGTCAACGGATTCGCCAACCACTCCGCCACCTCGGCGTCTCGGCCGTTGTCGCCGCGCTCCTCGCCGGACCCGCGCTCGCGCAGAACCCGCCGCGCATCGAGGTCGACGCGACCGACTCCCCGCTCGTCATTGATGGCTTCATCGGAGAGGAGCCGGGGTTGGTGGGAGCGCTGCGGCTCCACGGGATCGGCGACGTGGGGGCGTTCCGCGTCCTCTTCTCGGACCTGAAGCAAGAGGGCGGAGACGAGGTTGTGGCACGAGCGCACATCAGCCTGATTGGCGAGGCTTCGCTCGGCGACGACGAGTACCGGGACGTGCTGGTCAACGTCGAGGGGATCACTGTGCCCGGGGTGTACGCTGGGCGCGTCGAGCTGCTGCCGCACGGTCGGCCGCGGACGGAGGCGACCCGCGTCGAGATCCGCGTGACTGCGAACGGCCGGCCGACCCTCACCGCAGTGGCGCCGAATGACCGGGTGCGTGGCAGCCTTGCGCATTGCGGATACTCGTGCCGGGTTACGGGCTGGCTCGTTCCGGGCAGCGCTGGCAAGGAGAACCAGACGGTGAGGTTCACTCTGGGCCCGCACGGGGACGCACACGTGACCGCGGTCCAGGTTTTCGGAATCGGAGACCGGGGCGGGCACGAGTTGACGGAGAGCGAGCTCGGCCTGGGCAGCGCATCGGGCACGCGCTCGAACAACGGCGCCCTCGTCCTTCAACTTGCGATCGAGCCGAAGCGGATCCCGGCCGATCACTACACAGGGACACTCCACCTGACCGTCGAGAACCTCGACGACCCGGTAACGATACCGATCGACTTCAGTGTCCGGAATGAGCCCTACTGGGCGCTGATCGCGATCCTCGCCGGCATCTTGCTCGGGCGGCTTGCCAACTACCTTCAAGGACGGGGCCGCGAGACGCTCAACGCGTACAGGCGCGCGCGCATGCTCGAGCGGCGCGTCGAGCGAGAGGTTCAGGACGCAACGACGAAGACCGCATTTCTCTCGAAGATCACCGCAGCGCGCGAGGCGATCGGGGACGACGACCTGGAGCGGGCCAAGACGAGCCTCGACGAGGTGGAAGAGGCGCTGAAGCAGGCCGGGGTGTCGGTCACCCAGCCCGGACTTCCACGAACCGGTGCCCCAGGCTTGATCGAGAGGATCTCTCCTGTCGAGGCCGGGCTCGGGTTTGGCACGCACGTGCTCGGGTTCCTCGTCTACGTCGGCCTGCTCATCGTCGGCTTCGAGACGCTCTACGTCAACCAAGGGACGGCGTTCGGCTCGAACGGAATCTTCGACTATGTCGGTCTCGTCCTGTGGGGCTTGACCGCGGACGTCGCAAGCCGCGGCCTGGGCAATCTGGCCAGCGGCACGGTTACTCCCTAGTCACCGCCGGCAGCGACCGCCCTCGGAGCCCTCAGGCACCTCGGCGTGCCTCCCGTTAGCAGATCGGCGCCGCTTACGCTGAGCTTCCGACGAGCGCTCCACGGGCTCGCGGGCTGACCGCCAAGAGGGGGCCTGTGACCTTGCGGGAGGCCCGGCCTCCCGGTTCAAAAACCACGGCCCAGAAGCGTGTCGTGGTAGGCAGTACCCCGCGAAGACGCGAGCCGAGCTCGCCGCCGGCGTCGATGGCTGACAGAATTTGAGCCCTCCGCGATGAGCCGCACGATACGCACGGGGATGCCTACCGAGATTCCGGCCTCTCCGGTAGCGCTACCCGTGAACCGGCTCGACGACTTACGAGGCGTGGCGCCAGTTCGAACTCGCGAAGACCGTCCGAAGCGGGTTCGTCCAGAGTGGTTGTAACGTCGGAGTTGCCGGGCCGTGCCCGCTGGCGAGTTCTCGCTCGCGGAAATTCTCGAGCACGGTTCGGTCGTACCGCCCCCAGCGGCCAGGGAACGTCATCGGCGGGGTGGTCTCGTCGACGACGACGATCTCGCTCGGGATCACGCCCCACCCGTCTTCTGTCCGGTCGCGGAGGTTCGAGGCGTAGCTGAGAGCCGCGACGGCGTCACCGGAAACGTTTCTGCAACCGGCCCAGTCAGGCGACCGACCGTGGAACGAGCGTACGTAGTTGGCGTGCGATCCTTCCGCCACGGCCACGAGCGGGTGACGCGCCGGCTCATGCGAATTCCGCCTGCCGTGTGTCCAGCCATCGGCGGTCTTATTGGCGACGATGACCTCGACGTCGTCCCAGTCGTACCACCGTCCGCCACAGTGAGCTGAGTAGCCGACGAACAGCGGTCCGGTGTCCGACAGGCCGATCGTGATTGCCTCCCAGTCAGCCTCATGCCACTGCCGCAGCCGCCCGACGAGGCTCCATGTCTTCCACTCGTCGTAGGCGTAGAAGTACCAGTACTGAACAACCACCGATACCTGATCGCCGAACGGAGTACTCTCCGCGAACAGGCGGCCGTCGGTAGCTTTGCGAAGCACCCGAACGTAAACCGCGCCTTCGAGGTGATAGCCGGGTTCGTGCTCGGCTGTCCTCTGCGAGCACGCTTCGCTTGCCTCTTCGCAGTCGAGCGTCAGCGTGAAGCATGGTGGAGCGCTTCCTGCGGGGCACGTTCGCGGCAGCGTTCCGAGAGTCAGGCCGTGAGCGACGGTCTCACCGCCGGCCTCGAGCCGGGCATCGCTTAGGTAGTCGTCGACAGCGATCGGCGCCCACGCTTCGTCTTCGGTGAAGAACAAGATCGGAACGAACGTTTCCGCAAGCTGCTGATCGCCCATGGTGGCCGGAGCGACCGGCGACTGCCCTGGCTTAAACGGAACCCCTCGTTCGTCGACCAGCCTCTGAGAGCCGATGTTCGCTGAGAACAGCCCCCAGGTCATCGCCACGACGATCATGGCCGCCGAAGCCCACGAAGCCGCATAACCGAGCCGGAGCGCGGCAAGCCGACTGCGACCGGTCGACGATGGCGGCCGCTCACCGCCCGCTGCGCGCCGCATGCGCCGGAGAAGGAGCTCGACTGTGGCTGCGACCGCACCAATCGCCACAAGCAACCACCACGCGTGGCGGAACGAGCGGATATCGGCAGCAAGAGCGTAGCCGGGAAGCAGTCCGACGAGAACGAGCGCATAGAGAGCGGCAGCACCTGTGGCAGCGGCTACCGCGGCGCGAAGCGCAGAGTCTGCAAACGAGAACAAACGAAGACTGAGGGCGGCAAGCCAGGTGAGTGCAGCAACCACGGCGATCACCGTTGCGACGCCGCCGAGTTCATCGAAGCCGTCGAGGATCGGCCACACGCGGTCCCAAGCGGGCGGGATCCAAACGGCGAGAAAGATGACGGCGAACACGGCGCCGACCGCAACGGCGAGAGCGATCGCGACGCGCCGAGCGAGCGCGAACGAAATGTGGCCCACGGCGGGAAAGCCTCCTTCGTCGAGAGCGCTCTCCGAGCGCCGTACGAGTGCGACGACGGCAAGAATGGCTGCGCCGAGCGCGAGTTGCGCGACGATTGGCAGCGAGCGCGACCCGAAGACCAGGATCGCATAGACGACAAGACCGAGTGGCGCGACCGTACGCACGAAACGCAAGGCCGTTTCCGCAGCGACGTGCGGGCCGACGCTAGCGGCGATCACCGACCCGACCACTAGACCGGCGATCGCAAAGACCGGAAATCCCCAGACAGTCAGCTTCCATGCCGACAGCGGAATAACAACCGCCATTACGGCAAGTCTGAGGAACGCTGCGCGGTCACCTCCGGCGGAGGAATAGGCGCCCACGGCAACACGCTTAACGACATCAACAAGAGCTGCGGCGGCGCCCCCAACTGATGACACAGAACGAGCGTTGCACAGAACTGCCTCCTTGTTCAACGGCGCCGACGAAATCCCAGACGGAGCCGCCCGCGACCATCGGTCCCCGTTACCTACGACCGCTACGGCACGATGCCCGGAAACGAAGACGAGGCGGCGGCGCTGGCGGTGCGACGCCGTGACATGCGCGCCTCGAAGCCGAGAACCTGTCCAGCCACTGCGGCGACGTGGCCGCGTCGAGGACCTCCGCTTCCACGAGCCGAACGGCGGAGGACGACCGTCACCCCGAGAGTCGAGCCGGCCCAATGAGACACGTCTACCTCACGGTCCATTACCCGCGACCGGGGGCACACCGAGAGCCGGGCGCTGGCGCGATTAGCCCTCTGCCTTCTTCCAGGCATTCGCGCCGACTCCCGGCCCTGGCTGAGCCTCGCTGAGTGCGCCGCACGTGCCTGTTAAGACAACAAACCACAGTCGAATTGTTCGCCAGTTATTCGCCAGCGACCACCAAAGACAGTGGACTTGCACAGACGCCTACGGACTTCGGTGGACGGAGTGCGGCGGTCAAGAGACCGCGTACACCCCTGATGGAACCCCGCTCCCGCGCAAGAGCTGTGGAATCAAGCGGAGGGGGAGGGATTCGAACCCTCGAGAGGCCAGTGACCTCTAACGGCTTTCGAGACCGCCGCATTCGTCCGCTCTGCCACCCCTCCATCGAGGCGGAGAAGGAGGGATTCGAACCCTCGAAGGAGGTTAGTACCCCCTTAACGCCTTAGCAGGGCGCCGCCTTCAGCCACTCGGCCACTTCTCCGCGCGGGCCACATGGTAGCGACCCCGCAACTTAAGCCCAGATACGACGAAGCCCGCTTCGGGATTCATGGAGCCGCCATCCGAAACGGGCATTCGCCAGACGCCGGGGGGATATGTGAGGGGAGCCGGCACATCTAACTCTCCTCGCTGCGCGCTCTTCGGGTCCTCCCCATTTGGGGGATTTGACCATGGTCATATCGGGTCAACGCACCTGCTCAATCGTGGACGCGCGCAATCAGCTGGCCGCGGCGCAGCACCTTGACGGCGACGCCGCCGAGCCTGACGTCGAAGCCCGCGTCTTTCGGGAAAAGCACCTTGTCGCCAGGCTCGATGCCCTGCGCCTCCAGCCCGACCGCGGTCACGACACCCGACCGGGCTTCGGCTTCGGCGCTCTGCGGGATGATGAGGCCGGTGCGGGTCTCGACATCTTCGTCGACCGGCTCGACGATCAGATGGTCGTCGAGCGGCTCGAGCGTCAGGCGGACGTGCGTCTGCTCCTCCATGTCTTGATTGTAGGTCCTATTAGATGGTTATCGGTAATTGGCGTGCCGGTGGGGACGGTGCGGTAATTGCCGGTCAACCATCTACTTCGGGCGGGCGCGGGACGGCTGGACACGGGGCGGCTCGCCCGGCATTTTTGGGAAGTTGGGCGGGTAGGGCGCTTCCCCGAGCCCTTTGCCCTCGTCGCGCTGCACCCACTCCTGGAGGCGGCGGAGGTCGCAGAGCGAATCGTCGATGCCGGCCTGGACGTCGCCCAGCGAGGCGAAGCGCTCGGCCATCGTGGCCATTGTGAAGTCCTCGGTTTCGACCTCCTGGAGCTCGTCCCAGGTGACCGGGGCGGAGACGGTCGCGTCGGGGCGAGCCCGCACCGAATAGGCCGAAGCGATCGTCCGGTCGCGGGCATTCTGGTTGTAATCGATGAAGACCCTCTTGCCGCGCTCCTCCTTCCACCATGCGGTCGTGACCAGCTTGGGCGCCCGCCTCTCCACCTCGCGCGCGAAGGCGAGTGCGCATCGCCGCACGTCGGGGAACTCCCAGTTCGGCTCGATCCGGCAGGCTACGTGGACGCCGCGGTTGCCCGAGGTCTTCGGCCAGGCGACATAGCCGAGCTCAGCGAGGACCTCGCGGACGAGCGCCGCGACCTTCTTCGCTTGCTTGAACCCGGTGCCGGGCTGCGGGTCGATGTCGATACGAAGCTCGTCGGGGTGCTCGACGTCGGAGCGGCGCGATGGCCAGGGATGGAAGTCGAGGGTGCCGAGGTTGGCCGCCCAGGCCACGTGTGCCAGCTCGGTCACACAGAGCTCGTCCGCGTGCCGCCCGGACGGGAAGGTCACCCTGGCGGTCTCGATCCAATCGGGCCGCTTCTCGGGCACGCGCTTCTGGTAGATCGCCTCTCCCTCGGCGCCGTCCGGGTGGCGCTTCAGCTGGGTCGGGCGCTCGTAGAGCGCCCGTACGATGCCGTCGCCGACCGAGAGGTAGTGCTTGACGAGGTCGAGCTTCGTCTCCCCGCGCGCGCGAAAGAAGACCTTGTCCGGGTTCGTCACCTTGACGATCCGCTCGCCGACTTCGAGCTCGACGAAGGGCGATGGCATCAGTTCAGCCCGAGGAGCCCGGCGACGGTGGGATCGCCGGCTTTGGGCCGGGGCCGAACCTGGTCGATCGTGCAGGCGTCCGGCTCCTTGTCCGGCCGGAAGCGAAGGAAGCGCGTGCCGTGGCGGAAGCGGGCCTTCTGCCACTTGTCGTAGCGAACCTCGACGACCATCTCAGGGCGCACAGCCGACTCCTCGAGGTCGCCTGACCCCCACCGGTTCGGCTCCGAGAAGCGGCGCTCGGGCGCCTCCTCGAGGAGTGGCATCACGACCTCGGCGATCTCTGCGTGCCGCTTGGCTGCCACCGAGGCCGAGCCCACGTATTTGAGGGCGCCCTTGTCGTCCTTCAGGCCGAGGAGGAGCGTTGCGATCGTGGTGGGGCGCGCCTTCCAACGAACCCCGACGAGGATGCAATCAGCGGTCTTGTGGTGCTTCACCTTGACCACCGCCTCACGGGAGCCGGGCGTGTATGGCATGCCGAGCCGTTTCGCGATTACGCCGTCGAAGCCGGCGACTTCGAGCCGCTCGAGCCAGGTCTGAGCCTCGGCCGCGTCCCGGGTTGCCGGGGAGACCGGGAAGGGCAGTGCCTCGACACGCCTGCGGCGCTCCTCGAGCGGCTGGCGGTGAACCTCCTCGCCGTCGAACAGGAGGACGTCGAACGCGACGAAGCTCGCGGGGATCTCGGCGGAAAGCTTCTTGATCCTGCTCTCCGCGGGGTGCAAGCGCATCTGGAGCTTGTCGAAGTCGAGCGCTCCGTCTGTCTGAATCACGATCTCCCCGTCGAGCGCCGAGTCCGGCGGGAGACCCTCTCCGACCTCGGCTAGCTCGGGGAAGTATCGGAGGAGCGGTCGCCCGTTTCGGCTCCAGACCGAGAGCTCGCCCGCGAGGTTCTCGACGACGCCGCGGAAGCCGTCCCATTTTGGCTCGTACTGCCAGCCGTTCGCGGACGGCAACTCGGTCACGAGCTCGGCCTCCATCGGCGGGAAGGGCAGGCGAGGGTCTGGCTCCGGCATCGGGGCAGCGTACCGGCCTGCACCCGCCCGTCTACCCTTTAGTAGTGATCGGCGCAACCAAAACGGCAGCTCCCGTGTCTAACTTGGGATGAGACGTGTGGCCATAACCGGCGTCGGCGCTGTGACGCCGCTCGGAAACGACATGCAGACGACCTGGAAGGGGCTCGTCGAGGGCCGAAGCGGCGTCGACTTCATCCAGGCGTTCGACACGGACGACTTCCCCGTGAAGATCGCAGCGGAGGTCAAGGACTTTGATCCAGCGCTAGCGGTGACGCCCAAGCGCGCCCGGAACCTCGACCGCGCTGTCCTCTTCGCCCTCGCGGCGGCCAAGGAGGCCATGGAGGACGCCGGCGTCAACGGCTACAAGCCGGACCGCACCGGCGTCGTCCTCGGCTCCTGTGTCGGTGGCTTCAACCAGTTGATGCAGCAGCACGACATCCTCCGCGAGCGCGGGCCCGATCGCGTCTCGCCGATGTTCATTCCGAACATGCTGGTCGACTCGCCAAGCGGGCAGCTGGCGATCGAGCTCGGGATCCGGGGACCGAACTTCGCGATCGTGTCGGCCTGTGCAACGGGGTCGCATGCGATCGGCGAGGGCGCCGAGCAGATCCGGAACGGTCACGCAGACGCGGTGCTCGCCGGTGGGACCGAGGGCTGCATCCACCCACTGATCCTGGCGGGCTTCTGCTCCATGCGCGGGCTCGTCCAGGAGGAAGAGGATCCCGCGAGTGCCTCGAGACCCTTCGACGCGACCCGCGCCGGCTTCGTCATGGCCGAGGGCGCCGGTGTGATGTTGCTCGAGGACATGGAGACCGCCCAGGACCGTGGCGCGCGGATCTACGCCGAGGTGCTCGGCCACGGGGCGTCGAACGACGCGTACCACATGGCCGCCCCGGATCCGGAGTCGGTGGGCGTGGTCGAGATGATGCGGCAGGCGCTCGCCCGCGCAGACGTCGAGCCCTCCCGCGTCGATTACGTGAACGCGCACGGGACGTCGACGCCCCTCGGGGACCTCGCCGAGACGAAGGCGATCAAGGAGGTCTTCGAGGACCACGCCAAGGAGTTGGCGGTCTCGTCCACGAAGTCCATGCTCGGCCACATGTTCGGCGCCGCCGGAGCCGTCGAGGCAATTGTCTGTGCGCTGGCGATCCACGAGAACGTGATCCCGCCGACGATCAACTACCGGAACCCTGACCCGGAGTGCGACCTCGACTACGTGCCGAACGAGGCACGCGAGGCGGAGATCGACGTAGCGCTCTCGAACGCAATGGGCCTCGGCGGCCACAACGGCTGCGTGCTGGTCGGCCGCGTCGATTGAGCTACGAGAGAGCTTCGACGGTCACGGGCGTCAGCTCGTGGATTGAAGTGAGCACCGCGTCCGCTGCCGCCAGGGTGTCCTCGGCCGGCGGATAGCGCCGGTTCGGGATGGCGATCACCTTCATCCCGGCGGCTTTTGCGCTCAGGATGCCGTTGTGCGAGTCCTCGACCGCGGCACAGGCGGTCGGCTCGACACGGAGCCGCTTCGCTGCTTCGAGATAGACGTCCGGGGCCGGCTTGCCACGGGGTACCTCCTCCGACGAGACGGTCGTCGAGAAGAATCGGGCCACGCCGGAGAGCTCGAGCACCAGGTCGATGATGGGACGGTTCGATGACGATGCGACCCCGAGCGGCCACCGGGCGGCCAGGCGCTCAACCGCTTCGGCAGCGCCGTCGATCAAGGGCAGGTGCCGGCGGTAGATCTGCTCGAGGCGGCGGACGACCTCGGCCGAGATCTCCTCCGGCGGGTCCGGTACGCCGATGGTCTCGTGCATGTAGCGGGACCACTCGGTCGAGCTCATGCCCATCATGTCCCGTTGGGCGCCCTCGTGCCAGCGCCCGCCGCGCTCCCGCGCGAGCTCTTCGCGGGCCGCGTCCCAGACGTGTTCGGAGTCCACGAGAACGCCGTCCAAGTCGAAGACCACGGCCCGGATCACGGCAGGACTCGGTAGCCGCCGTCGACGTAGACCAGGGCCGGGGCTCTCCGGCCGTGCTCCGACGAGACGACCTCACCCACGAAGAGCGTGTGGTCCCCGGCCGGGCAGCGGTCGGCGACCCGGCACTCGACCCACCCGAGCGATCCGTCCAACAGCGGAGCGCCCGTCGCGCCCGAACGCCACTCGATGCCTTCCCACATCGCGATCGGCGGCACGCCGCGGGCGAAGTGTTGTGCGAGCCCTTCCTGATCGCCGGCGAGAAGCGAGAGCGCGAAGGCGCCGGCCTCCGCCAGCAGCTCGTGCATCGCCGCGGCGCGGCTTACGGCGACGCCGGCGAGCGGTGGTTCAGTCGAAAGCCAGAGCGCCGACCCGACCGTAAGGCCGAGTCGCTTGCCCTCCAGGTCGATGGTCAGCACGGCGACGCCGGTCGGGAAGCCGCGCATGACCGCGCGGAAGGCGGCCGGGTCGTCGGTCAGGAGCGGCGACGGATGTCGAGCGCCGAGGCGAGTGACTCCTCGCCGGTGCGCGCGCTGCCGTCCTCGATCGTATCCCTGAGGTCGAGGACGATCTCGCGAAGCTCTTCGAGAATCCGATCCCGCCGCTGCTCGAGGGCGCGCACCTCCTCGCGCAGCCCCTGCGTCCGCTCGCGATCTTGCTGTTCCAGCTCCCGCGTCCTCTCCTCGGCCGATCGCCGTACCGACTCCGCTTCCAGCTCGGCGGCCCCGAGGAGGTCGCGGGCTTCCTGCTCTGCCTCGCGTCGGTGCCGGTCGGCATACGAGTCGACGGCGAGTCTCGTATCGCGGGCGTACTCGAGTGCTTCCTCGCGCAGGCGTTCGGTCTCGGCCGACAGCTCGCGAACGCGTGCCGCGGCGTCCTCGTCAGCCTGGCTCCTTATGTTGAGAGCCTGCGCCTCCGCCTGCGTGAGGGTCTGTTCCGCGGCTTCCTCGGCTGCTTGGAGGATCTCGCTGACACGGTCGCCGACGGCTGAGACAGGGCTCGGCTCGTTCGGAACGAGGTCGCTCACGGCCGGACGAGGGTACTCGATCTCCCGCGACAAGGCACAATCCAGTCCGTGCCGCACATAGTCCTGATCGGAGAGGACGAGGCGACCGGCGAGCTCGCGGGCGAGTACGCCGCCGCCCGTGGACGGGCAGGCAAGGTCTTCAACATCATCAAGGCGATAAGCCTGCGCCCCAGAGTCCTGCGCGCGATGCTGGGCCTCTATCGGGAGGTCATGTTTGGCCGCTCCGAGCTGTCCCGCGCCGACCGCGAGTTCCTCGCCATCGTCGTCTCCCGGGCGAACGACTGCCACTACTGAATCCACGCGCATTCCGACGACCTCCGTGCCGAGGGCGCCCCAGACGAGCTTGCCGCACACGCCGCGCACGACTACCGGGAAGCGGCGCTCGAGCCGCGGGTCCGGGTCCTGTGCGACTTCGCAGTGAAGCTCACGCGCGAGCCCGCTTCGATCTCGGCGACTGACGCCGACGGCCTTCGAAGCCATGGCTGGAGCGACGCGGGCATCCACGATGCGATCCAGGTGATCGCCTTCTTCAACTACATCAACCGGGTCGCCGAGGGAGTCGGCATCGAGCCGGAACCGGAGTGGGCCAACTCCCCGAACATCTAGATTCACCGCCACATGCGAATCTTCGTCATCGGCGCAGGCCAGGTTGGCTCGACCGTCGTCGAGGCGCTGCACCACGAGCACGAGCTCACGCTCATCGATCTGGACGCCGACCGCCTCAGCACGCTCTCGTACAAATTCGACATCGGGACGATCGAGGGGAACGGGGCCAGCCGCCGCACCCTTCGCGATGCGGGCATCGACCAGGCCGATCTCCTGATCGCCGCCACCTCCCGTGACGAGGTGAACATCGTCTCCTCGATGTTCGCCAAAAAGCTCTCGCCCGAGACGAAGACGATCGTCCGAACGACGAACGTCGAGTACCTGGACCTCTGGCAAGAGCGGGAGCTCGACGTTGACTTCGTCATCTCCTCCGAGGTCGAGACGGCCCATGCCGTCTCGCGGATCATCGGTGTCCCCGCCGCCAGGCAGACCGACGTCTTCGCCGACGGCCAGGTCCAGATGGTCGAGTTCGACGTCCCGGATGCAGCCGACGCGAGGGTTGTCGGCATACCGCTCCGGGAAGCCGTCATTCCGGCCGACTCCAAGGTCGCGAGCATCATCCGGGGCGACCGGATGATCGTCCCGCGCGGCGACGAGTCGATCCTCCCGGGCGACCGGATCATCGTCATCGGATCTCCGAACGCAGCCCGCGAGTGGAGCCTGCTCATGGTCTCGGGCGACCGTGTCCTCGACGATGTCGTAGTCGTGGGCGGGGGCCAGACCGGCGTTGCGATCGCCAGGCTTCTGATCGACCAGGGAATCAAGGTCCGTATCATCGAGGCCTTCGGGCCGCGGGCCAGGGAAGTGGCCGAGGAACTGCCCGAGGCCAGGGTTTTCCATGCGACCGGCACCGATCCGGAATTCCTGGAGCGGGAGAAGATCGGCACCGCGCGCGCGGCCGTCTTCGCGATGCCGGAGGATGCGAAGAACCTCTACGCAGCCGCGCTCGCGAAAATGCACGGGGTTCCCTTCACGATCGGGATCGTCCACGACCCACTCTCGGCGGACGTCTTCGAGCAAGCAGGAGTGGATGTCGCGGTCAACCCGCGCTCCGTGACCGCGGAGGAGATCGTGCGCTTCACCCACGACCCCCGTATCAGGCAGCTCGCCATGCTCGAAGGCGACCGCTTCGAGGTACTCGACATCACGGTCCGGGACGAGAGCCCCCTTTGTGGCCGTCCGTTCAAGGAGCTACCGATGACAGGCTCCCTGATCGGCGCGATCGTGCGTGACGGAGAGGCGATCTTCCCCCACGGCGGCGACGAGCTCCGGCCTGGTGACCGGGCGATCATCTTCGCCGAGTCTTCGCGGGTGCAGCAGGTCGAGCGCGCGCTTTGAGTACGGCGGGTCTGCGGCGCCGAGTGGGCCGGGTGCCGACTCTGGGCGTCGATGTACGCGGCACCCTGAATCTCGTCGGCGCGCTCGTGAGGTACTTCAGTCTGGCGTTCATCCTCCCCGCGGGAGTCGCACTCGGGTACGACGAGCCGGTCTGGCCCTTTCTGGCCGCCGCGGCGATCACCGCTGCGGGCGGCTGGAGCCTCGAGCGCGCGACCAAGGGAAAGGAGAGCGTGCGGGCGAGAGAGGGGTTTCTCGTCGTCGCGCTTACGTGGCTCGCAGGCGCCTTGGTCATCTCGCTTCCCTACCTCTTTATAGAGCCGCAGCTTCGCAACCCGATCGACGCGTACTTCGAGTCCATGTCCGGAATGACGACCACGGGCGCGAGTGTCCTCACTGACGTCGAGTCGCTCAGCCACTCGATCGCCATGTGGCGCCAGTTCTCACAGTGGCTCGGCGGGATGGGGATCATCGTGCTGGCGCTCGCCATCCTGCCGCGTCTGCGAGTGGGAGGTCGGCAACTCATGGAGTCCGAAGCGCCCGGGCCCGAGATCGAGCCTCTGGCCACCTCCATCCGGGACACGGCACGAAGGCTCTGGCTCCTCTACGTCGGCCTGACGGGAGCCATGATCCTGGTGCTCTCGCTCTTCGCCTGGACAGGCATCGACGAGAGCATGAGCTTCTACGAGGCCGTCGCGCACGCCTTCACGACCCTGCCGACGGGCGGTTTCTCGACCAGGGCGAGGTCGATCGAGGATTTCGGCGCGGCGACACAGTGGGCCATCGCGCTCTTCATGGTGCTGGCCGGCGCGAACTTCGCGCTCATGTACCGGGCGCTTCTTCGCAACCAGTGGCGGAAGGCAGGCCGCGACGAAGAGCTTCGCGTCTACCTCGCGCTGCTCGCACTCGGCTCGGTGATCCTCTTCTCCGATCTGGCCGCTAAAGGGATTCTGACGGGTGAGGCAGCCGTGCGCCATGGTGTCTTCCAAGCCGTCTCGATAATGACGACGACTGGCTACGCGAGCACGGACTTCAACCTGTGGACTTCGTTGACCGCGATGACGCTGGTCGCGCTTATGTTCATCGGAGGCTCGGCGGGATCCACCGGGGGCGCCATCAAGCCGGTTCGGATTCTGTTGCTCGGGCGCATCCTCGGCCGGGAGCTCGACCAAACAGTTCACCGCGAGGCCGTTCGACCCATTCGCCTGAACGGACGGGTGATCGACGAACGCACGCTTCGGGCGATCTCTGTCTTCGTCCTGCTGTACCTGATCGTATTCGCGCTCGGCTCGCTGGGGCTCGTGCTCGAGTCCGCGCGAGCCGGGGTGGAGGTCTCGCCATTCGAGGCGATCTCGGCGGCCGCCACGACGATCGGGAACGTTGGCCCGGGCTTCGGTTTCCTCGGCCCGATGGGATCCTTCGAGCCGTTCAGCGGGCTCTCCAAGAGCATCATGATCGTCCTCATGTGGATGGGCCGGCTCGAGCTGATCCCGATCGTGGTCCTCCTCACACGGAACTACTGGCGCGCCTAGGAGGCTTGACGAAATAAAACGGAGCGCCTAGCCGAAGCGGTGCCGTACGGCCAAGCGCGACGCCTCTGTCGCGAGTGCGAGCGCGATTACAAGAGCGGCGATTGGATCTGCCCACCACCACCCAAGCGTCGTGTTTACGAGGATGGATGCGAGTGTGACCGCGGCGAGAACGGCAGCCGCAAGCGACAGGACTCCATCGCCCCGAAGTGCATGACTCGCAAGGCGCGAAGCCACGCGTAGCTTCATCGCGCCCAGCCATGGCAAGAGGAGCAGCGAAATGGTCGCTAGGCCAACTCCGAACGCCGACCCTTCGGGATGCGACCCGTCGACAAGTGCGCGGACAGCTTGGACGCCGACGTACAGGCCCACGGTCAGCATCGCCCAAACGATCCAAGACTGAGCTTTGCGTTCCAGTCGTTCTGCTGCGGCCGGGTCGCGCTGCTCTCTCCTGAATCGCCAAACCAAAACACCTGACGCCGAAGAGTCCAGTAGTGCGTTGAGCGCGAAGCCAGCCAAGGCCAGGCTGGCATCCAGCACGGAAACGAATAGGGCAGCTGCTCCCACGACGCCGTTCCATGCAATCGTGAAGTACGAGAGTCGAAGCGCAGGACGAGCGCAGTGCGCCGCGAGGGCTCCACGATCCAACCCTTGCGAGTGGAAACCCGCTGAGGGGTCATTTCACTCCGAGTGCATACACACGCGAATTTATCCACAGAATTTTGGCGCGAAATCCCACTCCGCCTTCTCCGTGCCTCCTCGTAAGACACAGCCGGCGGGCCGCTAATGCGCCCAGGCCGCTCCATCCGGCGACACTCCTAGGCTTGCTCCCATGAGCGGAGACGCGCTCCGACGGGGGGTCGCCGAGTTCATCGGTGCTTTCGCCCTGACATTCGTCGGAGTCGGCGCGATCGCCGTCGGGGCCGACCTGGTCGGTGTGGCGCTGGCACACGGACTGGTCATCGCCGTGATGGCCTCTGCGGTCGGACACATATCAGGCGGCCACTTCAACCCGGCGGTGACGTTCGGTTTCCTCGTCACAGGCCGCATGGCGCTTCCGCTTGCGGCCGTCTACTGGGTTGCGCAGTTCGCCGGAGCCGTGCTGGCGGCAGTGTTCCTGACCGGGCTGCTGCCGAACTCGCTCACCGATCCCGTCAACCTCGGTGCGCCCGCCATCGCGGGTGGGATCGGTGCAGGAGCCGGCCTCGTGCTCGAGGCCATCCTGACCTTCTTCCTGGTCTGGGTGATCTTCGCAACCGCAGCCGACGAGCGCGGAACCTTCAAGTCGATCGCGGGGCTCGCGATCGGCTTCACGATCACGCTCGACATTCTCTTCGCGGGCCCTCTCACCGGCGCGGCGATGAACCCCGCTCGGGCCTTCGGGCCCCAACTAATCGGTGGTCACTGGACAGACGGGTGGGTTTGGTACCTCGGGCCGCTCCTCGGGGCCGCGGCGGCGGCCATCCTCTACGAGTACCTCTACCTTCGGCCGCTACGTCCTGTCCCGGTCGGTTGGCCAGAAACAGGACTCGACGAGCCCCGGCCCGGCGAGACGGCAGTTTCCTAGGCCGGTTGGAGGGCCGCGTCAAGGGTCCCCCGGGCCTGGGCGAGAGCCGCCAGTGTGATCGTATGGCCGACGGGGTCCTCGTGATAGCGGACGTCGAGGCCGGCTTTTGTGAGGCGGTCGCGTGCGTCCCGTCCCCACTGGATCCCGATGACCGGGTCGTTCGTCCCATGCGAGATCGAGACCGGTAGGCCGACTCGCGACGCGAGGTCGAGCTCGAGGCCGTCGACCCTCGGGACGAACCCGCTCATCGCCAGAATCCCGGCAGGCTTCGGACGGGAAGCGGCGAGCCCGAGCGCGTACGACATCACTGCGCCCTGGGAGAACCCTCCCAGCACCGTGCGCTCGGGTGGCACCTCCAACTCTTCGAGCAGGGCGTCGAGCCAGGTCGACGTGCGTTCGAAAGTCGGGAAAAACGTGTCCGGATCCGGGTAGCCAACTTGCCGGACCACGTACCAGTGCGCTCCCCCCGGTGGAAGTGTGAGCGGGCCGCGTGGGAGGATGCCGACGAGGCGTGCCTCCGGGTCCAGGACTGAGAGAAGCGGCTCGAGATCGAGCTCGTTCGCGCCGCGCCCGTGCATGAGGACGAGCGCACCCCGAGGCTCTCCCTCCGGCTCTCGGATCCGATACGTGAGACCTGCTGCACTCACGGCGGCCCGAGCTTATCGGCGCCCAGGCCGGACTCGACCCTACTTGTCGTGCTTGCCGGAGTCCTTGGCCTCGTCGCCCTTTGGGGGCTTCCCGCCCTCGTCAGGCTTTCCTTTGCCGCCGTCTCCTCCGTGCTTGTCGTCGGCCTTGTCGGGTTTGCCCCCACCATGCTGGCCCTGGTTCTTTACTGGGTGGTCGCCCCCATGGTCGTGCTTCCCCTCGTTGCCCTTGCCCTGACCGTTGTCGGCGTGCTTCTTGTCGTCGTCGTTCTTCTTGCCGCCACCGTGCCCGTTTTCGTCCTTCTTGCCGCCACCGCGCCCCTCGTCGTCCTTCTTGCCGCCACCGCGCCCCTCGTCGTCCTTCTTGCCGTGATCGTCGTTGCCATGCTTCTTTCCGGCTCCTTTGCCGGACTCACTGTTGCGCGTGCCGCCCGATCCCTGTGGCGCCACCGACGGAGGCGTCGTGGGGGATGGCGACGTTGGAGGCTCGACGGTCGGGGTCGGCTCGGTGGGCGTTGGAGGATTTCCATCACCACTCCCGTTTCCGCTTCCGCTGCCCCCGCCAGGGCTCGGGGTGCCGCCGTCGTTTCCGGGCTGATCGAAGCCCTCGGAGGGAGCGCTCGATGAAGAAGGCGCTAGGGATGCGGTCGAGCCGCTGCCGGCGGTCGTCCCAACGTCCGTCTCACCCTGCGTGCTGCTCGTCGATGGGAGGGCCTGCACCTCGATAACCGGCGTGTTTCCCTGATTCCGGCCGCTTGGAGGGCGGAGGTCGGCGATGATGTCGACATCGGTGATGATCCTCGCGGCGAGGAGGAGCACGGCGAAAACGCCTCCGACCGCGAGACCCCACACAACTATTCCGATCGCCTTTCTCATTGACCCGCCATCACTCCTATTTGTCCGGGCCGCAGAGTCCCCCAACAATCATTCGACCGGAACGCCTTCCTCCTTGAGTACTTCCCTCAGCATAAGCGCATTTTCAGGGGCTTGGGCAATCCAGCCGCTCCCGTCAGGCTTTTGGCTTCGGCCGTTGTTGTTGAAGAACGCAAAGGTCTGCTCGGCTTCCTCTGCAAGCATGCCGAGCAGGCCCGCGGATTCGCGGAGCTCGTCCTCGGAGTAGAGATAATTGAACCGCTCGGAGGCGCTCTTGCCACGCACGTTCCAGGTCGAGGCGTTGCGTCCGTGGAAGCGGACATAGGCCGTCGGGCTCGTCAAGGCGAGGACCGTGGGGATGAGGTTCTTCGCCTCGGTCTTGGGCGCGTCCACGATCACGTTGGTCGCTCCCAGGCTCTCGAGGAACGCGAGCGTGTCCGCGCGGTGTTCCTCGTCGAGCCAGCTCCGATGCCGGAACTCGACAAGCATGTCTTGCCCCTCGAGCCGTTCACGGGCCCATGTGAGGTAGGCAAGCGACGAGTCGCGGTAGACGATGTACGAGGGGAACTGGAGCAGGATCCCGCCGAGCTTGCCCGCTGCACGCAGGGGCTCGAGCCCGGAGAGGAACCGTGCGAACACCTCGGCGCGGAATTCCCTCGGCGGTCGGTCGACCCGTCCACGCTCATCAGTCTGGACGGCGCTTCGGAGGTCGGGGGGAAGCTGCTCGGCCCTGACGGGATGACGTGTCATGACCCCGAACGCTTTCACGTGGAAGATGAACCCCTGCGGCGTCCGCTCGGCCCAACGTGCAGCCATCTCGGGCTCGGGCAGCCGGTAGTAGGTGGAGTCGACCTCGACCGCGCTGAAGTGCTCGGCGTAGAACCGAAGACGCGCCTCCGCCCCCTTCACCTCGCGCGGGTACCAGTGCTCTACGAGCGACTTGTCGGCCCAGGAGCAAGTGCCGACGCGGATCGGAGTCGCCATGCGTGCAGCTTACGAATGTGCCCGGGGACGGGCGGAGAGGCTGAAAGCCATCCGTTCCCCCGGGACAAGGGACCGTCCCCGAGCAGTATCGACCTTAACGCCCGGAGCGCTCGAGGCCAAATCGGGCGAGGGCCGGTCGTGCGAAGCGGTAGACGATCTAGGCGAGCGGCTCGGCCGAGCTCGCATCCGCCGGCAGCCCGTTGCGGGCCACCGCCCGGTCGTAGTTGAGTCGCAGCAACCGGATCACGTCGCGGACGTCGGCCTGATCCTCGATTCTGCGCGCGGCCGGACCAGGCTTATCGGGGAAGACGGGGTGGTGCACCACTCGACCCTGCTTGAAGAGCTCGGCCCAGACCTGTTTCGGAAAGGAGAAGTGGGCGGCGTGGTCACCGTGCAGGTGACCAATCTCTCGGCGGCCGACTTTGAAGGCGAACTCGCCGCGGCGGCCGGCGCCTGCCTCCACCCCCGGCCAGGAGGTGACTTCCTCGGTGATCTGCTCGCTTGCTGTTGGTGGCTTCGTGGCGGTGGTCCTCAAAGGTCCAAGACAGGCCCAGGACATCATGCACCTTCAACCGCCCTTGAAGTCGAGGTTTCCGCGGCGCGGTCTACGTCGCATGCCGCACTGCCTGAGCCACGACAAGGGGAAGCCAGCGTTGTACCGCGGCGGCCACCGCCCGGAGGTCCGTCCTCAAGCTGTGGTCGCCCGGCACTTGCACCACCGTGCGGCGCGCGGTGGCTGGCGGAATGCCGAACCGGTCTCGCGCACCCTGCACGACTAGCGTCGGAACCGTCACTTCGTCGAGCTCGTGTAGACGGCTCGGTGTTGCTGATGCCCCTGAGCGGCGCGGCGGCTGTAGCGGGAACGCAAGGCAAAGCACCCCGACGGCGCCGATCGCCTCCGCCGTGCGGCAGGCCACCCGCGCGCCCAAGGATCGACCCCCGACGACGAGCGCGAACCCACGCAGCTCGCCCGCGAGCAGATGGTCGACCACCGCCGTCCAGGCGGTGTCCAGCTGGTGCGCCGGAGCGGGAGCGCGTCGCCCGGAGACGCGGTAGGGCTGCTCGACGAGCGCGACGCTGACCCCTTCCGAGCACGCGACGCCTGTTACCGCTACCAGATCTGGCGAAGTTATCCCTCCAGCGGCTCCATGACCGAGCACCAGCGCGGCTCTCGGCTCGTCAGCGAAATGCAGATGGACATTCGCGCGACCGTACGGGGTGCCCACTTCGCGCATCGTCACGCAGGTGATGCTGGCAGACTCGATCCGTTCGTGTCGGCGAGCGTGGCAGCATCCGCCATCACGTCGGCCCCTATGCCGGGCGCGAGTGGGGAACCGCA
>JBBQXP010000049.1:0-20471 GCA_038209555.1 Gaiellales bacterium
GTGGGCGGGCAGTCGGTTAGCGGGGACGGTGCGGGTATCGGGGACCCGTCGATCAGGGACTGCCGATAGGCGTTCACCGCAGGGCAGACCGCCGCATCGCGCGCGTCCATCCAGATCACGATCCCGTAGTCACGCGCGGCCGCCGCGTACTGGTAGTCGTAGATCAACTCGCGGTTGAGCGTCCGGGTCGTGCCCCTGGCGTCGCCGACCGCACCCCGGTGCAGCGTCGTGAAGCTCCCGACCGCACCACCCGCTCCGACGTCCGCATGGCGGGCGACTCCCTGCATCCGGCGTGGGTTGGCCGTGGTCCTCTGGAACGGGTCCAGATAGCCGTTGTAGACCAGGTACACGTCGCTGCCGTCGGGCGAGATCGCCACCGCCGAGTTGTCCGCCCGGTCGCCGGCCTCGGCCGCGTTGACCGGGGTCGACCAGGTTACGCCGTGGTCGGCCGAGGTCTGCACGAGCGCCTGCTCGTGATTGAGCGCACCGTCGGGCCAGGTAAGCACGACCGTGTCGGTGGCGTCGGCGCCGGTCGGGGCCCCGTTGGCGACGCTGAGGCTGGGAAAGCTGTCGGTGCGGGTCCCGGCGAACCCGTCGAACACGATCCGGCCCGACACCGGGTCGAACACCCCGACGTCGTGCACCCTTGCCACCGGCCGAGGCTTCTCGAAGTTCGAGCCCCCGTCGAACGAGCGGGCTAGATAGAAGACGCTCTGGCCGCCGGCGGTGCCTTCCCAGACCACATAGACCACGCCGGCGCTGTCGGTGCGCACCGCGCAGCCCTGGCGGCCGCCCGACTGGGCGTTGCTGGTCGCCGAGGTGAGCTGGCGCTGGCGCCAGGTGCTGCCGCCGTCGCGGGAGGCCGAGAGCACGATCGGCTGGGGCGGGCCGGCCAGGCTGCGGAAGGCGGTGTTGCAGAGGTACACATTGCCGAAGAAGGGGCTGGATTCAGCGTTGTCGGCCCAGATGTCCTCCTTGTCGGTGAACAGCGCGGCGTTCTGACGGCTCACGATCACCGGGTCCATCCAGGCACTCTGGTCGCCGGCTGCTGCCGCCTCCACGTCGTCGGTGCGTGACACTGCGGCCGCCGAGCCGCCCGTGAACGGCGTCTGACCGGTGAGCGGGAATGCCAGGTTGGCGTAGTACAGCCGTGAGCCGTTCGCCCAGGAGAATCCGCCAGGGCCGGGCCTCGGGCCGAAGGAAAGCGCCGGGTCGCCGTGGGAGGACATCCCGTTCTCCAAATAGTTGGGCAAGGTGTGGATGTCGCCGACATGGGTCGTACCGTTCTGCGCGGTCAGGCCGGTGTAGGTCGGCTGAGTCCAGGTCCCGCCGCTGTCGAACGAGAAGTAGATCCCGGAGATGCCGATGTCGGGGGTGAGGTCACAACTGCTGCCGTTGCACGGCGCGTTGTCGACCAGATCGTTGGCACCGGCGGCCAACACTGCCGGGTTGCTCGCGTCCATAGCGAGCGCCGGCTCGTTGGAGCCGTTGGGCAGGTATGGGGTGACGGGGCTGCCCACCGTTACCTTGCTCTCGGCGGAAACCGCACCGGCGAGCGTTGGGACGGCGAGAGCTGCCGTCAGTGACAACAACGTCACAAGAATGCCTAAGCGACGAGACATCGTTCGCTTCCTCCCCTCGTGGACATCGGGGCGGAGCATAACGACCTCAAGCGTCCATGTGAGCTTCTATTCCTTCATGGGCAAGAATCCCTTTTTGTGCCCAAACCTCTCCCATAAAGGCCCCGCAAACGGGCGGTATTTTTGGCCACTCTCACAGAGCTCAAACGGCCCCGCCGCGCCAAGGGTTCCGGGGGAAACGGGCCATTCTGCGTCCGGCCTTCCAAGCAGGGGGTCGCATGTTCGAGGCCTGCACATTGTCTATCCATGCGAAGTATGGGCACCTACCGCTTTCGTCACACATGGAGTGTCTGGGAGCCCGAGGCAACCAGGTCGAGTCCCCGGGCCGGTTGCCCCTCTTTGGGGGAAAGAGGCCGGGCTCCCGGTCCATATGTTCGTCCGCCGGCCGATTCACTCCTGCTGCACCCTTGACGCCTGACCGTTTCTGACGAGAGTGAGAGGTAGGGGCGGCGCGTGCGGCAACCCGGGGGAGCAACTGCGGCAAGTGGAAATAGAAGTAAGCGACCCAACCCTGGTCGACGACCTGATCGAGTCGCTGCGAGCGGCGCAATTCGTCGTCGCCCGCACCGGGAGGAAAACAGTGGACGCTCACTTCGGATGGCCGCTGCGTGAGGATGCCGCTCGCCTCGAACTCGACGTGTACCTCCGTGTGTGGTGTGCAAAGAACTGGGGAGCTCGAGCGATTCGCGTGGACTGAGGAGCAGGGAGGTGGAATCTCTGGCCGTACGCCGGCCCGAAATCTGGATTCCACCTCCCTACTCGTCTGAAGGGCGGCCGGGCGTCGCGAGCTTTAGCCGGGCTCTAGGCTCTCAGGCCCAGCGTTGAACGGGCCGAACTCTCGCCACGTGCAGTCGGGACAGTAGACCACGATTTCTTCGTCATCTTCGGTGTCCGGATCGCTGACGAGGTAAGCCTGCCAACCGGGCGCGACCTTGCCCGCTTCACTGCGGCACTCGACACACCGGAGAGCACGCTTAGCTCGTTCCATGACGATCATCGCCTACCACCTAGGTCTGTCGGTAAACGTTTTGTCAAGACACGTCGCGTCTTGCGCTGCGCCGGGCGAACTTGGTAAGGCGGGGAGCTGGTCCTAGATCACGGCTTCTTGGCCGACTCGACTACGCTTGGCGACCGGCGGCGACGGGCTGATGGGGCCTTCTTTGCAGGCGTGCTGCGGCGCACGGACTGAGCATCCAGCTCATTCGCGGTCTTCAGGCGCCTCTCCGTACGGTCGAGGATTCGCAGGAGGAGGTCCGCAAGCAGCACGACCTCAGCCGCGAAAGTGGGGTCGTCGTACTCGACCTGCCGGTGGCTCGATGGGTTCTTGAACACACCAAGCGCGCCCCAGAAGAGTGCCATCGTCGCCTTCCGCTCGCCCGGCTCCAAGCCAGGGTCGGCGAGCGGTCCGCCCTCCTTGAACGCCGACTGCGTCAGGGAGACCCCCATGTCTCCGTCACCCGAGTTGGACAGCGTCCGAACACGGATCTCCACCTCGCGCATCGCGGCGAGAGCGGCGAGCTCGTACTCGCCGAGCAGGAACTGTCGCCGCACCCGCGTCGCGATGATCGGGTGGAGGTCGACGTCGATCCGCTCCTCGGCACGCAAGAGCGCTGGGCCGTCCTTCGCCGCAAGGACACGCTCGCCGCGGCGCGTGATGAACGCGAACTCGCCCTTGTCGCCCGGCCTCCTTGCGATGAGGAGGCGGGAGGCCAGCCAGTCCCACGCCTCCGCGATCGCATGGAGGAAGGCGGCTCCCTCGCCGCCGGGGTGGTTCTCCCACGACCCCACCCAGGTGGCGTCGTGCCGGTTCAGGAGGTGGATCTGGCCCCCGTCGTCGACCAGCTGGAGAAGCCGCAGCGCGAGGTCGTCCACGGGAAGCTCCACCGCCTCGTCGCCAGGCGGGATGTAGCTTTCGGAAACGGAGACAACTCCGCGCGACTGGACCTCAAGGCCTGGAGATCCGAGCACGATTTCGTAGGGGTCGACGGTAGCCTCGATGGATCCGGGGTTGGGCATGATGGCCTCCTGCGTTGACGGCAAAGTCAGAGGCCGCAGTGGCACGACGATACACCTTCGCCTTCGGCCGCTCAACGGCTCCGCCGAGCCTCCGGCTTGGGGAAATCTGCGAACGAACCGGGTGGCCTGCCGGAAACCGACTGGCGCACAGCTCGACCTGGCCCGATTCAAGCGGCCTCCGGCGACGCCCGGCGAGGACCCTGATCGGCCTTACGAACAGAGGGTCTCTTTAGGCTCGAGCCCTGCGCTCAGCCGCTGGGGCAGCCATTTCCTTACATGTGCTCTGGATTTCCGATGCGGTGGTGCCATGGCCTCCACCACAGGTAGAGCCCCGCGTGGTCGCTGCCGCTCTCGCGAGCCATCCCGAGTACGTCTCGGTGATCGTGTTCGCCGCGCTTTTCGTGTGTCCAGACGATGACGGCGTCGTCGCCTTCGAAGTAGCAGAGCTTACGGCCACCTGGATGATCAGGGCCGTGTTGCCATATGTCCTCGCCACCCCAACTGATCCCGTTGCAGCTTCCCACGCCACGAGGCATGTCGTGGTTCTTGCGGATCGTTTCATAGGCAACGCGGAGGTTTTTCCCATTCGGATAGGCGGAGATTTGCCACCGGTCGGGCATGGGCTGGGTCGCATCAGGTGGCTGAACGCACACGGCAGTTTGGTCGGCGCCAGGGTCTGCGACTGCCTGGATCTGACAGGTGGCCCAAAGCGCGGCGGGGACGAGTGCTGAGAGGACTGGCTCCCCAGCCGGACCAGACATCGTTGAGGTGGTTTCCATGCTCATGCTGTCAGTAGCTGCGGTCGTGTTCGCGGCGGCCGGGTTCACCTTGTCGTTGCCGCCGGTCAGGTAGACAACGGCTCCAGCAGTGGCGGCGGCGATCAGCGCGACCAAGCCGCCGAGCCGCCATCCCATCTTCTTTGAGGCCGGTGAGCCAAAGAAGAACACCCATCGGCTCGGCTCCTTCTCGTCCTCCCACGCGATCCGCATGACGTGAGTGGCGCCGTCGATCCCTTTCAGGTTTGCCTCGCCTCGGTCAACGTAGCGGAGCCCCGGCAGCCGCCCGGCGAGGCGGGCTGTCCCGGCAGAAGTAAGAACCTCGTCGCCGTGTGCGAGTGCCGAGAGACGCGCCGCGACGTTGAGGGCTGCTCCTCGGTAGCCCTCATCCACTGGAATTGCCTCACCTGAGTCGATCCCGATCCCAACATGCAAAGGCAGTTCCGCATCGGCGTCCGTCTCGTTCGAGAACATCGCCTGTAAGTCCATCGCGGCGCGGATCGCCTGTCGGGCGGACTCGAATACGGCGAGCGCTTCGTCGCCGCGTATCTCGACGAGGTCGCCGCCGCGCATCTCGACCCCATCCCGGGCGAGATCGGCGAACTTGGCGGCGAGCCGTGCAGCGGCTGCATCGCCGTATTCCTCGGTGTAGCGGGTGTAGCCGCGGATATCGGCGATCAGAAAAGTGCGGACTGGACCGTGCGTCGACGCCACAAGCGGGAGTGTATCGCCGGGGGTTCGCGCTCCAGTCGCTTGGCGCCGCGGCCCCGCAACGCCGATCTCCCGACCGTCGGTGCCCAAGAGGCGACGCGGCCGCGGCCTCGCGGACCCGGCGGGGCACACGTTCGGCCCAACCGGCCGTAAATGCGGGCTCAGGCCTCTGTGCGTCCCCGTGGAGCACCCAGGCTTAGCGCGCTAGAGTTAGCGGCGGGATGCGTTCTCGGGACATCGCCATCCTCGCAACGACCCTTCTCTTGGTGATCGCCGGGGGAATCGCGGCGGCCGTGACCCGCAAGGGCGACGCCAACGAGACGACCCTCAAATCGGCGGCGACGTTGCTCGCCGCGGGGGACATCGCCGAATGCGACCACCAGGGCGACGAGGCGACCTCCCGCATCCTGGCCGAGTATCCGAGCGCCACGATCGCGACGCTCGGTGACAACGCCTACCAGCACGGGACAGCTCAGGAGTTCGAGAACTGTTACGGCCCCTCATGGGGGAAGTTCAAGGACCGGACGAAGCCGGCGACAGGCAACCACGACGAGTCGACGAAGAACGCGCAGGGTTACTGGGACTACTTCGGAGCGCAAGGCGGTCCGTACGACAAGTACTACTACGGCTTCGACCTCGGCTCGTGGCACGTGGTCGTCTTGAACAGCGACTGCTGGCGCGTGGGCGGCTGCGACCTCGACGACCCGCAGGCGCGATGGCTCCGGGAGGAACTACGACAGAGCGCACGACGTTGCACACTCGCGTACTGGCACCGTCCCCCGTTCAGCTCGGGCCGGTACGGCGAGCCCGAGGAAACCGGGCGCGTCCGGCCGCTCTGGCAGATCCTCTACGAAGAGGGCGCCGACCTCCTCCTGACCGGTCACGAGCACAGCTACGAGCGGTTCGCGCCCATGGACGGGGCAGGAAACCAAGACGATGCAAACGGGGTTCGTCTGATCGTTGTCGGGACGGGTGGAGGAAACCTGCGGCCGTTCGAAAACCCTCCGCTGCCAACGACGGTCGTCCGAAACGACGACACATGGGGAGTGCTGAAGCTGACGCTCTCGGTGGGGGAGTACACGTGGAAGTTCCTCCCTGTGCAGGGCTCGACCTTCACCGACTCTGGCTCGGGCACATGCCACTAGCACCGCGAATAGCCACATGAGCCGCTATGTCGTCACCGGGTGCGCCGGCTTTATCGGCTCCCACCTCGCGCATGATCTCCTCGAACGAGGCGACGACGTCATCGGCATCGACTCGTTCACCGACTATTACGCGCGGAGCCTGAAGGAATCGAACGCCGCACGCGCGAGCGGCCGACCCGGCTTCTCGCTTCGT
Organism: Gaiellales bacterium; assembly: GCA_038209555.1. Taxonomy (GTDB): domain Bacteria; phylum Actinomycetota; class Thermoleophilia; order Gaiellales; family Gaiellaceae; genus DASQGA01. The sequence goes on from JBBQXP010000049.1 coordinate 6,482, forward strand.
GAGGTCGACCTCGTCGACGCGGAGCTCGAACCGTTGCTCGAGGGAGTGGACGGCGTCTTCCACCTCGCCGCCCAGCCTGGAGTGCGCGGGAGCTGGGGAGATGGCTTCGGCGTTTATCTACGCGACAACGTCCTAGCAACGCAGCGCCTTTTCCAGGCGATCTCCGGCGCAGGGATCCGTGTCGTCATGGCCTCGACCTCCTCGATCTATGGGAACGCGGCGCGCTATCCGACGCGAGAAGATATCTCCCTCAGCCCCATCTCTCCGTACGGCGTCACGAAGCTCGCATGCGAGCGGCTCGCTGAGTGCTACGCCGAGTGCTTCGGTCTGAACGCAGTCGCGCTGCGGTACTTCACCGTTTACGGACCATCACAGCGGCCCGACATGGCGTTCGCGCGCATCACCGCGGCGCTCGTGAAGGGCGAATCCTTCACCGTCTACGGCACCGGGGAGCAGTCGCGCGACTTCACCTACGTCGGCGACGCGGTCAGCGCCACGATTGCAGCGATGGAGCACGCGCCCGCCGGCCGGGTCTACAACGTCGGTGGCGGGAGTGAGGCCTCGCTCAGGGCGGTGATCGCGATTTTCGAGCATCTGAGCAGCCGCACGCTGGATGTGCGCTACACGGAGGCCGCGGCCGGCGACGTTCGCCGGACGGCCGCCGACACGACCAGGATCCGAAGTGAAGTCGGCTGGGAGCCGAAGACGTCGCTCGAGGCCGGTCTGGCGGCGCAGCTCGCCGATGCGTTCGAGCGCGCGGGTGACGACGCCGGCAGGGCGTCTCTCCTCGAGATGCGAAGCCCGAGCGGGAAGAACGCAGCCGAGGGGCAGCCCCGCCGGAGCCCGGCCGAGTGATGAGGCTCCCCCTCGTCGCCTGCACCGGCCGGCCTCTGCGACCGAAAGGCAGGATGCTAGAGAGCCCAGTAGACCACGAGAAAGCCGAGAACGGTCCCGACCGGAATCATCGTTCCCACGAGCGCGATCTGAAGGCGGCGATGAAGGAGGAGCCGCGCGAGCGGCCCGACCGGGATCGCGGAGGGCGGTATGGCCGAAAGGCCGAGGAGGAGCAGGGAGACGGCGAGCGCGGCGAACAGAAAGGGCAGGCCTGCCTCGACAGCCTCCTTGAGCTCGGAGTAGTGGTTGCCGGCGGCGAGCATCACCGCCCGCCGGGAAATCGCTCGAGTAGAGCCTCGCTCATCTCGTCGCCAAGCTTAATCGCCGTGGTGCTCCGTACGACCCGGCCGGCGAAGGAACTGCCACGCAATCGCGACGCTATACCTAGGCTGTACTCGTGAACCACGCGGTTGCCTCACCCGATCCGGGCAGCGGGCGAGGGGCGCTCGGACGAGCTGACTTCCTCGACGCGGCCAAGCGATGGTGGTGGCTGCTCCTCGTCGCTGCCGTCCTGGCGGGTGGGATGGCGTATGTCGTCACGTCCGGCGTCCCGCCCAGGTACGAGGCCGAGACGCGTCTCCTCGTCGGCCCGGTCAGCGGGGACAAGGACACGTTGACGGCGGCCGGCCAGCTCTCCCAGACGTACGCCGCGCTGGTGACAAGCGAGCTGGTACTCGCCGCCACCAAGAAGGAGACGGGCCTGGATCTCTCGGTCTCCCGGTTACGGTCGAAGATCGACGTCAACGCGAACGATGTGACGCGGATCCTGACCATCCGCGTCAGCGACGGGGACGCGGACGTCGCAGCGACGCTCGCGAACACGCTCGCCAACCAACTTGCGGCCTTCGTTGAAAAGGGACTCGGGCCGTCCGCCGGCGGCGCCGCCACCGGAACGACCCCCAGTACCGACACGGGGGCGACCACGACCGGGGGACAGAACGGTGGGTCGCAGTCCACGAATGCTCAGGCCTCTGCGGCGCTCGCGAGCCAGGTGCAGGTCATCGACAAGGCCACTCCGGCGAGCAAGCCCGTGGGCGCCGCCACGTACCTGATCGTGCCGGGGGCCGCCATCGCCGGCGTCATCGGCGCGCTTGCGCTCCTCGTTGCGCTCGACCTGCTCGGTAGCGGCGTGCGGGACCGGGAGGAGCTCTCCCGTCTCGCCGACGTCGACGTGCTCGGCTGTGTCGACAGCCGCCGCGGGTTCTGGCGCGGGAACCGCGACGGTTCGCCGCTCATCGTCGTCCGCGAACCGGAGCAATCAGCGGCGGTCGCGTACCGACTCCTCGCGACGACGATCGAGAGTGCCCAAGGCGATGAGCCGCTCCGTAGCCTGCTCATCGCAAACACCGAGCGCGGCGATGGCGCCGGCGAGCTCGCCGCGAACCTCGCCGCGGTCGCCGCGAACGGCGACGCACGCGTCACGCTCGTCGACTTTAGCGACGAGCATGAGATAGGCCGCCTCTTCGGCGTGAACGGCGCCCTCTCGAAGCGAGGCCTCACCACCCGGGCACGGCCGATCCGCCACGGCAAGGACATGATCGACCGCTTCCGCCTTGTCGACAACCGCGACATCCTGCTCGCTATCCCGCGAGACCGCCGACGTCAGCTCCACCGAGAAGAGGCTGAAGCGCTGCTCGCCTTCCTGCTCGAGCAGACGGATCGCGTCATCCTCACGGCTCCACCCGTCGATCGCTCCCCCAACACGCTGGTGTGGGCGCAGGTCGCGGACGCCACTGTTCTCGTCGCACAGACCGGCCGCACCAACCGCAACAAGATCGGACCGGCGGTGGAGACGCTCCGCATGATCCAGGCCAACCTTCTCGGGGCGGTCCTGAGGGACCAAGGGTCGGCCTGATCCACGTCGCCAGTCCGGCAGCGTCCGTGCTCGAAGGCACGCTCGGCACGAGCTTCGTGCCGGGGAGCAACCTCAAGGGCGACCTGGCCGGCGCGAACTGGTGGTACCTCCTTCCATCGCTCGAGGCAGAGCGAGTCGTTTGCCTCGGCGTTCCGTCCCACGCTGCGCTCTCGACGCTCTCGCGCGCGTCTAAGGAGCTCGTCGTCTGCGGCGCGGCGACGAGCCGCTCTCGAGGGCTCGAGAGGCTCGAGCGCGCCTTCCCTGGTGTTCGAGTGGTTCGGCTCGCCAGTGGTCAGGGCCTGCCTCTTCCCGATGGCTGCGCCGACGTTGTCGCGATCGTCGGCCGGGCGTGGGCGAGGCAGATCGGCCGCAATCCGCTCCTTCTCGACCACGTGGCCAGGATTCTGCGGCCCGGGGGAACGGTGTACGTCGAGTTCGATCGCGTCGCAGGCAGCCGCGGGTGGCGGGCAATCGTGGAACGCTTCGGAGAGCCGCTTCTGCTCTGGCTGGGGCCGGCGACCGGCGAGGTTCGGACCGCGGCTCCCGCGGACCAGCTCTCCGCGGTTTCCTACCTCGAGCGGAGGTGGCTCCGCCGTCCGGTCTCGCGGCAGATCCTCCGCCACCCTGGGCGCTTCGCGAAGCGTCACCCGCTCGCGGTGCGGTTGGCCCGGCGGCGAGGCATCGTAGTCGGCGTGCCGTCTGACCGAGCGACCCGGCAACAGCCGCCGCCCCTGCCCGGTGCGCTCGCAGGCCGCGCGGACATCGGCCTGGACAGCCGCAACTGGGCATTCTCGGCTCCGGGTGCGTACAACTCCCAGAAGGTCCTCTATCTCCTCTTCGACCGGCAAGGGGAGCGGCCGGAATACGTCGTGAAGATGACCCGCGATCCGGCGTTCAACGGGCGTCTCGAGAACGAGTGGCGCGCTCTAACGCTTTTGGCGGAGCAGGGCATAGGAGACGCGGAGACACTCCCGCGGCCCACGTTCCTCGGCCGGAACGCCGGCCTCGCCGTCCTCGGCGAGACCGCGATCGGCGGGGCACCGTTCCTCGAGCGGACGCAGGCGACTGCCCAATGCCCCCACGCCCGCGACGCCGTCGAATGGCTTGTCGACCTCGCTGGTGCAACTGCGGGCCGGCCGGTCGGCGCCGCAGAGGCCGCGGTCGCGCTCGGGATGCTTCGCGACCGCTTCCTCGAGCTCTACACCCCCGATCCCGGGCTCCGCACCTTCCTCGCTGACCAGATCGACCACGTAGCCGCAAGCCCGTCGGAGTTCCCGCTCGTCTTCCAGCACGGCGATCCCGGGTGTTGGAACCTCGTGGTCGCACAATCGGGACGCCTGGGCTTCCTCGACTGGGAAGCCGCGGAGCCGAACGGCATGCCGCTCTGGGACCTCTTTTACTTCCTCCGGAGCTACGGCGTGGCCGTGTCGCGCGCGGCGGGCACGCACGATCCGACCGAGAGCTTCGTCCGCCACTACCTCGACGAATCCGACCTCGGTCTGATGCTCGTCGACGCGGTCAGGTTGGTCTGCGAGCGAACGCGGTTGGACCCCTGCCTGGTCGAGCCGCTCTTCTACACCTGCTGGATGCACCGGGCGCTGAAGGAGGCAACCCGCCTACGGCCGAACCGGCTCGAGAGCGGGACCTACGTCCGTCTTCTTCGCCTGTGCGCGGCCCGCCGCGACGCACCCGGTCTGCGGCGCCTTTTCTCACTCTCCCTCTGACCAGGCCGGAATCGTGAGGATCCTCATCTGTACGCTCGAGGCACCGCTTCCACCACCGAACGGGCTTCGCCTCATGGTCTCCGCCCTCGTGCGGGAGCTCCGGCGCGAGCACGACGTTCGTATCGTCGGCTTTCGCGCGCCCGACCAGCAGGACGGTGCGGACGATGGATTCATGCGCCTCCTGCCGCGACCGAATCCGAGCCGAGTCAGCGAAGTGGCCTTGCTCCTCCGGGCCGCGGCGAGGCGCCGACCGCTCCACGCCGATCTCATCGCTGGGCGCATCGCCGGACCGCTCTTCGAGGAGATCGAGCGCTTTCGGCCGGACGTCGTCCACGTCGCGTCGGGGAGACTCGCGGGGCTCGGGAAGCTGCTCTCGGGGCGCCCGTCCGTGCTCGCGGCGCTCGACGCCTGGCATCTGAACGTGGAGGCACGAGCCCTACTCGCAAGCGGGGTCCGGCGCCGGCTGCTTCTCGGCGAAGCCGCCCGCGTCCGCCGCTTCGAGGCAGCCGAATACCCGCGCTTCCGTCGGATCGTGGTCGTCAGCGACGCCGACCGGGAGGCGCTATTGGCGGTTGACCATCGCCTCCCGATCACCGTCATCCCCAACGGCGTCGATGTCGAGGCTTACGCCCCGGACCCGGCTGCCGTCCGGGACCCGGACCGGATCGTGTTCACCGGGGTCATGAGCTATGCGCCGAACGTGTCGGCGGCCGAGCTGCTGGCAATGCGCGTCTACCCGAGAGTCCGGGCCGACCGGCCCTCGGCCCGGCTCGCGATCGTGGGTCGCTCGCCGGCGCCACGAGTTTCTGCACTCGCAGGCCCGGGAGTGGAGGTCACGGGCACGGTTCCCGACATTCGTCCGTGGCTGACCTCGAGCCGGGTGTACGCGTGCCCGATGGTCAGCGGCACGGGTATCAAGAACAAGCTCCTCGAGGCTATGGCCAGTGGGCTTCCATGTGTCGCCACCCCGCTGGCCTTGCAAGGGATCGACGTGGAGCCGGGCCGGGAGCTCCTGGTCGGTGCCGACGAGGAGGAGCTTGCAGCGCACATCGTCAGGCTGCTCGACGACAACGCGCTCGCGCAAGAACTCGGCCGCGCGGCGCGCCACTACGTCTCCGCGAACCATGACTGGGGCGCTGTAGCCCGATCCTACGTCCGCGTGTACGGGGAAGCCGCGGAGGGTTAGCCGCTTTCGCCCTCGCCCCGAGACACGCTCACGGCGCGGAGGCGACGCAGCGTCAGGAATGAGAACGCGGCGAAGGCGAAGGCGAGGCAGAACTCCGGCCATTCGCCAAGCTTCGTCACGGTGTAGCCCGATTCGGGGAAAAAGACGTATCGCAAGGTCTTGTAGCCGAAAACGACGAAGAAGCAAGAGGTCAGGAAGAGCGGCGGAATCAGGAGATCGACGTTCGGTCGCGAGGCCCATCGAGGGCGCCGTAGTCGGAGAAACCACGCGCCCACGGAACCGTAGAGGCCGACGAGGGTGAAGGCGATGTTGGCAGCGTCCTGAACCGAGCCGATGTTGTGCACGGTCGTCTCTCGCTGCTCGTTGATCTCCTCGATCGACTCGGGCGTGGCGTAACCCAAAAGGCGTTGCCCCCAGGCGATCTCCTCGCCGGCGATCGCGAAGCACCCGAGCGCGAATGCGAAGAACAGAATCGCCGGGAGACCTCTCGTTTGCCTGAGGAGCTGCCGTCCAACCAGTGCGGCGAGAACGCCCGCCGTCACGAAGCCGACGAACTGCGCCCATTCGAGCAAGGAGTCCTCACGCGTCAGGAAGCGGAAGAAGGGCTTGTCCGCCCGGGCCAGGATGACCGCCGCCGCGCCGACGAAAGGCGCGAAGAAGACGGCCAGCGCGACCCGGGGGGCGACGTCCCACCCATGCGCCGCATCGTGCTGGAGCTGCGTCCGAAGGGAGCTCACCATCTCCGGCCTCCTTCGCTCGGTTGTATCGGCCGAGCCTTCCCCCTGGCGCCTAACTGTACTTCGTTCGCCGGGCAGGTGAACCCGCCGCCGCAGATCTGCACCTGCCCTTCAAGGGCGAGCCCTTGCCCGGCAGGTGCTATGAGTCCGGTATGCGGCCGGGACAGGTTGGCGACGCCGGGGCAAGTGCCCACGGCGAGAAACGCGATGAGAGCTCGGCTCGCGCGCCGCTCAAGGTCGCTTACGTGATGTCGCGCTTCCCCAAGGTGAGCGAGACGTTCGTGCTCTACGAGATGCTCGCGGTCGAGCGCCGTGGAGTCACGGTCGAGGTCTATCCGCTCCTTCGGGAACGGTCGGAGGTCCTCCATCCGGAGGCGGTCGGACTCGTTGCGCGGGCCCGCTACCAGCCGTTCTTCTCATGGGCGATCCTGAGGAGCCAAATTCACTTCTTGCGGACAGTGCCGCGGGCTTACCTCGGCGCTCTTTGGGCCCTTTTCCGGGGCACCGTGGGGAGCATCAACTTCCTGGTCGGTGGCCTCGGGATCTTCCCGAAGGTCGTTCACGTCGCTCGGATCATGGCGGCCGAGGACGTCGACCACGTTCATTGCCACTTCGCTAATCACCCCGCGCTGGCGGGCTTCTTGATCCACCGGCTGACAGGGATTCCCTACAGCTTCACGGCGCACGGGTCGGACCTCCACGTCGATCGGCGGATGCTCTGTGAAAAGGTCACCGAGTCCGCTTTCGTCGTGCCGATCTCGGAGTACAATCGGGATCTGATCGCACGCGAATGCGGCGACCGCCACCGGGACAAGCTGATCGTTATCCATTGTGGAGTTGATACGGCCGTGTTTCGGCCGCGGGACCCCGACGACGCTCGGGAGGAAGGCCGCTTCCGCATCATCTGCGTCGGGACCCTCCACGAGGTGAAAGGGCAGCGGTTTTTGGTCGAGGCATGCCGGTTGCTTGCCCATGAGGGCGTCGACGTCGAATGCCGTCTGGTCGGGGCGGGTGCTGATGCGCCCGCGCTCCAAGAGCGGATCCAGGCCCTGGGCCTGGCTGACCGCGTCCACCTGACAGGGGAGCGAACGCGCCCGCAGGTCGCCGAGCTCCTTCGAAGGTCCGACGTGCTCGTAGCGCCGAGTGTTCCGACACGAAAGGGCAAGCGCGAGGGAATCCCGGTGGTGCTCATGGAGGCGATGGCGAGCGGGGTGCCGGTCGTCGCGAGCCGGATCTCGGGCATCCCGGAGCTGGTCGAGGACGGCGTCTCGGGCCTCCTCGTCCCCCCGGGCGAACCGGCCGCGCTCGCACTGGCACTCGGTCGCTTGCACGACGACGAGCAGCTCCGGCGCAGACTCGCGCTCGGGGGACGTGCGAAAGTGGAGCTGGAGTTCGACGTCGACCAAAGCGCGGCTCTGCTCGTCGATCGCTTTCGGGCGGTGTCGTCCACATGAGGACTCGCCTCTTCTGGGGTGCCGCCGCTGCGATCGCGTACACCTACGGGCTCTTTCCCGCTCTCGTCCTGGCCCGCGCTCGGCTCCGACCGCGGCCGCACCGGACCGCGGATGTCACCCCCTCCCTCAGCATCATCATCGCGGCCAGGAACGAAGTGGACGCCATCGGCGCGAAGCTCGAGAACGTCCTGTCGCTCGATTACCCGAAGGCCCGTCGCCAGATCGTGGTCGCCTCCGACGGCTCAGACGACGGTACGAACGAGGTCGTCCGCGACTACGAGAAGAGAGGCGTGCGCCTGCTCCGCCGGTCGCGCGAGGGCAAAGCGCCCGCACTGAACGCCGCCGTGGCGGCCGCGACCGGCGAGATCCTCGTCTTTACCGACGCCAACAGCATCTTTGCGCCTGAGGCTCTGCGGGCAATCGTGAGCCCCTTCGCTGATCCCGCGGTCGGAGGGGTGGCGGGCGACCAACGTTACCTCTCGACGGACGGCGTCGACTCGATCGCCGCCGGCGAGCTCCGGTACTGGGATCTCGACCGGATGCTCAAGGCCGCCGAGAGCCGGGCCGGGAACGTCATCTCGGCGACAGGCGCGATCTACGCGATCCGCCGCGAGCTGTTCGACACCGTCCCGGATGGCGTCACGGACGACTTTGTCACCTCGACCGGCGTGATCGCCCGAGGCTACCGACTCGTCTTCGCCCCCACCGCGGTCGCCTGGGAGCCGGTGGCCGAAACGGGCGCGCTCGAATTCGACCGGAAGGTCCGAGTCATCACGCGCGGACTGCGCTCCGTCCTCGTACGTCGGGCGCTTCTGAACCCGTTCCGCCACGGGTTCTATGCCGTGCAGCTCTTCTCGCACAAGGTCTTGAGGCGCATGATGGTCCTTCCCCTTATGGTGATCGCAGTGACAAGCCCGTTTCTGTGGCGCCGTGGACGCCTGTACCGAGCTGCCACGGTGATCCAGCTGGCGTTGTACGGGGCTGGTGCGACAGGGGCGCTGCTCCGCGATCGGCCCATCGCCCGGCGGAGGCCTTTCGTCGTCGCGACGTTCTTCTGCTTCGTGAACCTCGCGTCGGTCAAGGCCATCTGGAACCTCGTGAGGGGGCACCGGATCGACCGCTGGGAACCGCGGCGAGCGAATCCGACGCGGACCGATGCAAGTCCGAAGGAGAACGTTCCCGATGCCCGCTGAGCAGCTTGTCCGCAACCCCGAGTTGGGCGCTCGCATCGCTACCCTGCGGGGAGACACTGAGCGTCCGCCCGCCGCTAGCGTCGTCATCCCTGTGAACGCTCAGGCGGACCTCGAGAATGTCCTCGACGTCTTGGCGGAGCTCGGACGGTACTCTGGACCGCACTCATTCGAGGTCGTCCTCGTCGTGAACAACTACCCCGAGGACAAGGCTCCGCCGCTCGAGACATATAGGAACATCGGCGTGCGGGTCGTGACCGTGCCGTCCGTCTGGAGAGCCGGAGAGGCGGTGTGCTTCACAGCACGCATCCCCGGCATCCGCGCGGCGGCTTCGGACACGATTCTCCTTTTCGATGCAGACACCCGAATACCGTGGCCGACCGAGCTGCTCGACTGGTACGTCATGCAGTTCCGCAACGGAGCCAAGGCTGCGTACACGCACGTTGGCTTCTACGACCTGCGGCCGCTTTGGTCGGTGCGGGCCCGGATCGCGGCCCACCACGCCGCCCGCTGGGTCAAGCGTGCCGTGCTCCGGATTCCGACGACGCGCGGCAGCAACTACGCAGTCAGCCGATCCGGGCTCCTGCCGCTCTACGACCAGGGGCTTCTGACAGACGACCTGAACGTCGGACCGGCGGTCAAGGCGGCAGGGGGGCGCGTTGCCTACTCGGGCTCGAAACGCCTCGTCGTCCTGACGTCCGGACGGAAGTTCCACGGTGGCTGGGTCAAGCTCGGCCGCTACCTTCGCTACCGGCTCCTGTACAACGTGCGGGCGCTCCGCCTGCGGACCGACCGGCCGCGAGCCGAGCGTAATCCCCACCACAAGAAACCTCTACGACCTTGAGCGTCATCGACACTCCCACGACCCTGCACCTCCCCCCGCTCCGCGCGCCGCGTCCACGGGCTGCCGGATCCGATGCTCCAGTGGTCTCTTCCGACCGCGAACACCGTGGGGCGGATGTCGCGACGCTCGTTTTCTTCTTTCTCTTCTATGTCAACGGGGGCGTCATCCTGTCGAAGTTCCATGGCGTCCCGCCGACGCTCGCGTGGTCGTTCACGGCCTTGCTTGCGATCCCACTCGCACGTCACGTCCTCGCGGAACGCCAGCCGCTCGCAATCACTCCCGTGCTGCCGCTCCTCCTGGCGTTCCTCGCCGGGCTCTTCTTCTCGGCGCTCATCTCCGGAGAACCGGGAATCACGAAGCAGGCCCTCGGCCCTTACTTGACCGAGGGCCTCTTCCTGTTCCTCCTCGTGTCGAATGCGGTTCGCTCGCCGCGCACGCTCACGCGCGTCGTCTGGGTGCTGCTGCTCGCAGGAAGTGTGCTGGGCGCGTTCTCGATCTTCCAGGAGCTGACCCATTCCTACGCGAACGAGATCGGCGGCTTCGCCCAGGTAGACCGGCTGGGCCAGGGGGGCGGCTTCAATGTTGCGTCGGATAGCCTCGGGCCCAAAGAGCTCCGCCCCCGTCTGGGAGGGCCGCTCGGGAGCGAGAATCGTTACGCGCAGATCCTGGCAGTGCTCCTGCCGCTTGCTCTGCTGCGGGTTTGGAGGGAGCCACGGATCAGGAATCGTCTCCTCGCCGGCGGCGCCGGTGTCCTCATCCTCGGAGGACTCCTCCTCACGTTCTCACGAGGCGCCGCCGTCGCCCTGACCCTCGTGCTCGTCGCGATGGCACTCTTCCGCGCGATCCGGCTCCGACACCTCTTGGCAATCGTCGTCGCAGCGACCGTCGTCGTCGTCGTCGCGGTTCCGGACTACGTGATCCGGCTCGACTCCCTGCAAGGCATCACCTCGCTCTCCTCGGACCAGCCGTCAACGGGTGCTGACAATGCCCTCCAGGGCCGGGAGACGGAGAACCTCGCTGCGTTCTACACATTCGTCGACCACCCGATCGCGGGCGTGGGCCCCGGGGTCTACTTCAGGGAGTACTCGCGACAGAACGCGAACGAGCTCGGCCTCCGCTACCTCGACAGCGAACGGCGTGCGCACAGCCTGTACCTGGAGCTCCTGGCCGACGCGGGGCTGCTCGGCTTGTCGCTCTTCCTCGCCCTGCTCGGGACGACGCTGGTTTGCCTCCATCGCGCCGCACGGTACTGGCGCGGGCGCCGGCCCGAGTACGAGCTCCTGGCGCTCTCTTTCTTCTTCAGTCTCCTCGCGTACATGGGGACGGCGCTCTTCCTGCACCTCTCCTACCAGCGCTACTTCTGGATCCTCATCGCCCTCAGCAGCTCCGTGATCTGGGCCCTCCGGCGTGAAGCGCGGCTCGAGGAGGCGGAGGCCGTCCTGCGTCGTCGGGAGCCTGCGCGATGAACGTCCTCTTCGTCCTCGTCGACGCCTTTCGTGCTGACCGGGCCAGCGGTCTCGACCGCCGCTGCAAGACTCCCGTCCTCGACGAGCTGAGGCGCCGGTCGACCTACTTCGCGAACGCCTTCGCTCCGGCCTCGATGACCACCTGTTGCACGGCCAGCATCCTTACCGGCACCTACCCGTTCGTACACGGCATCCGCTCGCTCGCCGACGCCAGGCTCCGCACGGATCTACCGACTCTCGCGGAGCGGTTTCGGGAGGGCGGATACCGGACCTGGGCCGAGGTGACCGGGCCGCTCGCGCCGATGACCGGCCTCGACCGCGGCTTCGACGAGTACACCCACCGCGAATACTCGGACACGCTGGATACCCCGTGGGGCGAAACGCTGATCCGCCGGCTCGCCGCCGACACACCGAGCCCGTGGTTCGGGTTTCTGCACCTCTGGGAGCTACACAACCCGCGCCGCGTCACGCCCGAGTACGACCAGGCCGAGTTCGGCCTGAGCCTGTACGACCGCGCGGTCTCCTCCCTGGACGCGCAGCTCGGGCGCCTCCTGGCCCGGCTGCCCGAGGACACCGCCCTCGTGCTCACGGGCGACCACGGTGAGTACGTCTCGGACTCGCGGGCCGGAACCGTCGTCGGCCGGCTCAAGGAGCCACTCAAGCAGTTGAAGCGACACGTTCCCGGCGCGCGAAAGCTGCGCCGATTCATGCCGCTCTTGCTCGAGGGCGCCGACAGGATGCGTGGCGGCGGGGACGAGGTCACGTTGAACTGGCTGGGGCACGGGTACCACGTCTACGACTACCTCGTGCGCGTCCCCCTGCTGCTCCACAGCCCCGGCCTCTTTCCTCGCGGTGCCGAGCATCAAGAGCTCGTTAGCCATGTCGACGTCTTCCCGACGCTCGTATCCTCGTTCGGGCTCCCGCAAGGAGACCGCACCTCGCTGAGCGGCCGCGATCTGACGCCGTTGCTTCGTAGTGCTCAGGACGACTTGGACGGTTTCCACGACAGAGCGGTCTACGTTGAGGCGAGCGGCGGGCGCACGACTCCAAATCCCGACCAGTGGCTGACCGGCGTCAGAACCCCACGGTACAAGTACGTGCGGGGCCTCTTCAACGAGGAGCTCCCCGAGGAGCTGTACGACCTGGCCAGCGATCCCGCCGAGCAGACGAACCTCGTCGACGGACAGCCGGAGCTCGCGGCCGAGCTCCGGGGCCGGCTCCGAGCTCTCACCGAAGCTTCGAGCGAGGAGCCCGAGATCGATACCTCCTACACCCCCGAGCAGCAGGCCGAGCTCGAGCGCCGGCTCACGGACCTGGGCTACCTGGAGTGAGCTCTACGGCCTCCAGGGCGCTCGTCATCGGGCTCGACTGTGCGGCACCGCAGCTCGTCTTCGACCAGTGGCTCGACCAGCTGCCGACGATCCGTGGACTGACGGAGCGGGGAGCCTGGGGCGTGCTCCGCAGCTGCGACCCGCCCATCACCGTGCCGGCCTGGTCGAGCATGACCTCGTCGCGCAGCCCGGGCTCGCTCGGGTTCTACGGCTTCCGGAACCGCCGGGACCATTCCTACGACAAGCTCGCTTTTGCAGACTCCCGCTCCGTGCGAGTGCCCCGGGTGTGGGACCTCCTGTCGACCCGGGGCCGGCCCGTGATCGTGCTCGGCGTTCCGCAGACCTACCCCGTCAGCCGCGTGAACGGCGTCATGGTTTCGTGCTTCCTGACTCCGGACACCGAGACGAGCCAGTACACGTATCCGGCCGGGCTGAAGGAAGAGATCGAGGCTCTCGTGGGCCGCTACCTGGTCGACGTCCGGAACTTTCGTACGGACGACAAAGATCGCCTCCTCGCAGAGATCGAGGAGATGACGGAAAAGCGCTTCCGGGTCGCCGAACACCTGCTCGAGACGCGTCCCTGGGATCTGTTCTTCATGGTCGAGATGGGCACCGACCGGATCCACCACGGCTTCTGGCGCTTCACCGACTCCGAGCACCGTCTCTACGAGGCCGGGAATCAGTACGAGCAGGCGATGCTCGACTACTACCGCGCCCTCGATGCGAAGCTCGGCCGCCTCCTCCGCTTCGCAGACGAGGACACGGCCATTCTCCTCGTCTCCGACCACGGCGCCAAGCGCATGGACGGAGGCATCTGTGTGAACGAATGGCTTCGCCGCGAGGGGTACCTCCACCTGAAGGAGGAGCCGGACGAGCCGACCCGCCTGACACCCGACCTGATCGACTGGGGCCGTACGACGGCTTGGGGTGAGGGGGGCTACTACTGCCGCCTCTTCCTGAACGTCGAGGGCCGTGAGCCGGAAGGCATCGTTCCGGCGGACCAGTACGAGCGCGTGCGAGCCGAGCTGAAAGACCGGCTCGAGGGGCTGGGCGACGACCAGGGTCGCCCGATCGGTACTGTCGCCCACCGCCCGGACGAGCTCTACGGCGAGGCGCTCGGGGTCGCGCCGGACCTCCTCGTCTACTTCGGCGATCTCTACTGGCGGAGCATCGGCCAGGTCGGGACCGGCACCGTCCACGTCTTCGAGAACGACACCGGCCCCGACGACGCAAATCACGCTCACGAGGGCCTCTACATCCTGGTCGCGGACGGCGTCGAACCCGGCCGCGCGGAGGAGCGCGACCTGCG
>JBBQXP010000050.1:0-20287 GCA_038209555.1 Gaiellales bacterium
GACGGACGCCGCGGGACGCTGCCGTTGTAAGCCGGGTCCGTCGTATCGGGCTTCAGTGTGGAGCCGTCGCGACGGCAAGCGGATCAGGCGGACCTTTCCGACGCTCGCCGCGGCGAAGGCCTGGCGGGCCGACGCGATGGGTGCGGTGGGCAAAGGCATGATGCAGGCCCCGTCTCGCGTTACGTTTCGAGAGGCCGCGGACGAGTGGATGGAGGGCGCACGGGCCGGGACGATCCGCACGCGCCAGGGGAAGGCGTTCAAGCCATCGACGCTTCGAGGCTATGAGCAGGGGCTACGCGACCACGTCCTACCCGAGTTCGGCGCCTACCGCCTCCATGACCTTCGGCGCGTGGAGCTGCAGGACTTCGCCGATCGCCTGGCCGCCCGGGGCAAGGACGCGAGCACCGTGCGAAACGCCATCGCCCCGGTGAGAGCGGTCTATCGGCGCGCCCTTGCTCGAGGGGAGGTCGGCGTAAATCCGACTACCGGGCTCGAGCTGCCCGCGCCGACGCGAACACGTGAACGGATCGCCGCGCCAGAGGAAGCAGCGCCGCTCCTTGCCGTTCTACCTCAGAGCGACCGCGCCCTCTGGGCGACGGCCCTTTACGCTGGCCTGCGCCGTGGCGAGCTGATGGCGCTCGACTGGGCGAACATCGACATGGAGGCGGGGGTCATTCGCGTCGTACGCGCCTGGGATCCCAAAGACCATGTCTACGTCGAGCCAAAGTCGAAGGCGGGCAAGCGCACGGTCCCGATCCCGCGGGCGCTCCGCGCCCACCTGGCCGCCCATCGCCTGCGAACACCCTGGGCCGAGGGGCTCGCGTTCGGGCGAAGCGCCGTGTTGCAGTTCGAGCCAACGGGAGTGACCCGACGCGCGGCGACCGCCTGGAAGAACGCGAAGCTCGAGGGGATCGGCTTGCACGAATGCAGGCACACGTTCGCGAGCCTGATGATCCACGCGGGCGTGAACGCGAAGGCGCTGTCGACGTACATGGGGCATAGCTCGATCGTGATTACCCTCGACCGCTACGGCCACATGTTCCCGGGGAACGAGGCCGAGGCCGCTGGCTTGCTCGATGCCTTCCTCGAGCGGGCAGACACGGGCGCCCGCCTCGCGCAGCTCTCGGAGGCGTAGCCGAAGTGCGGGGCATACGCGGGACAGTGGAACCCCCTGAGGAGCGGTCTCCAGCGGCTTCCTGCGGTTTAGAGGAACCCGCTGCGAGGAGGCGCAAACCCGCTCCCCGTGCGGGGAAACCGCATGAACACGGCGATGCGCCGCACAATGGTCGAGGACGGCCGAGCGGATACGCTGACCGCGTGGACGCCGAGGTACGTGCAGGTACGCCCGAGCGGGACTGGTGGCTCCGCGCGCTGGCCGTGTTTCAGGCGCCTCGCGCCGTCTTCGTGGGGCTCCGCGACGATTCCGATGAACAGGCAACCGCGCGACAGGAGCCCGTCATGGCACTCGTGATCCTCGCCGGGATGGGCGCGATTCTCGTCACGAATGCGACCGGAAGCCTGCTCGACAATTCCGAGGTCGACCGGCTCCTCGTGCTCGTGCTCGTCTTCCTCGCCGGCGCGCTCTACGGTGTCGCTGCCTACTGGGTCGGCGGCGGCGCCCTCTACCTGGGCGTCAAGGCCGCGGGAGGCGACGAGACGTACCGTCGGGCCCGCCACCTTCTGGCTTTCGCGGCGGGTCCAATCGCCCTCTCGCTCCTGGTTCTCTGGCCCCTCCAGCTTGCGCTCTACGGGAGCGATCTCTTTCGCTCCGGAGGTGGCGATGAGGGGGGAGGAGGCGCCTGGGTCTTCCTTGCGCTCGAGATCGCGTTCTTCGCGTGGGCCCTCGTCCTCATCGTCTACGGGATCCGGGTCGTCCACGAGTGGCCCCTCGTGCGCTCGCTCGGGGCGCTATTGCTTGCGGCGCTCGCGCTGGTCGCGCTCGGGATCGTCCCCTCGCTTCTCTAGTTCTTTATCGACGCAAGCTCGGCCTCGAAGCGCGCGAGCTCCTCCTGCGCGATCGAATAGGTGTGCTCTTCGCCCGGGAAGGTGCCGGACCGGACATCGCCGACAAAACGCTCGAGCGCAGCACGGATCTGCGGCGCGATTTCGGCGTAGCGCTTTGCGAATCGCGGCGAGCGCCCCTCATAGAGGCCGAGGAGGTCGTGCCAGACGAGAACCTGGCCGTCGCAGCCGCGGCCCGCGCCGATGCCGATGGTCGGAATGCGGAGCGCCTTCGTGATCCGGGCCGCGACCGGCTCCGGGACCGCCTCGAGCACCAGTGCGGAAGCGCCGGCCGCTTCCAGCGCGAGCGCATCGTCGTAGAGCTCGTGTGCCCTCGTGGCCGTCCGGCCCTGCGCCTTGAAGCCACCGAGCTTCGTCGCAGACTGCGGGGTGAGGCCCAGGTGGCCCAGCACGGGGATCCCGGCCGCCGAGATCGCGTGAAGCCGGGAGAGGCTCGGCCCGGCGCCTTCGAGCTTGACGAGGTCGGCGCCGCCCTCCTTCAGCATGCGGACGGCCGTTTCGACCGCCTGGCCGTCAGACACCTCGTACGAGCCGAACGGGAGGTCTCCGACGACCAGCGGTCGGGAGGCGCCCCGGGAGACCCACCGGGTCAGGAGGAGCATCTCCTCGAGCGTCGCAGGGACTGTGCCGTCGTAGCCCATGACGACCATCGCGGCGGTATCTCCGATCAGGACGAGGTCGACGCCGGCAGCGTCAACGAGGCGTCCACTCGGATAGTCGTATGCGGTCACCATCACGATCGGGTCCCCGCGCTGTTTCATCTCGCGAAGCTCTGTGAGCGGGAGCTTTCCGGCGGTGGGTGGTCGGCTACTCATGCACTGCTCCTTTCAGCATCCAAAGGGACGTTGTCGATCAGCCTGACGCGTCCTACGCGGACGGCGGCGGCGAGAATCGGTCGGGCTTCGAATCGCGCCACTTCGACGTATTCCGGCTCGAGAAGCGGCTCCTCGGCCAGCGCCGCCCGGGCCGCGGCGACGGCGTCGTTCCCGCGGCGATGGGCCAGCTGGGCGGAGAAGAGCGCTCGGGGTAGGGCGCGGGCGGCCTGCCGCTCCTCTGCGGAGAGGCGCGCGTTCCGCGAGCTCAGGGCGAGGTTGTCGGTGTCGCGAACCGTGGGGATCACGCGAATCTCGAGCTCCAGGTTCAGGTCCCGCACGAGGCGCTCGACGATCGCCGCCTGTTGCGCGTCCTTCTCGCCGAAGTAGGCCCGCTCCGGGCGAACGATGTTGAAGAGCTTCAAGCAGATCGTTGCCACGCCCCGAAAGTGGCCCGGCCGCGCGTCACCCTCGAGACCGCGGGAGAGCTCCTCGACGTCGACCCAGGTCTGGAAGCCCTCGGGATACATGTCCTCGACGGACGGGACGAAGAGGACGTCGGCCCCGGCGTCCTCGGCGGCCTGGGCGTCGGCCTCCACGTCCGGCTCGTAGTCGGCTAGGTCTTGTGGTTCGTCGAACTGCGCTGGGTTCACGAAGATGCTGACGACGACCGTGTCACACTCGCGCCGGGCCGCAGCGAGGAGCTCCAGGTGGCCGCGATGCAAAGCGCCCATCGTCGGGACGAGGCCGATGCGGCCCCGGCCTCGCTCGGGCTCGAGCGCCGCTCGGAGGCCCGCGATCGTCCGCGCTCTCCTCATGAGGCGACCGCCTCCGCGGTCGCGTCGCTGATCAGGCGATAGAGAGGCTCGAGAGCGGGCCTGTGCTCGCGAATCGCCTCCACATGGCCCTCGACCGTCGTCCAGTCCCCGCGCACGTGGGGCCCGGTGGGTGCAAACCCGTTCTCGATCGTCCGGCGCATGAGTGGCTCGAGCGCCGCCGTCGGCGCGCCGGCGGCGGCGAAGAGCTCCGCGGCTGCCGAGTGGAGCGTCACCAGGAAGCTCGCGGCCATTGTGGCGCCGGCGTGGTAGAGCGGCCGGCGCTCGTCCGCGAGGTTGAATGGCTCGAGTCCGAGCAGTCGCGCCAGCTCGAAGCCGGTCGCCTCGGCCTCGGGATCGGCGCCGCTAACGGCCGCCCAGGCGCCGTCGAGCTGCTCCGGCCCACGCTCGAGCGTGAAGGTCTGGAGCGGGTGGAGGCTGAACCGGCGCGCGTGCGGCGACAGGGCGTCGAGGCGGCAGGCCCCGCTCGTGTGTGCGATCCAGGGGCCGACGCGAATTCGCGGCGCGATCTCGACGATCGCGCGGTCGGGGACGCAGAGAAGGATCAGCTCGGCGTCGCCGCACTCGAGCTCCCGGCCGGCGACGCGCGTCGGGATGCGCTCCGCGAGCCTTCCGGCCACGGCCTTCCCGACGCGTCCGGCGCCGACGACACAAACGTTTTCGAATCGCACTGAGGGCTCCAGTTCCTTGTGGATACCGGGCACGGCGAGTCTACCCCGTCGGCGTGCCCCCGGAGCCGGCTAACCAGGTCGATACGGAAGGTCAGGAGGCGGGCGAACGTCGCCGCAGTCCGTCTCAGTTCTTGGCTTCGGCCTCCGGATCGAGCTTCAGCGCCACCGAGTTGATGCAGTACCGCTGCCCGGTCGGCTGCGGCCCGTCGTCGAAGACGTGGCCCAGATGCGAGTTGCACGCGGCGCACATGACCTCGGTCCGCCGCATGAACAGACTCCGGTCCTCCTCGGTCTCGACAGCCTCCTCGTCGGCCGGCGCGTAGAAGCTCGGCCAGCCCGAGCCGGACTCGAACTTCTCGTCCGACCGGAAGAGCTCAGCTCCGCACGCGGCGCACCTGAAGACACCCTTCTCCTTGACGTCGTTGTACTCGCCGCTCCAGGGCCGCTCCGTTCCCTTCTCGCGCAGTACGTGGTACTGCTCGGGCGTCAGCTCGCGGCGCCATTCCTCGTCGGTCTTCTCCACCTTGCTGGACAATCGCTCCACCTCCTGACCAGAGCCTAGCGGCGGGGTCAGGAGCCGCCGAGCAGCCAGTCGAGTGCGTCCGGCCAGTGATCCAGGAGGAGGTGCCCTGCGTTCGGCACGAGCTCGAACTCGGCCCGCGGGAGGCGTGCGGCGAGGTACTCGCCATGGGAGCGCGGTACGAGCACGTCCAGGTCGCCTTGCCAGAGCCGCACCTCGGTCGGCACGTCGGCGAGCGCGAAGCCCCAGGCCTTCGCGAAAGCGAGGTCGTCGTCGACCCAGCCGCCGCTTCCCTGGCGAACGGACTCGACGAACGAGTCCCGCACTATCGCCCGGATCTCGGGGCGGGCGAGCATGGCCTGGTCGGGAGCAGGGAGCTCCGAGGCAATCGCGTCGAGCAGCTCGTCCGGCTCGCTCCTGATCGTCTCGACCTGCGGATCGAGGAGGGCGGTGATCGCCTCTTCACCCTCGACGGCGGCTCCGAACTCCTCCAGGTTCACCTCGGCCATCCCCTCGAGGAAGTCGAAGCCCGGGTCGTCCGACGGCGCCGCACCCACGAGGACGGCCGCCCGGGTCACGCGATTCGCGAGGAGGGCGGCGCACGCGAGGGTGTGGGGCCCTCCGCCCGAGACGCCCATGAGTGCGAAGCGCTCGAGCCCGAGGTGATCGGCCAGGGCCTCGGCATAGGTGGCCGCCGAGGCAACCCGGCGACCATGATTCCGGCTCGATCGCCCGTATCCGGGCCTGTCGTATGCGATCCAGCGGATTTCGCGCTCGAGATAGACCCGCTCGTCCGGATGGTGCTCGAGCCGGCTTCCGGGTGTGCCGTGGTGGTACAGGACGGGCGAACCCTCCGGGTCGCCGAACTCGAGGTAGGTGAGCTCCAGCCCGTCTGCCGTCGTGAACGTTCTCTCTTTCCCCACCGCCCGATCATGCCAGAGGCCATGGAGGGGTCGGGTCCGGGTCCAACTTGCGGTGTGTCCGGGACGGTGCCTAGACTCCGCGAGCGATGCCAATGTACGAGTTCGTGTGCATGACGTGCGAGAGCCATTACGAAGAGCTCTTGCGCGTCGACGACGCGGATCCGGGCTGCCCGGATTGCGGCTCCGAGAAGGTCAGACGCCAGTTCTCGGTGTTCGCTGCTCACGGCACCGCCGAGCAACCGAGCTTCGGCGGCACTGCTGGAGGCGGTTGTTGCGGCGGAGGCTGTGGCTGCGGCTGACCCAGCTTCTCTGGGGCTGACCCCTGCCGGTCGCCGCTCGGCGCTCGAGGCCTACGCGACCGAGATCGCGCCCTGCGCACGCTGCCGGCTGTCCGAGGGGCGCACGCAGGTCGTCTTTGGCGCCGGCGACCCCGACGCCAATCTGATGTTCATCGGGGAGGCCCCCGGATTTCACGAGGACAAGCAGGGGTTCCCCTTCGTCGGTCAGGCCGGGAAGCTCCTGGACAAGCTACTCGGGGGAATCGGGCTCGCTCGCGAGGATGTCTACATCGCGAACGTGATCAAGTGCCGGCCGCCGGGGAACCGCGATCCGCAGCCGGACGAGATCGAAGCGTGCGAGGCCCACCTCTTCCGACAACTCGAGCTCGTCGAGCCACGGCTCGTCGCGACACTCGGCAACTTCGCGACGAAGCTCCTCACCGGGAAGCCGCACGGGATTACGCGGGTGCACGGGCGGCCGCAGGAGGCGACCGTTGGCGGGCGCACGGTGACGCTCTACCCGCTCTACCACCCAGCCGCTGCGCTATACACGCCCGCCATGCTGCGCACACTCGAGGAGGACTTCGCCGGCATTCCGGCTCTCATCGGCGAGGAGCCTGCGCCCGCGCCCACCGCAGAGGTGATCCGCTTCCCCGTTTCGACCGCCTCGGCCGTGGCGACGCGGCAGCAGCAACACCAGCTCGGACTCTTCTAAGCTCTAGCGATGATCGAGCTCGAGTCGTCCTCGCCGGAGGAGACCGAGCGCATCGCAGCGGGCCTCGCCTCGGCGTTGCGCCCGGGGGACCTCGTCACCGTGGCCGGCGAGCTAGGTGCCGGGAAGACCACGTTCGTGCGTGGAGCCTGCCGCGAGCTCGGCGTCGACGAGCCCGTGACGAGCCCGTCCTACACGGTGGGCCATCGATACGAAGGCCGCGTCGCCGTCTCCCACCTCGACCTCTACCGCTTCGAGCGAAGCGTGTCCGAGGATGACTGGGGCGACCTGGAGGGGTACTTCGAGGACGCGATCGTGTTCGTCGAGTGGCCCGAGCGGGCTCAGACCTATCTCGGTGAAGCGCGCGCAGCGGTGCGGTTGCAGCTGCTCGAGTCCGAGCGTAGACTCATCGGGGTCGAAACTACAGAGAAATCCCTGGAAATAGCCCTTTCCGCCCGGTGTTGACCCTCGCCTTCGACACCGCGACCGACGCGGCGTCCTGCGCGCTCGTGCGGGACGGGAACGTCCTCGGTGAGCGGCCATCCCGGGCGGTTCGGATCCTGCACGACATCGACGACGTGCTCGCCGGCGCGGGCGTGGAGCCTGCTGCGCTGGACGGCATCGTCGTCGGAACGGGCCCGGGAAGCTACACCGGGCTCCGGATGGGGCTCGTGACGGCGAGGACGCTCGCTCTCTCCCTCGGAATTCCGGTCGCCGGTGTCTCGACACTCGACGCGCTCGCCGCGGGGAGTCCCGGGAGCCGCCCTGTCCTCGATGCCCGGCGCGGGGAAGTCTTCACGCTGGTGGCGGGCGAGTACCGATGCGTTCGTCCCCACAACCTCGAGCTCGAGCAGGGCGAGACCGCGGTCGGCGACGGCGCGGTGCGGTACCGGGACGTCCTCCAGGGTTCCGGTGGCCTCGTGCCGCCCGACGAAAGCCCCGTCCACGTGCCCTGGGCACGCCATCACGCCCTCCTCGCAAGCGCCTTCGGTCCGCCCGAGGCGGCGGAGCCGATCTACCTCCGCGTGCCCGACGCCGAGAGGAAACTGCTGGCATGAACGTCGCTCGCCTCCGGCTCGCTCCCGCGGGGGCAACCATGTTTCCCCCGCTAGCCGCCTTCTTAGAGTCCGACGTGGAGGAACCTCCCGGTTCCCCCACACCCCCTCCACACGTTCATAGGCCAAGGGTTGGCCTATGAACCTCGAAATCCGCCGCCTGACACTCTCGGATCTGGACGAAATCGAGCGGATCGAGCAGGAGGCCTACCCCACGCCCTGGTCGCGGTCGATGTTCGCAGGCGAGCTCGCCAAGCCCTCTTCGATGTCTCTGGGTGCGTACGACCCGGAGCACAGCGGCACCCTCGCCGGGTACCTGATCATCTCGCGTTACGTCGACGCCTGGCACATCATGAACATCGCGGTTGCGTACGCCTATCGCCGGCACGGCATTGCGCTCAGCCTCCTCGACGAGCTGTTCGCGCGCACCGAGACCGACGCCCGCCGCGGATACACGCTCGAGGTGCGCGTCTCCAACACGAGCGCGATCGCGCTCTACGAGCGGGCAGGCTTCTATTCGACCGGAGTGCGGCGCGGCTATTACACCGACAACCGCGAGGACGCGTTGATCATGTGGCGCGACCCGGTGCCGGTGTCGTCGGTCGGCACTCCGTGATCCTCGGCCTCGAGACGTCCTGCGACGAGACCGCCGCTGCGCTCGTCACGGGTGACGGGGTGGTGCGTTCGAGCGTGGTTGCCTCGCAGGCTGAGCTTCACGCCCGCTACGGCGGCGTCGTCCCCGAGATCGCGTCGCGGCGGCATCTCGAGCTGGTCTCCCCGGTCGTTCAGGAGGCTTTGCGGAAGGCGGGGGCGGCCCTCGACGACGTCGGCTCGGTCGCCGTCACCCGGGGGCCGGGGCTGATCGGCGCCCTCCTGGTCGGGCTCTCGGCGGCCAAAGCGCTCGCATGGTCCCGCCGGCTTCCGCTCGTGCCCGTGGACCATCTTCACGGTCACGTCTCGTCCCTCTTCCTCGAGCCGGGCGCGGTCGACCCCCCGTTCGTCTGCTTGCTTGCGAGCGGAGGGCACACCTTGCTCCTGGACGTCCGAGACCGCTCTGGATTCGAGGTGCTCGGCAGGAGCCTCGACGATGCGGCCGGGGAGGCCTTCGACAAGGGTGCCCGCTTGCTCGGCCTCGGGTATCCGGGCGGCGCCGCGATCGACCGGCTGGCTCGCGAGGGCGATGCCGAGGCGTACCGCTTCCCGGTTGCGCGGGTGCCCGGCCTCGACTTCTCCTTCTCCGGCTTGAAGACCGCCCTCCTCTACGTCGTTCGCGACCTCGCCCCGGCCGAGCTCGAGCGTAGGCGCGCAGACCTCGCGGCGAGCTACCAGCGCGCCATCGTCAGGGCTCTCGTAGAGCGAACCCGGAAGGCAGCCGCGGCCGCGAGCACCCAGCGCATCGCCGTCGTCGGCGGGGTTGCTGCGAACTCCGAGCTGCGGGCATCACTGCCGGAAGCGGCGCTCGCCCCGCTCGAGCTCTGTACCGACAACGCGGCCATGATCGCCTCTGCGGCTCGCTTCGCACCGGTCATCGCCTACCCTGAGTATCTTGCGCTCGATGCGTACGCCTCCGCGGCCTGAGAACCCGTTTCAGGATGACGACTCCCCGCCAGGGTGCGATTGGGCGGTGCGAGACAAGGACGCAGGGAGTGCCCATATCGAGGCAGATATGGGCGCGAGTGAGGACGCCGGCTCGCGCCGTTCAGCGCGGCCTGGCGGGTCAGTGCTTCATTTTGAAACGGGTTCAAGGGGCAGGCGCCGGGCGACGGCCCTGGGGCTCGTCGCGCTGGTTGCGACGACGCTCATCACGGTCACACCGGTTCGCGGGGCGGGCGACGCCGTCGTCAGCGGTGTCGCCGCGGCGTGGCGGGGAGCGTTCGGCGTTCGCCCCCAGGCAGCCGCGCCCTCGAAGCGGATGATCGTCGTCCTTGCCGCTCCCTCCGTCGCCGACCAGGCTGCGGGCCTGCGTCGATCGCCGACGCCCGCCGAAACTCGCCGCTGGTCCACGGAGGCCGAAGGAGCACAGAGGCTCCTGCTCGCCAAGCTCGCCGAGCGTGGGATCGACGTGGAGCCTCTCTACACGTTCACCCGCACGCTGAACGGCTTCTCCGCCGCCCTGGACGACAGGGCACTCGCCGAGCTCGAGCGGATCGGAGGCGTCGCCGGGGTCTATCCGGTCCGGACGGTCTATCCCGCCTCGATCGGGACCGAGACCATCGGGCAACCGGAGTTCTCGGAGCGCGCAGGCCGTCGCCCCTCGGTCCAGCTACCGGGATTCGACGGAGCCGGGGTCACCGTCGCGCTTCTCGACGCGGGCGTCCAGCGCGCCCACTCAGCTCTCCGCGGCCGGGTCCTCCCGGGCTACGACCTTCTCCGCGGCGCCGGGCCGGCCGTCGCTCGGGCGATGCCTGGAGAGCCAGGGCGCCTCGAGACGCATGGAACCCGCATGGCAGGCCTCCTCGTGGGAGGCGATCTCGTCGGGGGAGTCGCACCGGGTGCAAGGATCTTGCCTCTCCGCATTCTCGGCTGGCGCCGGACCCGGGACGGCTCCTATGCAGTTTTCGGCCGCGGCGACGCCCTCGTGGCCGGCCTGGAGCGCGCCGTCGATCCAGACGGGAACGGCGACCTCAGGGATGCGGCTGACATCGCGCTCGCAGCCGTCGTCGAGCCGTTCGCGGCGTTTCCGGACAGCCCGGAGTCGAGAGCAGTCGCAGGCGCGACGCGCCTCGGCACGCTGGTAGTGGCCGCGGCCGGGAACGACGGCCGTGCAGGGCGGGAAGGATTTGGAAGCGTCGGCGGGCCCGGTGGAGCGCCCGATGCTCTGACCGTCGGCGCCCTGGACGCACGCTCGGACCTGCTCCAGGCGAACGCGACCCTTCGAATCGACTCCAACGAGGTCCTGGACGAGCCCGTGCGCGTACTCGGCGCGGTGGCGCCCCGGTCGGCATTGCGTCTCCGGGTCTCGGCACTGCTCGGTCCCTCGCTCGGCGACGGCGAACGAGCCCCGGCGGTTCAGGCAAGCGGTGCCGTGTTGGCCGACTTCTTTGACAGCGCCGGCGCCAGCCGGGTCGCGGGGCGGGCCGTGCTCGTCCCAGGGGGCGGCTCCCTGACAGAGAAGGCGCAGAACGCAGCCGCAGCCGGCGCGGCCGTCCTCCTCGTCGCCGGAGCGCAGCTTCCGTCCGGTGCGCTCGACCTGGACGAGGCGGGCGGGATCCCGGTGCTTGCACTCGCCGGGCGCACAGCCATGGCGTCCGCGCGCGCTCTTGCCTCCGGTCGCGAGGTCACCCTCGACCTCGGTGCCGCGGAGGCGGTGGGTAACCCGGGCGCGGGGCGCGTGGCACCATTCTCCTCGAGCGGCCTCGTATTCGACGGACGTGTGAAGCCCGACCTCGTCGCACCCGGCGTCGGGCTCGTGACTGCGGACGCAGGTCGTACCGCCGACGGCTCGCCGCGCGTCGCGACCGCCACCGGCTCGAGCGCAGCCGCGGCCGTCGTCGCCGGTGCGGCCGCGCTCCTGGCCGACGCCCGCCCGGACCTGTCGGCCGGTGAGCTTCGCGGGCTCCTGGTCGGAAGCGCGCGCCAGCTCGAGGGCCGTGCGTCCGCAGGAGTGACCGTCGCGGGAGCAGGCGCGCTCGACCTCCAGGGCGCCGCCTCGACGGAGCTGGCGGTCGAGCCGGCCTCGCTCGCGCTCGGAAAGGCAACCGGCGCGGGCTGGAGCGTGATCCGGGGCATCAGCGTGCGGAATCTGTCGACTCGCACCCTTCGCCTCTCGTTCGGTGCCGCCAACGATTCGGCTGCCGGGCCCGAGGTGCGGTTCGCTGCGAGCCCGGCAAGCCTGACCCTTCGGCCGGGTGACGCGGGCGACGTCGTCCTGCAGGCGGCCGCGCCGGCCGGAGGTTCCGGCCTGTCGGCGGGCGTCTTCGTGGTCCAGGCCGAGCGCTCGCGGCCCGTGCGGCTCCCGTGGGCGGTCTCGTTCGCGCCCGCGAAGGCGCCGCTGGTCGGTGACATCCGGCTCTCGAACGACTCCTTCGCGCCCTCGCCCGCCGCGCCGGCCGTGGTCGCCTTCAGGGTGGGAGCCGTGGGCCAGGGTGCCGAGGGGCAGACGATCGAGCCGGTTCGCCTCCTCGAGGGCGAGCTCTGGACGGCCGCGGGCAAGCGCCTGGGAACACTCTTCCGCCTGCGCGACCTTTTGCCTGGCCGCTACGCGTTCGGCCTGACCGGCCGTGGCGCGTTCGGGAGCACCCTCAGACCGGGCGACTACGAGCTCCGGCTCACCGCCGAGCCGGTCGAGGGAGCCGAAGGCACGCTCCCCTCGACCGCGAAGGTCACGTTCACGATCTCCGGCCCGGGGGAGGGTTAAGCGTGGCAACCATCGAGGCGAGCGCGTCGCACCTGAAGCGCGATCCGTGGGAGATGGCCCGCGAGCAGCTCCGCCAGGTCGCAGCGCTGGTCGACGTGACCGAGAACATGCTGGAGGTGCTCCTCGAGTGCAAGCGCTCGGTGGAGGTCTCCATCCCCGTCCGCATGGACGACGGCTCTGTCAACGTCTACACCGGCTTTCGAATCACGCACAACGTGGCGCGCGGGCCTTCCAAGGGCGGCATTCGTTACCACCCCGGCGTCACGCTCGAAGAGACGAAGGCGCTCGCCATGTGGATGACGTGGAAGTGCGCCCTGATGGCGCTTCCGTTCGGCGGTGCGAAAGGCGCCGTCGTCTGCGATCCCAAGGTGCTCTCGGTGGGCGAGCTGGAGCGCCTCACGCGCCGCTACACCACGGAGATCATCAACCTGATCGGCCCCGAGGTCGACATCCCTGCGCCCGATGTCGGCACGAGCTCCCGCGAGATGGCCTGGATCTTCGACACCTACTCGATGAACAAGGGCTACTCGGTCCTCGGCGTCGTGACCGGAAAGCCGCTCGAGGTCGGTGGCTCCCTGGGACGGATGGAAGCCACGGCCCGCGGGGCCTCGTACTGCGTGCGCGAAGCGCTGCGGAAGCAGGGTCGAAGGATCGAAGGCTGTCGCATCGTGGTGCAGGGGCTCGGAAATGTCGGGCGTAACCTCGCGCTGTTTCTCGCCGAGGAAGGCGCTTCCATCGTCGCCGTCTCCGACTCGAGCGGCGGGGTGCACAATCCAGCCGGCCTCGACGTCCAGGCTGCCGTGGAGCACAAGCGCCTACATGGAGCACTCGAGAGCTTCGAGGGCGGCGAGCCCGTCACCAACGAGGAGCTGCTCTTGCTGGACTGCGACGTCCTCGCCCCCTGCGCGCTCGAGCAGGTGATCACCGAGGAGAACGCCGACAAGGTCAGGGCCCCGGTCATCTGCGAAGGCGCGAACGGTCCGGTCACTCTCGAAGCGGACAGGATCCTGGAGGACCGAGGCGTGCTCGTGCTGCCCGACGTCCTCGCTAATGCAGGGGGTGTTGTCGTCTCCTACTTCGAATGGGTACAGGGCCTCCAGGAGTACTTCTGGAAAGAGAACGAGGTGAACGCGAAGCTGAACGACATCGTGACGCGAGCCTTCTCCGAGACGTGGGGCATCCACGAGGACCGGCAGGTTTCGATGCGCCAGGCCGCCTACGCGATCGCGGTGAGACGCGTCTCGGAGGCGACGACCATCCGCGGCCTCTACCCCTGAGACCTGGGATGCATCGCGTCCGGCTCTACTTCGCAAGCGGGTGTCACCTCTGCGAGGCCGCACGCAGCGTGCTCGAGCAGGTTCGCGCAGAGATTCCGTTCGAGCTCGAGGAGACCGATATCGGCGGGGACACGGAGCTGGAGCGGCGCTACCGCGAGCGCATCCCAGTCGTCGCCGTCGACGGCGTGGAAGCGTTCACCTACTTCGTTCACCCCGACGGACTCCGCCTCAGACTGGGAGCACAAAGTCAACAAGATTCGTAGGCTTCGTGAGCCACAGTTCCTGCTACGGAACGGAAAGCACGCCAGGTATGCTCGGTTGCAAGTGGTGAGCAAGCTTCCGATCCCGCTCGAAGGCGTCGAGGAGACCCGCAACGGCGACCGGCTCACCGTTGGGGTGGCCGCGCGGCTGAGCCAGTACCTCCGCGTCCTCACGCAGGCCCGCAAGATGGGTAAGGAGCGGATCTCCTCGCAGGAGATCAGCGAGTACACGAACATCAACGCGACACAGATCCGGCGCGACCTGTCCGGGTTCGGAAAATTCGGGAAACGCGGTGTCGGCTACAACATCGACGCCCTGGCCGGCGAGATCCGCAAGATTCTCCGGACACAGGGGCAGCACAACATCGCGCTCTTCGGGGCAGGCCGCCTCGGGCAGGCGATCGCAAGCTCGACGATCTTCGCCGACCACGGGTTCAACATCGCTGCCGCGTTCGACGTCGACCCCGAGAAGGTCGGCAAGCCGATTGGACAGGCGCAGCAGGTGCTCGCCTACGACCGCCTCTCGGAGCTCCTCCGTGAGAAGGCGATCATCGTCGCGGTGCTCGCGGTTCCGGACGACGAGGCCCAGCGGGTTGCGACCGACGTGGTCGAGGCCGGTGTGAAGATCATCTTCAACTACACGCAGGCGCTCCTCGACGTTCCCTCGGACGTAACCGTGCATACGACGAGCCCGGCGGTCGAGCTGCTCTACGCGCTCTACTTCTACCTGGCCTGAGCGTCAGTCTCGGCGGGGGCCGAGCGCCTCAAGGCCGGACAACGACGCGCACGGGACCGGGGTCGAAAGCTTCGAGTGCCTTCCGAACTTCCGCGGCGCTCGCACCCCGGACGATCACTTTGCCGGTGACTGCGCGAGCGTCGAAGCCGACACGGCGCAGCCGGCGCGCAACGTTGGCGGGCGAGCCGGCGACGCGGGCAACCCGGAGAGCCGTGGGCGCGAGCCCCTCGGAGTGGTCGGTCGCTGTGCCTTTCTGCCCCTCGGGCGTCGATCCTCCGGTGGTGCCGGCACCTTCAGCGGCCCCGCCGCCTGCGCTGCTCGCCTCGTCTTGAGCGACGCCTGAGCTTTCATCGTCGCCTCCGCCGCTCGTCCCGAGCACGAAGGCTCCGCCGGCGAGCGCGGCGACGGCGGCCAGCGCTGCGGCGACGGAGAGCATCCTACGGATGAGACCGGGCGGCGTCGCTGCGCGAGACGGCAACCGTGTCAGCAGCGCCTCCAGGCGCTCCTGGGGCAGCTCGAGCATCGGTGCCGAGCGCAGGGCGGCTCTGCCTGCCTCGACTGCACGCAACTCCTGCGCGCAGTGGTCGCAGGTCTCGAGATGGGAGGCGACCTGCCCGCGACGCGGGTCGTCGAGCTCGCCCTCCAGGTAGGCGAGCAGCTCGAGCTCCTCCGGGTGCATCCCAGCCATCACTCCTTCGACTCCTTTCCCGGCGCGGATGTTCCGAGTGCCGCCGCTAGCTCTTTGCGGCCGCGGAAGATACGCGACTTCACGGTGCCCTCGGGCACGCCGGTGACCTCGGCGATCTCGAGGTAGGAGCATCCGAGCACGTCGAAGAGGACCACCGCCGTCCGGTACGGGTCTTCGAGGCCGTTCAGCGCAGCCTGGAGCCCGCCTGCGAGCTCGCTGTCGACGAAAGCGTCGCGAGGGTCGGGGGTCTCGACCGCTGCCTCCGAGGGCTCGGGTCGCCGCTTCGAACGGAGGTCGTGCGCGGCGTTCGCACAGATCCGGTAGAGCCAGGTGGAGAAGAGTGCACTGCCACGAAAGTTGGGGAGGTTCAGCCAGGCGCGGAGCAGCGCCTCCTGCGCGGCGTCCTCGGCGTCCGCCCGCGAGCCGGTGAGTCGCGCGGCGAGCGTGTAGAGGCGATGCTGGTGGCGCTCGACCAGGCGCTCGAACGCATCGCGGTCGCCGCGGCGGGCACGACGTACGAGGAGTCCGTCAGGATCATCCATGTCATGAAGATTCTCCTTTGGCACGGTTACCTCCTGGGCGGAACCGGCTCGAACGTCTACACGCGAGCGCTGGCGCGTGTGTGGGCGCGGGCGGGGCACGAGGTCGTCGTCTTCTGCCAGGAGCCACATCCCGAGCGCTATGACCTCGGCGGCGCGACCGTGGTCAGGCCCGAGCTGGACGGGCCGCTACCGGTCTTCGTCCTCGACCGGTACGAGGGAATGGAGCCGGCGTTCCTGCAGGAACTGACCTGGCAGCAGCGTCGCGACTTCGTGGAACGAAACGCAGCCGCGATTCGGGAGCGCCTTCCCGCCGACTTCTTGCTCACCAACCACGTGCTGCTCGGAGCGCCGGTCGGCGTCGCGGCCGGCATGCCGTTCTCCGTGAAGGCTCACGGCTCGGAGCTCGAGTTCTCGATCCGGGGCAATACCGAGCTGTCCGGGTGGGCGCGCGAGTCCCTCGACCAGGCGGAGACGGTTTTCGCGGGCTCGGAGCACATCCGCGGCGTCCTCGAGGAGGTCGTCGGGCCGGGCGACTACCTGAAGCGCGTGCAGGTCGTCCCGCCGGGCGTCGACGTCGAGGAGCTCGTTCCGGCCGACCGCGAGACGGCGTTCAGTGCCCTCGTTGAGGAGGCCCGTCGGGATCCACCGAACCCGGGGGGTGAAGGCGAGCGGCTCCCTGATCCCGGGAACGCCGATCGGCTGGAGGCGTTTCTCGCAGACGACGAGCCGACCGTGGTCTATGTGGGGAAGCTGTCGGATGAGAAGGGAGTCGCTCTCCTGCTCCAGGCCCTCGGCGAGATTGGGGCCCGCGCGGTCATCGTCGGCTTCGGACCGGCTCGGGCCGAGCTCGAAGCCGCGGCCGGCGACCGCGTGCTCTTCACTGGGCCGCTCGAGCACCGCCATCTGAGGCACCTCTGGGCGCTCGCGGACGTCAGCGTGACACCGTCCGTGTTCCCCGAGGCCTTCGGGATGGTGGCCGCAGAGGCAGCGGCCTGCGGGTCGCCGCCTCTGGTCGCCCGGCATTCCGGTCTCGCAGAGATCGCAGCCGGAATCGAATCGGAGTACCCGCCGGAGCAGCGTCACCTCGCAGGCTTTCGGCCGGGGGATGTCGCCGATTTGGCGGCGACGCTCGGGGCGATTCTTGCGCTCGCACCGGAGGAGCGGCGAGGGCTCGGTGAGGCCGCCAGGCGTGCCGTCGTCCGGCGCTGGAGCTGGGAGCGCGTGGCGGCTCTGCTACTTTCGCGCGAATGGGAGACGCCCAGCGCCTGAGTCCGGACGACCAACTTCGCTCTGCTCGCGAGGGGTTCGAGGAAGGTCGAGACTTCACCGTTGCCGTCGAGGAGGAGTTCGCCATGCTCGATCCGCGAACCCTCGGGCTCGTCAATCGCTTCGAAGAGCTCGAGGCCGCCGCGGCCGGATCCGAGCTCGAGCCACACCTCGTCGGTGAGCTGATCGCCTCCGAAGCGGAGATCAGAACCGGCCGGTGCGAGAGCTTCGCCGAGGCGGCTGCGACCATGGCTGAGCGCCGGAGGCAGCTCCTCGAGCTCGCCGGCGGGCTCGAGGTCGGCCTCTGCGCGGTCGGCACGCACCCCTGGAGCCCGTGGCAGGAGCAGCACATCATCGACACGCCGCACTATCGGCAAAACGACGAAATCCTTCGCTACGTCGTCTGGCGCAACAACAGCTTCGGCCTGCACGTCCACGTCGGGATCCGCGGCGCGGACCGGGCGATCCGCGTCACGAACGCGCTCCGAAGGTACTTGCCGGACCTGCTGGCGCTCTCGGGAAGCTCGCCCTTCGTGGAGGGCGTCTTCACGTATCTTCATTCGGCTCGGACGCAGATCTTCACTCGCATGTTTCCGCGCTGCGGCGTACCTGACGTATTCGTCGATTGGAACGAGTACGAGCGCTACGTCAGGTTCTTGTACGACACCGGGTCGATCACGGAGCACACGCAGCTCTGGTGGAGCGTTCGCCCGCACCTCGCCTTCCCGACCGTCGAGATCCGGATCTGCGACGGGCAGCCGACGCTGGAGGAGGCTCAGTCGCTCTCGGCGCTCATGTACGCGCTGACAGCCAGGATCGCACGGGCTCTGGACGAGGGTGAGCCGCTCCCCGACCATCCGCCACGCCTGATTGAAGAGAACTTCTGGCGTGCGATCCGGTACGGGCTCTCGGGCGAGCTGATCGACCTCGCAACCGGTGAGGTGCGCCCGGCGCGCGAAGCGCTGGCCGAGCTGGTCGAGTGGGTCGCGCCGGTCGCGGAGGAGCTCGGGTGTGCGGGGTTGCTCCAAATACCCGCCGAGAATGCGGCGGAGCGGCAAATGGCTCGCCATGATGCGGGGGAGAGCATGGAGTCGATCTATGCTCAGGAGGTGCTGGAGGCCGTGCGTGTCTGAGCAGATTCCGCCCGACGAGCAGGAACGGATCGCCCGCGAGGTTGCGGAGCAGCTCCGAAACCTCCGCGTCGAAGACGTTCTCATTCAGAGCCTGATTACGATCTCGTCGATCGGATACCAGCGGCTCGGTACGACCGAGGACACGCGCGACTCCCGCGATCTCGAGCAGACGCGGCTTGCGATCGAGACCATGCGGGCGGTGACGCCGATCCTCGGCCAGTTCGTCCCGGCGGAGCTCATCCGTGACTTCGACCAGTCGGTCGCGAACCTCCAGCTTGCATACGCGAGCGCCGCCGCCGAGCACGCCGCCGAGGACGCCGCCGGGGGCACCGACACCCAGACCTAGCGACACCGCGTACCGGCGGGATTGTGATAAAAATGCCCGCCGTCGCAACCTGGCTTGAAACGGAGCATTGCGCCCTCTCAGGCGGGCCCGGGGCG
Source organism: Gaiellales bacterium (assembly GCA_038209555.1). GTDB lineage: Bacteria > Actinomycetota > Thermoleophilia > Gaiellales > Gaiellaceae > DASQGA01. Next base: position 18,530 of record JBBQXP010000050.1, read on the forward strand.
GCCTACTTTGTGAAACCGAAAGGCGGGGGTAAGTGAGCGGATTCTTCCAGGATCACAGCGTGCTCTTCGCGCTCATCTGCGCGGGGTTCGGCATCGGTTGGGGGGTCTCGCTGACGGTTCGGCTTCTCGCCCTGCCCGAAGGCTCCGACCGCATGAAGGAGATCGCGCTGGCCGTGCAGCAGGGTGCCGCCGCCTACCTCCGTCGGCAGTACATGACGATCGGCGTCGTCGCGATCGTCATCTTCCTCGGCATCGGCCTCTGGAACGATCTCGGCTGGGGCACCGCCTTCGGCTTCCTGATCGGCGCAGTCTTTTCCGCGGCCGCCGGCTTCGCCGGGATGAACGTGGCCGTCCGCGCCAATGTCCGCACGGCCGAAGCTGCGAAGGGCGGCGTCAGGCCGGCGCTCAAGGTTGCCTTCGGTGCGGGCTCGGTCACCGGCCTTCTCGTTGTCGGGCTCGGCCTCCTCGGGGTCGCGGGCTACTACGGGATCCTCACCTCGTGGTTCGATCAGGGCCCGGACGAGGCGACGAAGAACCTGATCGGCCTCGCTTTCGGCGGCTCCCTCATCTCGGTCTTCGCCCGGCTCGGAGGCGGGATCTTCACGAAGGCGGCCGATGTCGGCGCCGACCTCGTCGGCAAGATCGAGGCCGGGATCCCGGAGGACGACCCCAGGAACCCAGCCGTGATCGCGGACAACGTGGGAGACAACGTCGGCGACTGCGCCGGCATGGCGGCCGACCTCTTCGAGACCTACGCGGTGACGGCGGTCGCGGTCATGTTCCTCGGTGCCGTCAACTTCCCATCGACCGGCGTCGTCGTCTACCCGCTCGCGATCGGCGGGGTCGCGATCATCGCCTCAGTGATCGGGACGCTCTTCGCCCGGGTCGGCCGCACGGGCTCGATCATCAATGCGCTCTACAAGGCGGTGCTCGTCGCCACGGTGCTCTCCGCGATCGGGTTCGTCCCGGTAACGATGGCGTTCGACAACGACAACTTCACGTTCGGCGAGCTCTACGGCTGCGCGTTGATCGGGCTCGCGGTCACGTTCCTCCTCGTCGGGATCACGGAGTACTACACGGGCACGCGCTGGGGTCCCGTCAAGGCAATCTCCCGCGCGTCGCTGACCGGTCACGCGACGAACGTGATCGAAGGGCTCGCAGTCGGGATGCAGGCAACCGCGCTGCCGGTGATCGTCATCGCTGCCGGCATCTGCGGCGCGGCGGGGCTCGCAGGGCTCTACGGGATCGGCGTCGCGGTCATGGCACAGCTTTCGATGACCGGCCTGATCGTCGCCCTCGACGCCTACGGCCCCGTGACCGACAACGCCGGCGGCATCGCCGAGATGGCCGGCCTCCCCCCCGAGGTGCGCGTCACGACGGACGCGCTCGACGCGGTCGGCAACACCACCAAGGCGATCACGAAGGGCTACGCCATCGGCTCGGCCGGCCTCGCGGCGCTCGTCCTCTTCGCGTCGTACACGCAGGACCTCCAGAACTACTTCCCCGACGTCGAGACGTCGTTCCTGCTCCAGAACCCGTACGTCGTCGTCGGGCTGTTCATCGGCGGCCTGCTGCCGTACCTCTTCTCGGCGATGGGCATGACGGCTGTTGGACGTGCAGCGGGTGCGGTCGTCGAGGAGGTCCGCCGCCAGTTCCGCGAGATGCCGGGCATCATGAAGGGGACCCAGAAGCCGGACTACGGCCGCGCCGTAGACCTGCTGACGAAAGCGGCCATCCGCGAGATGGTGCTCCCGAGCC